>JBBDJF010000100.1:0-4613 GCA_040880045.1 Sneathiella sp.
GCGCCGATCCTGTGGGCGGCTTCCATCTGGAACGGGTCCGCCTCGACAAACAGGGATACCCGTATGTTCGCATTTTTAAGGCTGTCGATATAACGCTTGAGCGTGTTATGGCCGCCGACGACATCAAGTCCGCCTTCGGTTGTCCGTTCCTCCCGCTTTTCCGGGACCAGGCAACTCGCATGTGGTTTATGGTCGAGCGCGATCGACAGCATTTCATCCGTCGCCGCCATCTCGAAATTAAGCGGGATGGTCAGTTCCCGTGCGAGGCGGGTGATATCACCATCACTGATATGCCGGCGATCTTCCCGCAAATGGGCCGTGATGCCATCTGCGCCCGCCGACTCGGCGATGCGTGCCGCGCGCAAGGGATCGGGGTGAACCCCGCCACGCGCATTGCGAATGGTTGCCACATGATCGATATTCACACCCAATCTCAGCTTTTTCATTTATCCTTCACTCCGATTTTCTTTCGGTTTTTGAACCGCCGGTTTAACTTTCGTGCCTGCGCCGTGATGATGAGCTGCGCCCTCTTCTCCTGAAATCTACGGATCAATGCCTGCAATGGATAGAAAAAAGCAATCCAGACAAGGATAGAGACCGGCAGGCTGGCAAGCAACATCGGGTGAATGACATCGAAAAAGATGTGGGAGACACTCTCCCAGTCCCCCGCCCAGAGACCTTCAAAAAAGGTTGTGAGGCTGGCGTCCGGAAATTTTGCGTGCTCCGGGTCGTTACCGAGCATCCAGCGGCCCATTTTATAGAGCATTGTCCAGATAAACGGAAAGGTCCACGGATTGCCCACCACAGTGCCAAGGGCCGACGCCAGAATACTCGCCCGGAATATCCAGGCAAACAGGGCGGCCATGAAAAAATGCAGGCCTAACAAGGGCGTAAAGGAAACGGCGGCGCCAAATGCGAAGCCAGCCGCCAGACTGTAAGGAGAGCCCTTCAGCCGCGCGAGACGGTATCCGACATATCTGGACGAGCGTCGAAAACCGATAGCTGGCCAGAGAAACTCAGCCAGTTGCTTTATTCTTGATGTTTTTTTTCGACGACGAAACATTCCGGCAGTACTTTGCTTGAGAAAAAATCACTTCAGATGACGGCTTCCCGGCTTAACCGCGGGCGTTGCGGCAAGTTCCGGCGGCAGGTTACCAGGCTCGTAACTATTGACCTCCAGCTGCATCAGCGAAATCAAAGGAACGCCGACATCCGCCATCCCGTTGGACCGGTCAATCAGGCATGTTGCACCCACCACATTACCACCGGCGGCGCGGATCGTCTCGATACATTCACGGCTGGACTTCCCGGTTGTGACAATATCTTCCGACATGATAACGCGGGCGCCAGGCTCCAGCGAAAATCCACGCCGGAAGATAAACACCCCCTCTTCACGCTCCGTAAAAATCCCGGGAACCCCGAGCTGGCGCGCCAGTTCATAGCCGACGATGACCCCTCCCATGGCCGGGGCCACAACGATATCCACGGCGTTTTTGCCAAACGCCGCAATGATTTTATCGCCAAGCGCACGACAGAGCGCGGCGGCGCGATCCGGATACATCAGCACCTTGGCCGACTGCAGATATCTGTCCGAATGCAGCCCCGAACTCAGCAGAAAATGCCCTTCCAGCAGCGCATTCGTTTCCCGGTAATGAGCCAGGATTTCTTCCTCTGTCATACTTACCCTTTCAGTCAGAACCGACCCGGTTAGCCAGCCGATCTTTCAACGGAGCTGATAACCGGATCCGCCCGCAGCGCCGCAATTATATTTGTCAGATGCCGAACATCCTTTACTTGTATATCAATCAGCATCTCAAAAAAATCCTGGCTGCGGTTGACGATGGCCAAATTGTTTATGTTGCCGTGATTGGACGCAATGGTCGAGGTTATCCCCGATAGTGCACCCGGTTCATTCGCCATGATGATCGATATCCGCCCGACTGGATGGGCGGCCTGATGATTATCCTCGTCCCATGACACATCAAGCCAGCGTTCCGGCACCTCAGCGAATTGTTCAAGCGTGTCGCAATCAATGGTGTGAATTGTAACCCCGCGCCCGGTGCTGACAATACCGACAATGCGGTCGCCCGGCAACGGATGGCAGCATCCGGCAAGATGCATCGCCATGCCGGGGATGAGTCCCCGGATCGGAACGGCGTGCGACTGCTTGCCATCGGATTTGGACTTCGCCCGCTTGAGCGTGACAACGTTGTCAGACTCGGTTTGCCGCTTTTCGCCGGGGAAAATAACCTCTATTAATTGACGGCCCGTGCGCGTGCCATCCCCCAGCATGGAATATACATCGTCGATATTTTCCTGATTCCATACCTTAACAGCCGTCTGTAATGCCTTTTCAGCAAACCGCTTTCCTTCAATGCGGAAGGCTTTCTCGGCAATTGCCTTACCAAGCTCGACATACTGGCCGCGCTGTTTCATCCGGGTGAAGCGGCGAATAGCGGAGCGCGCCTTACCGCTCACCACGAAACTTTCCCATGTCGGGGACGGCGTCTGGTTTTTCGATCGGAGGATTTCCACCTGATCGCCATTGCGAAGCGGTGTGCGTAGCGGCACCAGTCGGCTGTTGATCTTGGCGCCGACGCAGGTATTGCCGACATCCGTGTGAACGGCATAGGCAAAATCGACGGGGCTGCTCCCCTGCGGGAGCGAAATCAGGTCACCTTTGGGCGTAAAGCAGAAGACCTGATCCTGGAACATGCTGAGCTTTGTATGCTCCAGAAATTCATCCGGATCGACGGTATTTTCAAGAATTTCAAGCAGTTCACGGAGCCAGCGGTACTGCTTTCCCTCTTTCACATTCTGCAGGTTTTCCTTGTACTGCCAATGGGCCGCCACGCCATATTCATTGGTCTCATGCATCTCCTTCGTGCGAATCTGAACCTCGATACGCTGCTTTTCCGGGCCAATGATTGTCGTGTGGATGGAGCGATAGTTATTTCGCTTCGGAATGGAGATGTAGTCCTTGAACCGTCCCGGCACCATGGAATATTTCGCATGCAGGACGCCAAGGACGTGATAGCATTCCTGCACGGAATCCACGACAACGCGAAAAGCGATAATGTCGGCGAGCTGTTCGAAGGAGACATTGTTTTTCTCCATCTTGCGCCAGATCGAGTAAAAGCGCTTCTCCCGCCCGTATATCTCGGCATCGATACCGGCAGCGACGGAGTCCTTCTTCAATTCCGCAACAATCCGCTCGACCAGATCCTCCCCTTCCGCGCGCAGATACTCCAGTCGCCGCTTGATCGAGTTCCGGGCTTCATTGTTCAATTCGATAAAGGCCAGATCTTCCAGATCATCACGGAAGCTTTGCATCCCGATACGCTCGGCGAGTGGCGCATAAATCTCCATCGTCTCTGTGGCAATGCGTCTGCGCTTCTCCGGGTTTTTAATGAAATGAAGCGTGCGCATGTTATGCAGCCGGTCGGCAAGCTTGACCAGCAGCACGCGGATATCATTCGACATTGCGAGGAGGAGTTTGCGGAAATTCTCCCCCTGCTTTGTTTTGTCCGACTGCAGCTCGATCTGCGACAGCTTGGTGACACCGTCGACAAGCGCCGCAATCTCGCTCCCGAATATCTCTTCAACCTGCTCTTTGGTCGCAACGGTATCCTCAATCGTGTCATGGAGGAGCGCCGTCACGATCGTCGCTGTATCGAGCTTGAGATCGGTCAGGATACCGGCAACTTCTATGGGATGGGAAAAATAGGGATCGCCGGAGGCGCGCACCTGGCTGCCATGGGCCTTGATGGTAAAAATATAGGCCCGGTTGAGAAGATCCTCATCAGCCTGAGGATCATAGCTTAGAACACGCTCAACAAGTTCAACCTGGCGTAACATCAGCGATTACAGGAACAGCAATTGCCGCTCCCCTCCCGCTGAAATGATAAATCTGAACTGAAACCGCTAAAGACACTGAAACTCAAATTCGTGGGTCCCGGCATTGCCCGTTTTTCTATGGGGTGTAAATGCCGGGCTCTACTTCTGTTCCAGTCATTTATCAGCGAACGGGTCATCGGCATCTTCTTCTGCTGCCGGAGCGTCCTCTTCTGCTGCGCCTATTTCATCGGCGGAAAAAGTCTCAACCTCTGTATTCTCCTGAATGACACCGGCCCATTCGTTACTGGCGCTCATCAGGGCGGCCATGTTGTCTTCTTCAGGTTCGTCAACCTCAACGCGACGCTGCAATGAATGCACAAGATTATTCTTGAGTTCATCAAGATCGATCGAGCCGTCACCAATCTCCCGCAGGGAAACAACGGGGTTCTTGTCATTGTCCCGATCTACGGTCAGCATGGAACCGGCGGCAATTTCCCGTGCCCGCCGTGCGGCAAGCAAAACGATCTCAAAACGGTTCGGAACTCTTTCAACGCAATCTTCAACGGTGACGCGTGCCATTTACGATAACTCCAATTGTCTGTGATTTAGAGTATTACATATAAGTTTGCATACAAGATAGCAAGTCAAAGTAACATAAAAAAGCCCTTGAAATAGGGCGCTTTTCGGGCGTCGCGTCTCTTTTCGGCATCAAGCGGTCGTGTCGTTCGCACTGATAACGTCTAAAGCCTGTTCCGATGGCAATCTCTCGAGCAGTT
>JBBDJF010000100.1:4623-14054 GCA_040880045.1 Sneathiella sp.
CAGTTCCGCCGCGCGAATTTTGCTGACGGGATGGTGCCATTCGGGGGCAATCTCTGCGATCGGGGCCAGCACAAACGCCCGCTCCTGCAGGCGCGGATGCGGCAGGACGGGCCCCGTATCCTGATCCCTGTTTTCCGTTATCAGGTCATGAAATGCCAGCAGGTCGAGATCCAGCACACGCGCTTCCCATTTCTGACGCCGGGCACGGCCGAAATCATGCTCGATCCCATGTAATGTTGCCAGTAATTCGTCGACCGTCATGTCGGTCGCAATCGAGATAACCGCATTGGCGAACCATGGCTGGTCCGACATTGGTACCGGGGCCGTGCGATACCAGCTTGACTGCCGTATGAGGGATGTGAAACCGGCAATTTCCCGAACAGCCGCCGCCAGCGTATTCACCGGGTCGCCATGTTCCGGATGTGGCATATTTGCCCCTAAGCCAATCAATATCACTTAAAAATTTCCCCGAGAATCACTAAAAAACCTCGATTTTCCCGCTTTTTTACCACAATCAGCGAGACGCCGTGCATTTCTTGTCTGGAGAATTGTGAATTATTTTGCTATTGATCAGAGATTAGGGAGCGAAAGCAAACATAATAAACTATTATTTGTAATATTGAATGCGGAAACAGTAATGCCTTTTTACTCCGAGGAACGTATAGCCCTTTTCATTGATGGCTCCAACCTGTATGCCGCCGCAAGGGCCCTTGGTTTCGACATCGACTATAAAAGTCTCCTCAGCGAGTTCGCTTCACAAGGCAGGCTTGTCCGGGCATTTTATTACACAGCCCTTATCGAGGATCAGGAATACTCCCCGATCCGCCCGCTCGTCGACTGGCTGGACTATAACGGCTATACGATGGTTACGAAACCCACCAAGGAATTCACCGATTCCACGGGACGGCGGAAATACAAGGGCAACATGGATATCGAGCTGGCCATCGACATGATGGAACTCGCCGGCCATATCGACCATGCGGTCCTGTTCTCCGGCGACGGCGATTTCCGGCGACTCGTTGAATCGATACAGCGACAGGGCGTGCGTGTCACTGTCGTCAGTACGGTCAAATCCCAGCCGCCCATGATCGCCGACGAACTCCGGCGACAGGCCGATTTCTTCATTGAACTCAAGGATTTGGAAAAGAAAGTCGGGCGCGCCGTCAGCCAGAAAAGCGCCCCGGAATACGAAGACTTCCCCAGCGAGTTTGACACTTACGAGGATGCCGAGGAACTCGCCTAGTCTGCGACAACTCCCTCGACAGTCCCGAT
The DNA here is from genome assembly GCA_040880045.1 of Sneathiella sp. Lineage (GTDB taxonomy): Bacteria > Pseudomonadota > Alphaproteobacteria > Sneathiellales > Sneathiellaceae > Sneathiella. The sequence continues at coordinate 5,896 of JBBDJF010000100.1, forward strand.
CACTGTTGTTTTTTCTTGAGTTCTTCCGTTACTTTCCGGATTAATTCTTCTATCCCCGTCGTCGCGCTCTGCTGCCAGTCGCCATCAAAAAGTCTCTTGTTCCGTATAGATTTTCAATTTCGTTGACGTCTTATACACCCGGCTTGCTATAATAGTCGAAATTGAAGAGGGGGAAGCTATGACCCGAAGACTTGTCGTCCTGAGTGACGGCTGCTGGATTGCCCCGCAGTTCAGGAGCAAGAACAGGCGCGTTCCGGGGAACGCAACCCTCGCCTATCACTGCATCGGCGAGCACAGCGAGGATGGCGACACCCAGATCCGTTACCAACACGATTTCGCGGCGAAACCTGCCTTTTACCGCCGTTTGATGCAACGGGTGTTCGGTCTCGGCATGAAGGCCGAGATATTCGCAAGTTACTCTTTCCTGTCAGAGAATTATCGGGATGAAACGGATGAGATTTTTCTCTTTGGCGCCGGGCTGGGGGCGTTTAACATCCGGCGCCTCGCAGATCTGATTGACAAGGTCGGGTTGTTACCCCCTGAGAAGCTGTATCTGTTACCGGAAGTCTATGAATATAGCCAGATCCCGGCGGAAGCCCTTGATACGCCGGGAGCAAAAGCCCTCGCTGACCATCTTCCCGCACGCGCAGTCCGCATTCGCTTTCTGGGCTGCTGGGATACGGTCGGCAGTCACGGTCTGCCCTTACCGGGCCTGAACCGCATTTCGCAAAGCTGGATGATGTATCATGACCACAAGGTCAACGCCAATGTCGAGGCCGCGTACCAGGCCCTCGCGCTTGATGAGCGTCGCAGCAGGTTCAAGCCCGGCCTTTGGACCGGCGCCCATTCACCCGACCTTAAAACAGTAGAGCAGGTCTGGTTCCCCGGATCCCATGAAAATATCGTTGGGGGACGGCGCGACAGCCGCTTGTCCGATATCGCTCTTCGCTGGATGCTTGACCGCGCGAGCGAGCATGGGCTGTATATTGATGAGGAAAAGCTGCAAGAGCTGTCCGCACCCGATATTCTGGGAAAAATCGCCATGAACCGGCGCAGGCTGCTAGGCGTTCCCCTACCGTTCAAGAAGCCATTCAACCGGGCGATTGGCCAGTCCATTCGGGATTTTTCTCCGGACCTGGAGCCGGAAAAGCTTCATGAATCCGTCCTGCAACGGCGGGAGCTGGACAAGAAATACCGCCCCCGACAGCTCGCGAGCCTTGCCGATGGCGACTTGCCGCTTTATCGGGAACAAACGAAAGACATGCACAACAAACGGCGGCATCCGCGCAAGAAAATTGACTGGCCGGGCTTTATCATCACCAATGAGACAAGAATCAATGTCAGTCTCGTAGATTACAGCCGGACGGGCGCAAAAGTCTGGTTTCAGGGCAAGCTGCCAACGGGAACATCGCTGGTCCTCCAGTCCTCCCGCGCCTTTTCAGAGGGGCTGAAAGGCCGGGTTGTCTGGGTCAAGGATAATTTTCTCGGGCTTGAGTTCAGCAGCCCGCTGCCGCAGGAGGCCGTTGCCTAGAACCTTTCTAGGCGGAATTTTTCAACAAGCGCTGCTTTTCGCGGTTCCAATCACGCTCGCGTTCCGTGGCCCGCTTGTCATGCTGCTTCTTACCCGAGGCGAGCCCCACCTTGACTTTGACGATGCCCCGATCATTGAAATACATCGACAGGGGGACAAGGGTCTTGCCGGCTTTCTGTATCTGACCGGCAATCTTCTTGATTTCCTTTTTATGCATCAGAAGCTGGCGCGGGCGCAGCGGTTCGTGATTATTGCGGTTGCCATGGCCATATTCGGCGATATGCGCATTGATCAGGTACAGGCCGTCATTTTCAAAAGACGCATAGGCATCCTGAATGTTCGCCCGACCGGCCCGCAGGCTTTTCACCTCCGTGCCGAGCAGGATCAGGCCCGCCTCGAACTCTTCATGAATGAAGTAGTTATAGCGGGCCTTCCGGTTTTCCGCGATATTCCGGCCCATTACGTAATCCGTCCTGACCCCTAGTTGAGTATGCCCGCATGGCGCATTGCCGCCTCGATTTCCCGCCTGGACTCTTCCTTGAAGACGGGAATGATGGGCATACGTACATCCGGCTTGCATTTACCAAGCAATGACAAGGCATATTTAGTCGGCGCCGGGCTGGATTCAACAAACAATGCCTTATGCAGCCAGATTAACCGGTCCTGAATCTCGATCGCCGTATCATGATCACCGGCAAGGCTGGCCTCCTGCATCTGTGAAACCAGATCCGGCGCCACATTCGATGTCACGGATATGCAGCCATTGCCGCCTTGCGCGTTATACCCAAGCGCGATGGGATCATCCCCGCAAAGCTGGTTAAACTCCAGTCCGCAATGCAATCGCTGCAGGGCGGCGCGCCCGACATCCCCAGTCGCATCCTTGACACCGACAATATTTTCAAGCTTGGCAAGACGGCCCATGGTTTCCGGTGTCATGTCGACAATGGAACGGCCCGGAATATTATAAATATAAATCGGGATTTCCACGGCATCATTGATCGCCTTGTAATGGGCATACATGCCCTCCTGCGTCGGTTTGTTGTAATAGGGCATGGCAATCAGGACCGCATCCACGCCCGCTTCCTTCGCATGCTTCGACAGGCGGATCGCCTCCACCGTATTGTTCGAGCCCGTGCCCGCCATGACCGGCACGCGGCCCTTTGCGACTTCCACGCAAAGCTCGACCACACGGTCATGTTCGGGGTGGCTGAGGGTTGGCGACTCGCCGGTCGTCCCCGTGGGAACGAGAGCCTTCGTTCCGGATTTTATTTGCCAGTCACAGAGGGATTGAAACGATTTTTCATCCACACGCTCTCCATCGAAGGGAGTGACAAGCGCTGTGATTGATCCTCTAAACATGACAATGTCCTTAAATTCTGTTTCTGGTTTCCAAATTAATTCGCGAACGGGAAAGCCTTTTCCGTTCCTGATCTTCACTTCCCGACCGTCGAACGCCTGATTTATAGGCATGATGCCCGGCAAGGCAAGTAGTAACTGCAGTTTCACCCCGTCATCACCGCAATTTTGGAGCTTTTATGATGAAATATTCATTTTTCACTGGCCCTTGATCGCGGCAACAATCCGGTTATCTTTAAGTCTATTGTCATTTCAGTAAAGGTACGCCCCTTGTCCACTTCTACCGCCCAGCCAGTGACCATTCATCTCAAGGATTATAAAGAGCCCGACTTCCTGATCAAAACGGTCGACCTGACCGTTGAACTTGGCGAGGATGAGACGGTTATTACCTCTCAGATAGCGCTTGAAAGAAACGACGCAAGTGCCGAAAAACTAATACTGAACGGGGAGCATCTTAAACTTGTTTCTGTCGTGATGAACGGACAGGAACTTGCTGCTGATGACTACGATCTTTCCGACAAGCTGCTGGGAGTTAGCGTGCCTTTGGGCGAGAAGAATATCTCGCTTAGTATCGTTACAAAGACAAAACCACAAGAAAACACAGCGCTTGAGGGGCTTTACAAGTCGAGTGGAAATTTCTGCACGCAATGCGAGGCGCAAGGCTTCCGACGGATCACCTATTTCCTCGACCGGCCGGATGTCATGGCCGTCTATACAACAACGATTATTGGTGACGGCGCGCGCTACCCGGTGATGCTCTCCAACGGGAACCTGACGGAAAGCACGACACTTGAGGATGGACGGCAGTCCGTGACATGGCATGATCCGCATCCGAAGCCGGCCTATCTTTTCGCCCTGGTCGCCGGTGATCTCGCATGTGTCGAGGACCATTTCACCACTCGTTCCGGTCGGGACGTAAAGCTGCAGATCTTTGTCGAGAAGGGCAATGAGGATAAATGCGGCCACGCCATGACCTCCCTCAAGAAGTCCATGAAGTGGGATGAGGAGAAATACGGCCGGGAATATGATCTTGATATCTTCATGATCGTCGCGGTCAGTGACTTCAACATGGGCGCGATGGAGAACAAGGGACTTAACGTCTTTAATTCCAAATATGTCCTCGCCTCTCCCGAGACCGCGACAGATGCGGATTTCAACGGAATCGAAAGCGTCATCGCCCATGAGTATTTCCATAACTGGACGGGCAATCGTATCACCTGTCGCGACTGGTTCCAGCTCACCCTGAAGGAAGGATTGACAGTTTTTCGCGACCAGCAGTTTTCTGCGGACATGAACTCCGCCGCGGTGCAGCGGATCGGGGATGTGCAACGGCTTCGCGCGGCGCAGTTTCCCGAAGACGCCGGCCCCCTCGCCCATCCGATACAGCCGCAAAGCTATCAGGAGATCAACAACTTCTACACTGCGACCGTGTATGAGAAGGGCGCGGAAGTTATCCGCATGATCCATACTCTTCTGGGTCCCGAAAAGTTCCGCAAGGGCATGGATCTCTATTTCGAGCGGCATGATGGACAGGCCGTCACCACGGAGGAGTTTGTTTCGGCGCTTGAGGACGGCTCCGGCATTGACCTGTCCCAGTTTCGCCGTTGGTATATTACGCCCGGCACCCCGGAAATCACGGTAAGTGAGGAATTTGACGCGAAAAGCGGCCAATATAGACTGACTTTCGCTCAATCCAATGCAAAGGCGGGTGATGACTTCAAGCCCCTCCATATCCCGCTCAAACTGGGCCTGCTGGATGACAAGGGCAGCTCGATCGCTTTTCCGGATGGTGAGTTCAAGGGAAAAACCGAGGGCGTCTTCAGCCTGACCGAGGAAAGCCAGAGCATCACCTTTTCCGGGCTGAACGCGCGGCCGCAAGCCTCCCTCTTTCGCGGGTTTTCAGCGCCGGTCAAAATCAGGCAGGAAAAGGATGACAATGTCCTCGCCTTTCTTTTTGCGAAAGACGAAGACCTTTTCAACCGCTGGGATGCCGGACAGCGCCTCGCCAGCAATATCCTGCTCAAGCAGATAGACGCCGACACGCCAGTGGAGACGGCGGAACTGCCAACGCCCTTCCTCAATGCCTTTACCGCCATATTGGCCGACAAGGATCTGGATCGCGCTTTTACGGCCTCCGCGCTGACCCTGCCGGGGGAACAGGATATCGCGCAGAAAATGCCAATCGTGGAAGTTGACGCCATTCATAAAGCCAGAGAGGCGGCACGACGGCACCTCGGTCTTGCTTTCGAGGATAGATGGCGTCAGGTTTATGATGAATGCGCGAATGCGCCCTCCCCCAGTAACCAGCCGGAAAGCAGCAGCCGCAGGCTCAAGAACACGGCCCTGCATTACCTGATTGCGACAGGACGGGAAGAATTCTACGCACTCGCCGAGAAGCAATATCATGAGAGCGATAATATGACGGACTGCGTCGCCGCGCTCTCCGGGGTGAGTGATATCACCCATCCGATCCGTGACGAGATGTTCGCGGACTACTACAAGAAATGGCAAAAAGATCCACTGATCGTCGACAAGTGGTTTTCGCTACAGGCCATGGCGACACGCACGACAACCATTTCCGACATCAAGGCGTTGATGGATCATCCAGCCTTTACCCTGAAGAACCCGAACCGGCTGCGATCCCTGATCGGGGCGTTTGCCTCCGGCAATCCTGTCTGTTTCCATGACAAAGGCGGGGAAGGTTACCGTATCCTGTCGGGCGTGATCTCGACGCTGAACAAGATGAACCCGCAAATCGCCGCGCGTCTGGTCGTCCCGCTCGGACAATGGCGACGTTACGATACGGAACGGCAGCACCTGATGAAAAGGGAACTTGAGAAAATTCTGAATTTACCGGATTTATCCGATCATGTTTACGAAATGGTAAACAAAAGCCTTCATAATTAACGAAATTAACCATGCAATCTGATATTATGCGTGAATCGCAGTACCAGAATGGGGAGCAGCGGTTTTAACATCGTCACCTGGCGGATCGGTTTAGAGTAATGGCAAAAGAGTTCACCTTTTTGGCGCTGATAACCTGTACAATACTTACCCCGTTGCCGCTATTAGCGGCGGGTAAAGTCGTACTGGACAGCACGAAATCGGGCCAGAAGGTGGCTGTAGCCAATGACGATGCGCCCCTGCCGAAGGTCAAGCCGGAAATCGGCGCGCTCGCCTTTCTGCATACGGATTTGCCCCCCCTCCCGCAAAAACGCCCTGTCGGGATTGCGTTACCTCCTCATCCGCTGGCAACAGGATTGCTGACCGCGCGGGATTTCAAGACATATAAGGAGGCCTTTGCCGCCGCAGACCGGCGACAGTGGCATAAAGCGCGCGAAATCGCCGCACAGGCAAAATACAGGCTACCTGCCAAGATTATCGACTGGCGCTATATGACCGCCTACCGCAATTTCGCGACCTTTGACCAGATTACCGGGTTTATCAACAGCAATCCGGACTGGCCGCTTCAGTATACCCTGCGCCGCCGGGCGGAGGAAGCCCTGGGCGAACCAATAAGCGCAAAACGCACGCTCGACTGGTTTATCAACCATACGCCCGTTACCGGCATCGGCATGTATCGCTATGGCGAGGCGCTGCTGAGGCTGGGGAAAACAGACGAAGGGACTGGCTGGATCCGGCAGGCCTGGCATATTGGCGACTTATCGACAGCCATTGAGAAGGAAATAATCAGGAAACATAGCGATATCCTTCGCAAATCCGATCATGAGCAGCGCCTTGACCATCTGTTGTGGGAACGGGAAGCAATGGCGGCAAAGCGCATGTTCCCTTATGTCAGCGACGGCATGAAAAAACTGGCCATCGCGCGAATCAGCCTGATGCAAAGAACCGGCAATGTGGACAAGGCGGTGCGCGACGTTCCCGACGACTTGCAGACTGATGCCGGACTGGTTTTTGAACGGACAAAATGGCGGCGGCGCAAGGCGCTGGATGAAGAATCGCGTGAGCTTCTGCTTGATGTCGACGAGAGCGCCCCGCGCGCCGATATCTGGTGGCAGGAACGCCACATACAGGCCCGCAACCTGCTGGCAAAAGGCCATATTACTGAAGCCTACACCCTCGCGAGCCAGCACGGCCTTCATGAGGGCGCGGATTTCGCTACGGCGGAATGGCTCTCGGGCTGGATCATGTTTCGCTTCCTCGGGGATGAAGAAATCGCGCTTCGGCATTTTATCCGGCTTTATGAGAATGTGAGTTACCCGATCAGCCGGGCGCGGGGCGCCTACTGGATCGGCCGCGCCAAGGCATCCCTCGGCGACCAGGTCATGGCAAAATACTGGTACGATGTTGCCGCCCGCCACTACACCACCTTTTACGGCCAGATGGCCCTGCATGAACTGGGGCAGCGCAGTTTGCCATCAATCCCCGTCATCACACCGGCGAATGTTCCGGCAAGTGCCTCCGATAGCGATGATGAACAGATTCTGATTGTCCATCATCTTGCCGAACTTGGCATGCCGAAATGGGCCCACCCCTTCCTGCTTGAAATGGCGGAGAGGGCGACAAGTGAGGCGGATTATATTGCTGTTACCGCCCTCGCCAAAAAGATCGGCCGTCCGGACTATGCCATTGCCATTGCCAAGCGCGCCTCCCAGCTTGGAACGGAACTGACGGAGATTAGCTGGCCAGTGCCCAACCTCGCGATTGACAACCCGCCGATTGAGCCTGCGCTGATGCTGGCGATTACCCGGCAGGAAAGTGCCTTTGCAGCGGATGCGATTTCCTGGGCGGGCGCACGCGGCCTGATGCAGCTCATGCCCGGCACCGCAAGGGGTGTTTCCCGCCAGTTGAAGGTTGCCTATTCCGAGCCCCTTCTAACCGCCGATCCGGCCTATAATACGCTGCTTGGCAGTTCCTATCTTGCGGGGCTGATCGAGGATTTTAACGGCTCCTATGTTCTGGCAATCGCGGCCTACAATGCCGGTCCCTCCAACGTACGGCGATGGCTGAAGGAATGGGGCGATCCGCGTGCGGGCGATATCGACATGATCGACTGGATCGAATTTATCCCCTTCACGGAAACCCGGAACTACGTCCAGCGGGTCATTGAGAACCTCCAGGTTTACCGGGAACGGCTGGCCCATGAAGATGGCAGCGTCCTGCAAATCAGTCATGATATCAACCGGGGTACAGCCACACACTAGGCTATTCTTCGCTTGCATTAACGCGCTATTTGACCAACATACAAGTCGGCGCGTTGCTGAAACGAAGACTGGTTCGCCATGGCACTGAAACTTGAAAATATTAAAGC
>JBBDJF010000101.1:0-14019 GCA_040880045.1 Sneathiella sp.
ATCCGGCTCAGTATGATCTGGATGAATATCAGCGCGGCGGATGCGGAGGATGCCTTCAGCGACGCGACGATCCGCGCCTATGAAAAATACGCCGCTCATGCCGCGCAGATCAGTAACGAGCGGGCGTGGTTCGCGCGATTGCTGCATAATATCTGCATTGACAGGCACCGGGCCAACAAACGGATCCGGAACCTCTATGAAAAGGTTAAGGAGATCGGCGTCATTGACCTGTCCGCCTATGAAACCCGGCAACTGACGCCGGAAGGAAGCCTTCTCAATGCGGAGCTCGGCACCCGGCTTCGCCAGGCAATCGAGGCATTGCCCGACCGGCTGCGCGGGCCCGTGGTGCTGCGGCTGGTGCAGGGGGAGGAGTATGAGACGATCGCCCGCAAACTCGGAATCTCGAACGACAATGTTCGCAAGAGGGTGCAGCAGGGCCGCTCCCTGCTCCGGGAAAATCTCGAGGTCTTTCGCGGATAGCCGCGCCCGGCCGCACTATATTTTGATTTCCCTATCGACATTCCCCCGCGAAATCGGGTAACGATATTTGTGAGTACTTCCGGTGCAAGCCGGATCAGGTAGCTGGGGAGCTATTTTTAATGACAGACGGCACCGCTGCGCGTGATACACGCGCGGACACCTCACCCGTTGTATCGGACGAAGTGAAATTCACGACCTGCTATATGTGCGCCTGCCGATGCGGGATAAAGGTTCATCTGAAAGACAATCAGGTTCGCTATATTGAAGGGAACCCCGATCATCCGGTGAACAAGGGCGTGCTCTGCGCCAAGGGCTCCGCCGGTATCATGCAGCAGAACTCCCCGGCGAAACTCAGGAAACCCCTGTTGCGCGTTGGCGAACGCGGCGAGGGCAAATTCAGGGAAATCGAATGGGAGGAGGCGCTTGAGCTGGCGGCCGGATGGCTGAAAGACGCCCGCGCCGACGATCCGTCGAAACTCGCCTTCTTTACCGGCCGCGATCAGTCCCAGAGCTTCACCGGATGGTGGGCCAAGCAGTATGGCACGCGGAATTTCGCCGCCCATGGCGGGTTCTGCTCGGTCAATATGGCAGCGGCGGGTCTCTACAGCATTGGCGGCTCCTTCTGGGAGTTTGGCGAGCCGGACTGGGATCTGACAAAATATTTCATGATGTTCGGCGTCGCGGAGGACCATGACTCCAATCCCATCAAGATCGGCCTTGGCAAGCTGAAAACCCGCGAGGATGCGAAATTCGTCTCCGTCAATCCCATTCGCAGCGGCTATTCCTCCATCGCCGATGAATGGGTCGGAATCACGCCCGGCACCGATGGCCTGTTCGTGATGGCGATTATTCATGAACTGCTCCGTGCCGAAAAAATCGACTGGGAATATCTGAAACGCTACACCAATGCGGCCTGGCTGGTGATTCAGGCGGAAGGCGAGGCGGAGCACGGGCTGTTTGCCCGAAATACGACCGGCACTCCGCTTGTCGCCACGGCGGCGGGGAAACTCCTGCCGCTCAGTGACAGGAAGGCCGATCCCGTCCTTGTCGGCAGCTATACGCTTCCTTCGGGCCAGACGGCGGTTCCGGCCTTTCAGCTGATGGCGTCGCGGTATCTGGATGCGGGCTATGCGCCGGAGGCGGTTGCGGAAAAGACAGGCATCAAGGCAGAGACCATTCGCCGGATCGCGGCGGAGATTGCCGATGCCGCCTTCGCGCAGGAAATCACCCTCGACATTCCCTGGACGGACTGGGCCGGACGGCGTCAGGAGAAAATGACCGGGCGCCCGGTTTCCATGCATGCGATGCGGGGGATTTCGGCGCATTCCAACGGCTTTCATACCTGCCGTGCCATTCATCTGTTGCAGATGCTGATCGGAACTATTGATGTGCCCGGCGGCTTTCGTCATAAGCCACCTTTCCCGAAACCCTGCCCGCCGGGACCCTTTCCCGCAGGGCAGGAGACGAAGGCGAATACGCCGCTTGACGGCATGCCGCTTGGTTTCCCGAAGGGGCCGGAAGATCTGCTGGTCGATGACGCGGGCAATCCCAAACGGATCGATAAGGCCTATAGCTGGGAATATCCGCTGGCCGCCCATGGCCTGATGCACAGCGTGATCCATAATGCCTGGGCGGGGGATCCGCAGGAAATCGACGTGCTGTTCATGTATATGTCGAACATGGGCTGGAACAGCGCGATGAATGTGCCGGACACCATCCGTTACCTGACGGACAAGAAGCCGGACGGCAGCTATAAAATCCCGAAATTCATCTATTCCGATGCCTATCATTCGGAAACCGTGGCGTTTGCCGATCTGGTGCTGCCCGATACCACCTATCTGGAGCGGTGGGATTGTATTTCCCTGCTGGACCGGCCGATTTCAAGCGCCCATGCGGCGGGGGATGCCATTCGCCAGCCCGTCCTGGCGCTCGATCGGGATGTCCGTCCGTTTCAGGATGTCATGCTCGATCTTGGTGTCCGGCTGTCGCTTCCGGGATTCGTTACAGAGGACGGGGCGGCGCTCTATCCCGGCGGTTATGCCGACTATATGGTCCATCACGAACGCAGTCCCGATATCGGACCGCTGGCGGGCTGGCGCGGGACGGACGGATCAGGGCAGGGACGCGGCGCACAGAACCCGGCGCAGCTTGACGCCTATATCGCGAATGGCTGCTTCTGGGAGAAGAAATTCACGCCGGAGCAGTCCTATTACAAGTTCGCCAACAAATCCTATCTGGAGGAAGCCGTTCATATGGGCTGGCTTGCGATGCCGGGGCCGGTGGTGATGGAGATTTATTCCGAAACCATGCAAAAATTCCGTCTCGCCGCGCAGGGTTTCGGCGACCGGCAACCGCCCGATCATTTGCGCGGCCGCGTCGCGGCGTTCTTCGATCCGCTGCCGCTCTGGTATGCGCCCTTCGCCGATGAGGATATCGACAAGGGCGCGGGCTTTCCGCTGCACGCCGTGACCCAGCGGCCGATGCATATGTACCATAGCTGGGGCAGCCAGAACGCCTGGCTTCGGCAGATCACCGCCCGCAACCCGATGTTCCTCCATGTCGATCTGGCGAAGGAGAAAGGAATCAAGGACGGCGACTGGATATGGATCAGCTCACCCCATGGCCGGGTCAAGGCGCAGGCGAAGCTGATGCGCGGCGTCAACCCGAACACCATCTGGACATGGAATGCCATCGGCAAGCGCAAGGGGGCGTGGAACCTGAAAGATGACGCGCCAGAGGCCACGAAGGGCTTCCTGCTCAACCATATTATCGGCGAGTTGCTGCCCCCGCGCGAGGACGGCTACCGTTACTCCAACTCTGATCCGGTGACCGGGCAGGCCGCCTGGTACGACCTGCGGGTTGCAATCGAAAAATGCGCGAGCGATGAATTCGGCGAGACGGAACCGATGTTCCCGGCGCAAGGGTCCGCCGATCTTGTCGCCCCGCCCGCGATGCTGCGCTATGGTGCGGATCTGAAGGGCGAGAAGAGCCTGCGTGAGCCGGTCGCCATGAAGGAATGGATCGGCAATCGCAAGGAAAATGCCGAGAAATATGGCGGGATCGAGCCCGGCCATGGCAACCAGACACCGGATCGACACAAGAAGGAAAAAGAATGACGTCGCTTCCCAAGGACCCCCCGAAGAAAAAGCTCGGGCTGGTCATCGATCTTGATATCTGCGTCGGCTGTCATGCCTGCGCGGTCAATTGCAAGGAATGGAACAGCGGCGGTCATTCCGCCCCGATGACTGACACCGATCCCTATGGCGCGGATCCGACGGGCGTCTGGTTCAACCGTATTCACAGCTTTGAGGTGGAGAATAAGCAGACCGGCGGCCGCACGGTTAATTTCCCCAAAAGCTGCCTGCATTGCGAGGATGCGCCCTGCGTCACCGTCTGCCCGACCGGCGCCTCCTACAAACGGGAGGAAGATGGCATTGTTCTGGTGAATGCGGATCATTGCATTGGCTGCAAGCTCTGTTCCTGGGCCTGTCCCTATGGCGCCCGGGAATATGACGAGGATGCGGGCATCATGAAGAAATGCACCCTCTGCGTCGACAAGATTTACAATCCGAACCTGCCCGAGGAAAGCCGCGTGCCGGCCTGCGTGTCCACCTGTCCGGTGGGTGCGCGCTCCTTCGGCGATCTCGGTGATCCGGAGTCCGATGTCAGCCAGCTTGTCGCCAGCCGCGGCGGCTATGACCTGATGCCGGAGCAGGAATGCCGCCCGACCAACAAATACCTCCCGCCGCGCCCGAAACGGCAGGGCGGGGAGACACAGTCCGCCCCGGAGCTGATGCCGGTCACGGACAGTTCCGCCGGGGTGATTGCCCGCTGGGTCGACAAGTTTCTTTCTGCGTGAGTTAGTCCATAATGCATCCAGCTAAATCCGTAATATTTTTCACCACCGCGTCGGGCGCCGGATACGGGCTGCTGACCCTGATTATCGCCGCGAACATGACCGGTCTGTTTCCGGAGGTTTTCTGGCTGGGCTTCGCCGGTTATTTCGCAAGCTATGTCCTGATCACTGCCGGGCTGCTGTCCTCGACCTTTCATCTCGGGCATCCCGAGCGAGCCTGGCGCGCTCTCACGCAGTGGCGGTCCTCCTGGCTCAGCCGGGAAGGGGTGATGGCGATTTTCACCTTCCTGCCGACCGGACTTTACGGCCTTCACCAGCTGTTTTTTCCGGAAATTTCTCCCGGCCTCATGGCGCTGATCGGGCTTGTCGGCATTATTGCCTGCGGTGTCACGGTTTACTGTACGGCGATGATCTATGCGAGCCTGAAACCGATCCATGCCTGGGCCAACGCCTATGTTCCGGCGGGCTATCTTCTGCTGAGCCTGATGACCGGCGCCGTGCTGCTCAACAGCCTGCTGGCCCTGTTCGGTTATGCAGAGGTTATTGTGGAGACGCTCGCGATCCTTGCGCTTGTCGCGGCTCTCGTCTGGAAAGTCGCCTACTGGCGCTTTCTGGACAACACCAGAAGTATCTCCACGCCGGAAAGCGCGACGGGGCTTGGAGAATTCGGCCGGGTTCATCTGTTCGAGGCCCCGCATACGGAGGCCAACTACCTGATGAAGGAAATGGGGTTCCAGATCGCCCGCAAGCATTCCGCCGTTCTCCGGAAAATTGCCCTCGGCGCAGGTTTTATCCTGCCGTTTCTCCTGATCCTGCTGGGGATGTATGTCGGCGGTTTTATGGCGATGATGACGGCTTCACTCGCCGTTATCGTGATGGCGATCGGGATCGTGACCGAACGCTGGCTCTTCTTCGCGGAGGCGCGGCATACCGTCGGCCTTTATTACGGCGCCGCTCACGCATGAAAAAGGGAGGCGGACTTGCGTCGGCCTCCCCTGATTTTACTGGGTCTGGTTATTAGCTAGCCCGTTTAAATTTCTGTTTGCGAGCATCTGGACGTTTATTCTGCGCATTTGCAGCCGGATTTCCGGGCTTGCCAGACTTAAATCCCGGCTTGCCTTTATTCTTACTGACGGTGTTCTTCGGACGCTTGCGAAATGGTTTAACATCTGCCGTAGGTCTCTCGTCAGCCTTCGCGCGAGCCGGACGTCCGTTTCGTCCCGGACGATGCTTCTTCTGTTCTGGCTTGGACGCAGGAGCGGGGAAGGGGTGATTTTCATCGATACGGACCTTTTGCTTGATGATTTGTTCTATGTTCCTGAGCAAATTACGTTCGCGCGGCTCACAAATGGAAATGGCGATGCCGGTTGCCCCGGCGCGCCCGGTACGGCCGACCCGATGGATGTAGTTCTCGGCCTCCATCGGCAGGTCGTAGTTGATGACATGGGTAATGCCGTTCACATCAATGCCGCGGGCGGCGACATCGGTGGCAACCAGCACGGAAAAGCGGCCGTTCTTGAAGGACCGCAGCGTGCGCTCGCGGGCTCGCTGGTTCAAGTCACCATGAATGGCGGAGGCTTTAATACCGTCGATTGCCGTCTCGATTTCAGTGGCGAGGGCATCGGCGGTTGCCTTTGTCCGCACGAACACGAGAACGCGCGTCTTCTCCACATCGCCGAGCAGATGCATGAGCAGGTCTTTCTTGTCATGCCCGCGAACCATCAGGACGGAATGCTCCACCCCTTCGGCAACGGCGGTTTTCCGTTCCACTTCGACAAACTCCGGGTTTCTCAGGAGTTTCTCCGAAAGCTTGCGGATTGCCGGGCTCATGGTGGCGGAGAACATGACCGTCTGGTGATCGGCGGGAAGCTTGTCGGTAATGAAGGTCACATCCTCGATAAAGCCCATATCGAGCATGCGATCGGCTTCATCCAGAATGATGGTTTCGACATTGTCGAGCTGGACCGTGCCGCGCTTCATATGATCGAGCAGGCGTCCCGGCGTCGCAATCAGGATATCAACACCGCGTGACAGCTGCTGCAGCTGCGGACCATAGGGCGCGCCGCCGTATACAACGGTGTGAAAGAGTTTCATGCCGCGCGTGAAAACGCGGATACAGAGGCCGATCTGCATCGCCAGTTCGCGGGTCGGGGCGAGGATGACGGCGGTCGGCCGGTTCGGCTTCGGCTTGCGCCGTTCATGCTGCAGCCGCTGCAACAGGGGCAATACGAAAGCGGCTGTCTTGCCGCCGCCCGTCTCGGCGACACCCATCAGGTCGGTGCCGTCCATCAGCGACGGAATCGCCTGAGACTGGATTTGCGTCGGCTCGGAAAAGCCCTGTTTCTCGATCGCGCGCAGAAGCGGCCCAACAAGGTTGAGCTCGGTAAATTCGGTCATTCGTCTAAAGTCCTCACAAAATAATTACGGTGTCGCCGCTTGGTGCGGGGCGACAGTTAAGGCCAAAAAAGGTGAGAACCGTGTCTCCTTGACCTTAACGCCGAACATAAGTTGGAGCTTCGGCTGTCATCAGCGCATGCGCGCTGCGGAAATACTGTTCATATACCTGATGATTGGTTTCAACGACATATTGCCGCTGGCACCTGATGCCAATGCAGTGCATTGTGCAGCGCACATATGCGCGGGCTTGGCGCCAATGTCAAGGGAATATGCAGACTATGGTTAATTCTCCTTGCGGCGAAAAGTCTTTGCTT
This sequence comes from Sneathiella sp., assembly GCA_040880045.1. Classification (GTDB taxonomy): domain Bacteria; phylum Pseudomonadota; class Alphaproteobacteria; order Sneathiellales; family Sneathiellaceae; genus Sneathiella. Next base: position 7,048 of record JBBDJF010000101.1, read on the forward strand.
TTCCTTCTTTTCAAGGCGGCGCCGGTTTCCTAGTATGGGGTTCGGTTAACCAGTTTATTTCGCTCTGGGGGGTATCCGGGCGGCAAAAGAGGGTAGTATGGATATAGAGAATATAGCGGACGAGATTGTCCTGATCGTCACTCAGTACGGCCTGGATGTGATCGGCGCGATCATAATTCTGATCATCGGCAACATCATCTCCAAACAGGTCCCGAAGGTCATGTTGAAGGTCATGGACAAACGCGGCATAGACCCGACGGTGAGCCATTTTCTCGGCAATTTCGTTCGTTTTGCCATTCTCGCGATCACATTGTTGCTGGTGCTGGCGCAATTCGGTGTGCAGACCGCCAGCCTGATTGCCGTTCTCGGCGCCGCCGGTCTCGCCATCGGCCTTGCCCTGCAGGGAACGCTCAGCAATGTCGCGGGCGGCGTGATGCTGCTGATCTTCCGCCCGATGAGAGTCGGCAATTATGTCGAGGCCGGGGGCCATGGCGGCACCGTCAAGAATATCAGCCTGTTCACCACGGAGCTGGCGACGGTGGACAATATCCAGGTGCTCATTCCCAACGGCCAGGTCTGGGGCAGCGCCATCCGTAACTTCAGCTTCCATCCGACACGGCGCATGGATTTGCTGATCGGCATCGCCTATGAAGACGACATCGACAAGGCGCGCGATATCATTGACCGGCTGGTGAAGGCGGATGAGCGGTCCCACAAGGAACCGGCCCATCTGATCGAGGTGATCGAGCTGGCCGACAGCTCGGTGAATTTCACGGTGCGGGTGTGGTGCGACAACGCCAATTACTTCCCGCTTAAATTCGCGCTGACCAAGGCGATCAAGCAGACGTTCGATAAGGAAGGGATCTCCATTCCCTATCCGCAGCGCACGGTGCATATGCTCACCGAGAGCTGACGCGTTTCGCCGCGCCGGTATTAGTCAGCCGGCGCGGCGGCATTCAGCCCTGATAATGGTCGATGCCATATTGTTTCCAGAAGAACGACCGCACATTGATCAGGAGGGCCGTGCTCCAGCCGAACAGCAGGATACCGCTCACCGCCTGAAGGGAGGCTGTGAGGTTCCATTGATCGGACAGGATAACATCGCCATATCCCAGCGTCGTAAAGGTGACGGTGGAAAAGTAAAGCGCCTCCGGCAGGCCGGAAAGTTCCCCGCTCGCCCAGTAAAACAGCGCCCATAGCCACGCCTCGATCGTATGCGCCGCGAACAGGCTCAATACGACGACAATCATGATGACGATATGTCCATAGGTTGGCAGGCGCCGGTCCCATCTCGGCCCGATTGCCTTCAACTGACGGAGCAGCAGCTCCAGGCATACCGCGTGATTGACCACGCAGAAGATAATGAGTCCCGTTCCAACCAGTAGCTGGATGAGCATATGAGTTCTCCTCTGGCAGATTTGCGTTTTCTGGCGTTGAAAGTATCGGCAACTAGCTTCATGCCGAGAATAGCATGGGATGCCCCGGATTAAAAAGGCGGATGGAAGAGGCCGTCAGTCGTCGGTCATCGGCGTCAGGTTGCGAAGCTCCCCGATGATCGCATGGCCAAGCTCGTTGATCCTGAGTTCGGGGAAATCCCCCGTCGCATCGAGGAGGGACCTCACGTCCTTTTCCAGGATGCCGATGGTGTTGACGATGGAATAGCCTTCCTTCGCCCAGGAGATTTTCCGCATGTTATTGCCGAACCAGGTGGCGCCGGAACTGGCACTCGCCACCTCCAGCAGCTTGTCCGGCGGGAAATCGAGCGCCTTGGCCGCCTTCACCACTTCGCGCACGGCAATGACGGAGGTGGCGGCCAGCAGGTTATTCAGCACCTTGCAGGTCATGCCCGCGCCCAGCGCACCCAGATGGTTGATTTCATTCCCCATAACCCGGAAGGCGGGCATCAGGGACTGCACAGTCGTCGCCTCCCCGCCGATCATGAAGGTGAGCGTTCCGTCCTCCGCCCCGTAGGGCGCGCCGGACATGGGCGCATCGATCAGCGCCGTCGCGACGGGCAGCATGTCGCGGAGCCGGTGAACCTGCTTCGGGGACAGGGTGGAGCAGATGACCAGTATTTCCGGGTGGGTGTCTCCGGTGAACAGGCCGTCCTCGCCAAGGCAGAGATCCTCCGTCTGTTGCCAGTCACGCACGACGGAGATGATGATGGGGCATCGCGCGGCAAGCGCGGCGGCGCTCTCCTGCATATGCTCGCCAAATGCGCCGAATTCTTTGCGCGGCCGGACATCGTAGCCGAGCACTTCAAACCCGCCGTCCAGCAACTGCCGTGCCATTGGCAGCCCCATCGTTCCGCATCCCGCTACGCCTATTGCCGGTAACGTCATGGTTCCCCTCCCGGTTGTTTCGTTAACTATAACTTATTTTCCTGATGCCCGTCATCCTTCCGTTTTCACGATCTGCAGAAAACATTGGACCCTGTAAATAGATAGTATTGGCCCTTTTTATCCAACCAATTCTGCGCCATGTTATGATTGAAATATATTGCCATTTTTGAAAGAGGATAGGTCCATGTCCCTTGAACTTGCCAGCGTCTGCCCGCTTGATTGTCCCGACACCTGCAGCCTCACCGTCACGGTGGAGGATGGCAAGGTTGCGAAGGTGCGCGGCTCCACGGCCAACCCGCTGACCAATGGCGTTGTCTGCAACAAGGTCGCGCGCTACTACCCTGAATTCGTGCATGGCAAGAACCGCCTCCGCCATCCGCTGAAGCGGGTGGGCCCAAAAGGCGGAGACGAGTTCGAGAGAATTTCCTGGGACGAGGCGCTCGATACTGTTCATCAGCGGTTTTCGGCGATTATCGAGGAATATGGCCCGCAGGCGATCATGCCCTATAACTACGCCGGGCCGCATGGCCTCTTGGCGATGGGATCGATGGATTTGCGTTTCTTCCATCGGCTTGGCGCGACGCTGCTGTTCCGGCGGGCGATGTGCGGCGGCGTGAAATCGGAGGCCTACATGGGTACCTTCGGCGCGGCCGGTGCGATGCAGCCCGAGCAATGCGCAAATTCCAAGCTGATCGTCGTCTGGGGCAACAATGTCACCTATTGCAATCTCCATCTCGCGCCGATCATCAAGAAGGCGAAAGCGGAGGGGGCGAAGCTGGTCGTCATCGATCCGAAGCGGATCAAGATTGCCGAACAGGCGGATATGTATCTTCCCGTCAAGCCGGGTATGGACCTGATCCTCGCCTGGGCGATTGCGGTGGAGCTCGAAAAGATCGGCGGCTTTGATCAGGCTTTTATCGACCAGCATGTCGAGGGCGCGGAAGAGTTCATGGCGGAGGCGCGAAAATTCACGATCGAGCAGTCCTCCAACCTCTGCGGCGTCTCCGTTGAGGACATCAAAGCCTTCGCCCGTCTCTATAAGGAAACCAGCCCGGCCGCGATCTCCGTCGGTAACGGGATCGAGCGGAACCAGAATGGCGGCAACGGCATCCGGGCGATTTTCGCGCTGCCCGCGCTTGCCGGAAAATTCGGCGTGGCGGGTGGCGGCATTGTCGGCGGGGCCGGGAACCTGTTCCCGAAAACGCCCGCGAAATTACAGCGGCCGGACCTTGTCCCGGAAGGCACCCGGACCCTCAATATCGTGGAGATCGGGCATCACCTTGTGGAGGATGATCTCGATATTCCGCTCAAGGGCTTGTTTATCTATAACCACAACCCGATTATCGTCTCGCCGGACCAGAACGTGACGCGGAAAGGCCTTGAGCGGGAGGATATCTTCACCGTCGGCTGCGATGTCGCGATGACGGACAGTATGAAATATTGCGACATCATCCTCCCCGCCGCGACCCATTTCGAGCATGACGAAATCTTCTGCGCCTATGGCCAGCCCTATCTGCAGCGGGCGGAGAAGGTGATCGAGCCGGTCGGCGAATCGCTCCCCAATACCGAGATTTTCCGCCGCCTCGCCGCGAAGTTCGGCTTTAACGAGGATATCTTCAAGGCAAGTGATAAGGAACTGATGGACGATGCCATCGACGGCAGCGATCCACGGCTCAAAGGGTACCGGCCCAGTGAAATTCCTGTGGGCACGGCGCTTTCCATGGAGCGGGGCGGGGAGGATACGATCCTCTTCCTGAACGCGACACCGGCAACGCCATCGGGTAAGGTCGAGCTTAAATCCGGTTATCTCCGGGATAAATTCGGTCAGGAAATCCCGACCTATCATCCGGTGGCGGAGAGCCTGCCGCTCTCCCTTGTCACGCCGTCGTCGAACAAGATGATCACCTCCACCTTTGGCGGGGTGAAGGCGAATGACGATGTGCCCGACCTTGAAATGCACCCGGAAGATGCCGCCGCGCGCGGTCTTGAGGACGGGATGCGGGTCAAGGTCTATAACGATCTCGGTGAAGTGTTCCTGCCGCTTAAAATCAGTGAAAATGTGCGTCCCGGCGTGCTATATTCGCCCAAGGGCTCCTGGTTCAGGACAACAACCAACAACCAGACAGTCTCGGCGCTTGCGCCAACGACAAAGGCGGACCTGTCCGAGGGCGCCTGCTTCAATGATTGCCGGGTCGAGGTGGTTGCCGCCTGACCGGAGGAGGAAAGATGAGTAACCGGGAGAATGAGACGCCCGAGGCCGAGGGCGGCTGTCTGTGCGGCGGGATAAGATTCAAGGTATATCAGCGGCTGCGCCCTGTGGTCGTCTGTCATTGCAAGCAGTGCCGGCAGACGGCGGGCTATCTCAACGGTTTTACCGTTAGCCTGCCGGAGAATCTTGTCTTCACCAATGATGAGACGCTGACATGGTACGAAAGCTCGGACGAAGCGAAGCGCGGCTTCTGCAACACATGCGGCTCCAGCATCTTCTGGACCTACAAATCCGGCGGCAATATGGGAATTGCGCCGGGATCGCTGGATGAGCCGACGAAGCTGACCACCGCCATGCATATCTTCACCGAATTCGCCGGAGACTATTACGAAATCGCCGATGGCTTGCCGCAGCGCCCCGGACAGCGGCACCCGGATGATATTCTGGAGCCGGGCTGAATTTTTACTGGGTCCGGAGCGGACTTTCCGATAAACAGGAGCCTGTTTTTGCGGGAGGAAAAATTGCGTCAGGACCCAAAAGATTTTCTGCACAGCCTGTTTGTGGCCGCCGTTGGCGCCGCCGATCCGCTCTCGACGCTGGCGGATTTCCTGCCGTCCCCGCCAAAAGGAAAAACCATTGTCATCGGGGCGGGCAAGGCCGCGGCCTCTATGGCGAAGGCGGTTGAGGATCACTGGGACGGTCCTTTGAGCGGCCTCGTCATCACCCGCTATGATCACGGCCTGCCGCTTGACAAGATCATGGTGGTCGAAGCGGGCCATCCGGTGCCGGATGCGGAGGGCGCGAAGGCGGCGGATGATATTCTCGCGCTGCTGGAGGGGCTTTCCGAGGATGATCTGGTGCTCTGCCTGATTTCCGGGGGCGGCTCTTCGTTGCTGGCGAAACCCGGAGAGGGCATCACGCTGGAGGAGAAAAAGGCGGTGACAAAGGCCTTGCTCGCCTCCGGTGCCAACATCACCGAAATGAATACCCTGCGCAAGCATCTCTCCGCGATCAAGGGCGGGCGGCTGGCTGTTGCCGCCCATCCGGCGAAGGTCGTCACCCTGATGATTTCCGATGTGCCGGGCGATGATCCGGCGGTGATTGCCTCCGGCCCGACAGTGCCGGATGTGACAACCTCCCGCGATGCGCGCGCCGTGCTTGAAAAATACGACATCGATATTCCGCCCTCCATCGACATTTTTCTCAAGAGTGACGCGTCCGAATCGCCGGAACCCTCGCACCCCGTCTTCATATCTGCCGTCAGCAAGATGATCGCGACGCCGCAAGCCTCCTTGCAGGCCGCCGCCGCGATTGCCACGAACAATAATATTACCCCCGTCATCCTCGGCGACAGTATCGAGGGGGAGGCGCAGGATGTGGCCTCGGTCATGGCGGCAATCGCGCGGCAGGTGAAATTCCATGACCAGCCCGCCGCAACGCCCTGCGTCCTGATTTCCGGCGGCGAGACAACCGTCACCGTCCGGAGCGGGAACGGCGAAACCGGGCGGGGCGGGCGCAACTCGGAATTCCTGCTCGCCCTTGCGGTGCATCTTAATGGCCTTGCCGATGTCTATGCGCTCGCCTGTGATACCGACGGCATTGACGGGACCGAGGATAACGCGGGCGCGATCATCACGCCGGGCACGCTGCAACGCGCCGACGCGGCCGGTCTCAACGCCAAGGACTATCTCGCCCGTCACGACAGCTATAGTTTGTTCGAGGGGCTGGGCGACCTGATCAAGACCGGCCCGACGCGGACCAACGTCAATGATTTCCGTGCGATCCTGATATTGTAGTCAGATCTGCTTGCCCATCAGGACGACGAGCAGGGCGCGGCCGTTTGTCTCACCGACATTGCGGATTTCATGGGGCTGATCGGCGGCATAGCGTGCGGTTTCCCCGGAGGTCACCCGCTCGGTTTCCCCGCCCGCGGTCACGTCGAATTCCCCGCTGAAGACGGTCAGATGCTCGGTCGTTCGCGCCGTATGGGAACTTGACGTCATTTTCCCGCCCGCCGCCATGTCGATTTCATACCATTCCATGTCATTGACAAGGCTGGCGGGGCCCAGAACCTTCAGGCTGTAATGCCCCTTGCTATCATTCAGGACCGGGACCGACGCGCCGCGGATAACCGTGAGGCTATGGCCCGGCTCGTCACCACGCACGATATCGTCAATGGTTTCGCCAAGCGCCTCCGCCAGCCGCCAGACAGTGGCAAGGGTTGGGTTTGTCTCATTGCGCTCTATCTGGGAAAGCATGGACTTCGACACACCGCACACAGCCGCGAGCTGATCGAGCGTCAAATGCTTCTCCTTGCGGAGGCGGTTTATGGTTTGTCCCACGGCGGGGGGAGTATTCAGGCGATCTGACATTTTTCCGATTGACAGGATTTAAATCCAATATATTTTACTAAATACAATA
>JBBDJF010000102.1:0-14012 GCA_040880045.1 Sneathiella sp.
GTGTCCTACCCGACTGAACCTTATAACCCCGTGATTGAGAAAGTAATTCAACATGCACTGGAAGTTACCCGAGACTACCAGAAACAGAAAAACATCTAGATTCCCTCGCCTATGCAGGCCCGATGACGGAAATCCGGGTAATAAATGGCGTAAATATGCTATTGTTGCAGATTAAACTTGCCTAATGTTACAATGTAATGACGAAAACTATATCATCGTCACCGGTCAGGGGCGCCACTGTCGTCAACAACCTGGCAGTAATGGGCTGAGGCCCGAAGGTAAAAGTTAGAGCGAGATTATGAGTACCTACGTTTTTTCCGTTTACAATACCGAAGCGCAGAACGCGCTCGACAACAATCAGGAACATCCCCATATTTCAATGCGCTGGGCCACCCCGTGCCGCTTCGCGGTCGAGGCGGAAGATCCGCAAAAGGCGGAGAGCTGCATCAAGCAGAAATACCCGCGCGAAAAGGGCTTTGTGACCAAGCGTCTGAACTGACCTTCGTGCAGTTTGGATTATGGCGACTGATGGACGGGCTTTACTCGTCCCAAAGGCTGTGTCTGCGAAAAGTACCCGCCGACTATAGGACTTCAACGGGAAACGAAACACATGATGGATAAACAAAAAATAATCACCGAAACCAACGGACCAATAACGACCATTATCCTCAACAGACCGGAAGTCAAAAACGCCCTCGATCAGGAGGCAATGGAACTCCTCACAACCGCGTTCCGGGCGTTTGATGCGGATGACAGCCAGAGGGTTGCCATTGTCACCGGTGCAGGCGGTGCTTTTTGCGCCGGTGCTGACTTGAAAGAAGCCGCAAGCAGGGTCGATTATAAAGCCTGGGCAGGCCACCAGGATGGACCGTTCCATGCACCCCTTTCAAAACCGCTGATCGCAGCCATTGCCGGGCATGCCTGCGCGGGCGGCCTTGGGCTCGCCCTGTATTGTGATATCCGGATCGCCGAGGAAACAGCCATATTCGGGATTTTCTCCCGCCGCTGGGGCGTTCCAATGAGTGATGGCACCACCGTTCGCCTGCCCCGCGTGATCGGTCAGGGTCCGGCGCTTGACATGATGCTCACCGGTCGGGCTGTACCCGCAAATGAAGCCCTGGCCATGGGACTGGTGACCCGTATCGCACCGGTTGGCGGCGCACGGGATGCCGCAGAGGAGCTTGCCCTGAGAATTTCCGAGTTTCCACAAATCGCCATGCTTTCAGATCGCAAAAGCCTTTATGCGCAGGAAGGAAAATCCGAGCAGGACGCCATTCAGTTCGAAATGATGGCCGCAGAGGAAGCCAAACAGAAAGAGGCGAAATCCGGCGCGGCGCGCTTTGCCGCAGGCGAAGGTCGTCACGGCGCCTTTTGATAGTCGCCGAAGACCGGATACCCCTTCCAGGGCTTGATTGCCCGAAGGGCAAAGATTGATCGCATGCTTGCCACATGGGGTAGCTTTGCCAGGCAATTTCGGTGAATACGATCATAATCCCGCACGTCGCTGGCTGTCACCCGCATGATATAGTCTGCATTACCCGTTGTCAGATGACATTCCAGTATCTCGTCATAGGTCATCACCGCTTTCTCAAAAAGATCGAGCGTCTCCTGACTTTGTGACGTCAGCGAAATCTCGACAAAAACATCCACTTCCAGACCCAGCGCATGCTTGTCCAGCCGCGCCATATAACCATCAATGACACCGGCCTCTTCCAGCAACTTGATGCGGCGATGGCAGGCGGAAAGGGAAAGATTGACCCGCGCCGCGATCTCCGAAATGGGTTTGCTTGAATCTTGCTGTAACTCTGACAAGATTTGACGATCAAAGCTATCCATAGGAATATTTCCCGGAATTATTATAATAATCAGGAAATTATACCGAAAAATCCGATTCAAAAAAGAACTTTCGGAATTAATTTCACCTGAAAAAGGCTATAATATATGCCTTGAAATTGATCTGTCTGGAGGAGAAAACAGCATGATCGTCGGGACACCCAAGGAAATCAAAAATCACGAATACCGCGTTGGGCTGACGCCGGAAAGCGCCGGAGAACTGATCGCCCATGGGCATGAGGTTCTGGTAGAAACGGATGCGGGACGCGGTATTGGCGCACTGAACGAGGATTATGAGGCCGTCGGCGCAAAAATCGTTGATACGGCAGAAGAAATTTTCAGCCACGCCGATATGGTCGTTAAGGTAAAGGAACCGCAAGCCGCAGAACGAGCTCTGCTTCGTGAAGGCCAGATCCTCTATACCTATCTTCACCTCGCGCCGGATCCGGATCAAACCCGGGATCTGATCAAGTCAGGTGCCGTCTGCATTGCCTATGAAACGGTGACGGATAATTCAGGCGGACTTCCGCTCCTGAAACCGATGAGCCAGGTTGCGGGTCGCATGTCGGTTCAGGCCGGCGCCGCGGCACTTGAAAAATCCCATGGCGGGCGCGGTGTCTTGCTCGGCGGCGTGCCGGGTGTGGCACCAGGCAAGGTTGTTATCATCGGCGGCGGCGTGGTCGGGTTCAATGCGGCCCAGATGGCCATCGGCCTGCATGCAGATGTCACGATCCTTGATCGCAATCCGGCAACCCTGGAAAAGCTGGAAAACCACTTCGAATCCTCCGCCAAGGTAATCTATTCGACAAACGCGCTGCTGGAGCGGCTGGTGACGGAGGCGGATCTCGTGATCGGCGCCGTACTCATCCCCGGGGCCGCCGCACCGAAACTCGTCACCCGCGAGATGCTGAAGACCATGCAAGAGGGAGCCGTCATCGTCGACGTCGCCATCGATCAGGGCGGCTGCTTTGAAACGTCCAAGGCAACGACCCACGCTGACCCTACCTATGTCGTTGACGGCGTCGTGCATTATTGCGTGGCCAATATGCCGGGCGGCGTCGCCCGCACTTCCACTTACGCATTGAATAATGTCACCCTGCCCCATGCCCTTCGCATCGCTGACAAAGGCTGGAAGCAGGCACTAAAAGACGACCGGCACCTCGCCAACGGCCTCAATGTCTGGAATGGCAAAATCACCTGCGAACCTGTCGCCCGCGACCTAGGTCTCGATTACACTTCTGTTGAAGTGGTGTTGAACGGTTGATAAAAAAACCCGCAACGCAAAAAAGCCCGGCCGTAATATAGCCGGGCTTTTTTTCATTCGATGGTGACCCCGGCACGACTCGAACGTGCGACCTATTGATTAGAAGTCAATTGCTCTATCCAGCTGAGCTACGGGGCCGTTATTCTGCGGAACTTGACTTTGTGCTAGCCGCGAACCCGCGTATAGGCGAAATTTTCCGCATAGGCTTTCAGGTGAAGGCGGCGCTTCTTGGGCTCAAAAACCGTATAGGGAATATTGTTCGACTCGCAAAAGGCAACGGCGCTTTCCTTGTCGTCAAAATCGACGATTACCTGCGCATTCATATCCCGCGATCCGGTCCAGCCCATCAGCGGTTCAATATATCTCGGTTCGGACGGCGCATATTCAAGCCGCCAGTGTTTTGTACCCTTGCGGCCGGACTGCATGGCGTTTTTCGCCGGTTGGAAAATTCTTGCCTTCATTGTCATCTCTCAGTTACTCTCCAGCATGACTGAAGACTTCGGCGGGCACGTAATCCAGTTCGCCAAAGCCCGGCGCTTCCCAGTAAAGCTCTAATGTCGCGGTGTTCTTTTTCTCGAAATACTTGATATGGATCGGATACCAGCCCGGCTCTGAAATCTCAACAATTATTTCATCGGAGAAGCGGTCAGCATGGACATCCGGATCCTCATAAATCAACTTATCGCCGATGGCGAGCCAGACACCGTCATTGGAATGCACCATGAAGACATACCGGCCGGGTTTCTCCATCTTGATAAAGCCCTTGATAATCGCCCCTACCATATCGTTGCTGTTCGCGGTCAGGACATTGCCGTTACCAACCTGATAGTTCAGCATTGGAATAGGTGTCCCCGGTGTGCCATCCATATAGCCCATATTTTCTTCAAGTTCCTTGATGCTGTCGACCTTCACACCGTAGTAGGTAACAGCAAGGCCCGGCTTGAGGCTGGCTTCATCAGGCTGCGGTGAAGCCGGTTTCAGACCTGAGAATGTTTCTGCATGGGAAATAGCGGGCACAATCAAGAGAGTCAGCAGAAACACCGCGAAGCGCGCTTGACGCTTGAATATCCTCAGTATAACACGTTCCCTCATTTCCAGTCCCCTCATCAAAGTTAGTCTTGTCATATTCTAGCGACAATATACTTAACGGCAACGGAAAGCGCAACGAACCGGGACTTTTCACGAAATCTTCACGAAATTCCTGTTATAAAGCAATAAAAAAGCCCTGCAAACCATTGATTTACAGGGCTTTCAATATGGTCGGGGCGGCAAGATTCGAACTTGCGACCTCTCGCTCCCAAAGCGAGCGCACTACCAGGCTGTGCTACGCCCCGTTCAGTGAAATGATGATCTATACTAACAAGGCCCGGCTCGCAAGCCGGAATTGAGAATTTCTCTAACTTCCCACATGAACATAATGAAATATTGCATCGGCCTTGAAGATCGATTTATCGCGGACCTTCAGCTCGCCCCGCACAAAGACCACCGTCCGCGTACTTCGAATCACCTCAACATCGGATTCCACCCAGTCTCCCTCCCGTGCGGGCGAAAGGAATTCGGAGTTCATCTTGATGGTAACACAGCGTCGTCCTGTTTCATGAATGACGGCCCCTGCAAGCGCGGAATCCGCGAATGTCATCAGCATACCGCCATGAACTACCTTGATGCTGTTGAGGTGATGCTCCGTAACCCGGAAGGCGCGGACCAGCTTGCCATCGCTGGTAATCTTTTCATAGAAAGGGCCGTTGGCGATCGTAAAGGGCGCCTTTCGCTCCGTGATTTCAAATCCATCGGGAACGGGATGGGCTCCGGCTGTATTCTTGTTCATTGTTATTCCGGTAGTTACTCATTTTCAAAAAGGGGATGATACAGGACATCACCCACCTGGACAGAATTCTTCTTCGCAAAACCGCTGTTCAGCTCCAGCACCGCCCGGGCAGTTCCATCGAAGGTGATGACGTCAAGCGAATGCGGCATCGCCCCTTCCTTAATGTAGAGAATTTTTCCAGCGTCATCCACAAAGAACATATCAAGTGGAATCTCTGTATTCTTCATCCACATTGTGATCGTCCTGCTTTCCTCAAAATCAAATAACATACCCTGCATAGGCGGCAGGTTTTGTCGGTACATCAAGCCCTTGCTCCGTTTTGCCGAGTCATCCGCAACTTCAACATCAAGGGTGATGGTCCCGCGTGATGTTTTCAGGATGAGACGTTCGGTTTCGCTTATAGCCTGCGCGACCGGGATGTGCCCATTTGCCGGTGACAATACAAGCATCACGCTGGCAAGCATGAGTAGAACCCCGATACGCAGAGTGACGGCCGACCTCATTCGAATGAATAATCCCTTGTCTGTAAACATATTTTCTTTATAGTTAAAGGCTCCTCGGGGGGAGCCATTTTGGCTGAGAGGTTCCGTTGTGCGGGGCGACCCCGAATACCTGATCAGGTTAATACCTGCGTAGGAACGAGAGGTCAATGGAACCAGAGCACCCAAACATTTCCGCTGTTTCGAGCGACCGGTCGTCCGTGGGCGTCGCGCTTAACGTTGATCGTCTCGAATTTGACGACCAATTGATCCTCAGCAATCTCGACCTTGTCCTGGAACCCGGAAAGATTACCTGCCTGCTGGGGCCAAGCGGTGTCGGTAAAAGCAGTATCCTTAAAATCCTCGCGGGCTTTATCCCGCTGCCGGAGAACAGCCGGTTGAATACCAGTGACGGCGGAACCCTTGAAGGCCGGCTGTCCTACATGGATCAGCAGGACCTGCTTCTGCCTTGGGCAACGGTCCTGGATAATCTCCTGATTGGCAGTCGACTACGCGGTGAAATCCCGGATTTCGGCCGTGCCCGCAGGCTCCTCGATCATGTAGGGCTTGAGGGTCGGCATGATGACCGCCCCGCAACCCTCTCGGGCGGCATGCGCCAGCGCGTTGCCCTGACACGAACATTAATGGAAGGAACGCCAATCGTCCTGATGGATGAACCCTTTTCGGCACTCGATGCGATTACACGATACCGGCTTCAGGATCTGGCGGCGGATATGCTGATCGACAAGACTGTCCTGCTCATAACCCACGACCCTCTGGAAGCCTTGCGGCTCGGTCACATTATTCATGTCCTTTCCGGCAACCCGGTCACTCTCTCACTGCCGCTGGCTCCGGAGGGTAGCATTCCCCGCGACCCGACGGATGACGCCCTGAAGCATCATTACTCTGATATCATGGAACGGCTTGCCGCCACGGGGCATCAGCCATGAAAATCCTGCGTCTCCTTGTCACCATAGCCGGACTGTTGCTGGTTTGGGGATTGATCACGGCTGTTCTTAACCTGCCAAAATTCATACTCCCCTCGCCCCTGATCGTGGCGGAGGCACTCTGGCGTCACGCGGGCCTGATCGCCGAGAATGCAGTGACCACGGCAATCGAAATTCTTCTTGGCCTGATCCTAGGCGTTACATTCGGCATGATATCCGCTCTCATGATTTCCGCTTACCAACCTGTAAAACAATGGGTTTTTCCTTTACTAATTGCCAGTCAGGCGATCCCCGTTTTCGCAATTGCGCCGCTGCTTGTGCTTTGGCTCGGGTATGGAATCGCCCCGAAAGTGGTCATGAGCCTGTTGATCATATACTTCCCGGTCACTGTGGGGTTTCTGGATGGACTTAACCGGACGGAGCCCGCCTGGCTTAATCTCGCGGCGCTCTTACAGCAATCAGGCCGCAGAAGCCGCCTTGGAAACCTCGTCCGGCTGTATCGCTATATCAAGATACCATACGCCCTCCCGTCCCTCGCCTCCGGTATCAGGGTTGCGGCGGCAATCGCCCCGATCGGGGCCGTGGTTGGCGAATGGGTTGGCGCCTCCTCCGGTCTGGGCTACCTGATGCTGCACGCGAATGCTCGTGTTCAGACGGACCTGATGTTTGCAAGCCTGCTGGTCCTGACGATGATGGCGCTGCTTCTCTATTACCTGATTGACTATGGCCTCCGGCGCGCCCTGCCCTGGCTTTCAGATCAAGACACCCCTGTCACCCAACAACGGAGTTTGTAAATGAAACGAATATTTATCCCCCTTCTGATCGTCCTCGCGATCCAGAGCCCGACGGCCAGCGCGGCAGAAAAGCTGACCGTCCTGCTTGACTGGTTCGTCAATCCCGATCATGCAACCTTGATCGTCGCGGATGAAATGGGATTTTTCGAAAAGCGCGGCCTCGAAGTTGAAATGATTGCCCCAGCCGATCCGAATGATCCGCCAAAGCTGGTCGCTGCCGGCAAGGCGGATCTGGCAATTTCCTATCAGCCTCAACTGCATATGCAGGTGGCCGCGGGGTTACCGCTCAAGCGGATTGCGACCCTCGTAGCGACCCCGCTCAACAGCCTTGTGGTCCTGAAAGACGGCCCAATCAAGACGCTTGCCGACCTCAAGGGAAAGAAAGTCGGCTATTCCATTGGCGGGTTTGAAACGGCGCTTCTGAACGCCATGCTGGCGCCGCATGACATATCACCGTCTGATCTCACCCTGATCAATGTGAATTTCTCGCTTTCGCCGAGCCTTCTGTCCGGACAGGTGGATGCCGTCATTGGCGCCTTTCGGAATTTCGAGTTGAACCAGATGGATATTGAAGGATATCCGGGACGGGCCTTCTACCCCGAAGAAGAGGGCGTTCCAGCCTATGATGAGCTTATTGTCGTGGCCAATTCAGAAAAGCTGGATGATCCGCGGTTGATCCTTTTTGTGGAGGCGCTGGAGGAAGCTGTGCAATATCTCGTCAATCATCCGGATGAAAGCTGGGAGCTGTTTATCCGGAATCATAAGGAGCTGGATGACGAATTAAACCGCCGGGCCTGGAGTGCAACTCTGCCCCGTTTTGCGCTACGCCCTGCGGCCCTTGATACAGGTAGATACCAACGCTTCGCAAAATTTATGCAGGATCAAGGCCTGATCGAGAAGATCATGCCCGTAGAAGATTATGCCACCGCCCTTGAATAAGGCGTGAGGCCAGGGAAAGAAACAGACAATCGTCCGGAATAAATTATTCCGGACGCTCGATTTCTGCGACCTGCGGTCCTTTTTCACTATCGCCGATCCGCACATTCATCTTCTGGCCTGCCTGCACGGGAAGTGCCCCTTCGCGGCGCAAAGTCTCCATATGGACGAAAATATCCTGCGTTCCGTCCCCCCGTGTCAGGAAGCCGTACCCCTTGACCGGATCAAACCATTTCACTTCAACTTCAACGAAATCGCCCTGCGGCTGCACGGCGGGATGGTTGGTGACATTGTTTTTCTCCGGCACCCGTGGTTCGAAGGGAACCGCCGTCGACGTGTCAATATCAAGAACCTTGATTGCCTGCAGCCCCTTCGAGCGACGCACGACAACACAGGATACGCTTACACCTTCCGCCACATACTCATGACCGGCCTCGCGCAGACAAGAAAGATGGAGAAAAATATCGCCCGGTTCGTTATTTGGCGTCAAAAAGCCGAAACCCTTGACCGTGTTGAACCATTTAACACGACCTGTCATTTCAAAGGTAGCTTCCGGGGACTCAATCGATTTTGCCTCTTCCTGCTTACTCCGTAATTGTTCAATTTTGGCTGTCATTTATTACTCCCGAACTTGGCGGACGTCCTGTATCGTCTCGCCAGACACAGAGTTTAGCACATTTTTAAGGAAAGTTTCAATATTCGAATTGATGAGTTCATGCCGCCGCATTGCAGGTAATTGGGGGTCGGCGGGACACCGTTTGGCACCACAGAGAAAACACAGTCACAGATTATCGCATGGTTGATACTTGCAGCAGGGAAAAACCCATGGCATATACGAGGAAAGATCCGGGGCCAGACTTAAATTTTGCTCCCAACAATTTTAACCGATGCCGACGACAGGGATTCTAGGACGTTGTTAAAAACCCTCAGTTTGTTTCTCGTGCTAATGGCGGTCTGGCTATTACTGTCGGGGCATTATACGCCGCTTATAATCGGGTTTGGCGTCGCCTCCTGTGCGTTGTCCGCCCTCATCGCCTATCGCATGGATGTCATCGATCATGAAGGACATCCGCTCCATCTGGGCCCGCGCATCTTTACCTACTGGGGATGGCTTTTCATCGAGATTTTCAAGGCGAATATCGACGTCGCGAAATGCGTTCTCTTCCCGCGTAAGTATCTGCGGCCAAGGATGTTTACAGTGATTGCCAGTCAGAAATCCGACCTTGGCCGCGTCATATATGCCAATTCAATCACGCTGACACCCGGCACGGTTACCGTGGACCTCGATGGAGACCAGATTATGGTTCATTCAATGACGGAAGCCTCGGCCGCCGGAGTCAAGAGTGGGGACATGGACCGTCGTGTCACCAAGGTGATGGAGGAAGCATGACAATTTACGCCATTACCGCGATCGCCGTCCTTGTCAGTATCGCTCTCGCCCTCGCGCGGGCAATCATTGGCCCGACTTCCTATGACCGTATACTTTCCGTCAATGCTATTGGCACGAAAACAGTCCTGCTGATCGGGGTGATGGGCTTTCTTGGTGGGCGCCCTGATTTCCTGGACCTTGCACTGGTTTATGCTTTGGTCAATTTCATCGGTACGCTTGCTGTACTGAAGTATTTCAAGTTCGGTACCTTGCGCGGTACCCTCTCCAAACCGAGGGATAACGCATAATGGAACTGGTTCTGGATATCGCCACATGGATATTGCTGCTGGCCGGAAGCGTCCTGCTAGTGATCACCGGTTACGGATTGCTGCGTCTGCCGGATCTTTATACCCGCATTCATGCCGGTGGCATGGCCGATACACTCGCGACCACCCTGATATTTATCGGGCTCGCCCTGCAAAGCGGCTTTTCACTGATCACTGTCAAGCTGCTGCTGGTCATCGTTTTTATATTTTTCACCAGCCCGACATCGTCCTATGCTCTTGCTCAGGCAAGCTTTGTCGCCGGGTTAAAGCCGAAACTGGATGGCTTCGGCGCGGTGAAAAAGCCAGATGAAGACGCATAAACAGACACGCAAGACTGAGAGGGGGACAAGATCATCGCTGCCTTTGTAGATATTTTCCTGATGCTGCTGCTGATTGCCGGAACCATGACGGTTCTGATGGTGCGCAATCTTTTTGTCGCCACCATGCTGCTCGGGATTGTCAGTTTTACAATGGCGCTGATTTTTATCAGCCTTGACGCCGTGGATGTCGCATTTACCGAGGCGGCCGTCGGCGCCGGGATCAGCACCGTCCTCTATATCGGCACTCTTGCCCTTGTCGGATCACAGGAAAAGGAGCGCGCCAAATTTGCTGTGGGCCCCCTCGTAATCTGTGTCGCGGTCGGAGCGGTCCTATATTACGCGACCTATGACATGCCTCAGTTCGGACATCCGGATAATCCGGTCCAGACCCATGTCGCTCCCCGCTATATTCAGGAAAGCCCGACGGAAATCGGCATACCGAATATGGTAACCTCCGTCCTCGCGAGCTATCGCGGCTATGATACATTTGGTGAAGTAACCGTGATTTTCACGGCCGGCATTGGTGTTCTGCTGATCTTGCGTCAGCGCCGCCGTCGGCGCACCGATGCGAACAAAGATGCAAAAGACACGCCCCTTGACACGGACAGGGACGGCAAGGGCAGCAGTCTGAGCGGACTTGGAAGCAATCACGACCTTGTCCCCCATGTGATAGCCAAGCTATTGATCCCCTTCATCTTTGTTTTTGCGCTTTATGTGCAGTTTCATGGCGATTTCGGACCGGGCGGTGGTTTTCAGGCGGGTGTGATTTTCGCGGCCGGTATCATCCTCTATGCGCTTGTCTTCAGCCTGGACCTGGCGCGAGCGGTCATCAACGAAAAAGCCATTCTGTTCCTGATTTGCGCAGTCGTGCTGCTTTACGGCGGCGTCGGGGTTGCCGGCATGTTGCTGGGCGGTAATTTCCTTGATTACAACGTGCTGGCCTCGGACCCGGTTGCCGGTCAGCATCTCGGCATCCTGCTGGTGGAGCTTGGCGTCGGCATAACGGTAACGGCGGCGATGCTGGCCATTTTCTACGCCTTTGTCGGTCGCGCGGACCTGATCGAGGAAGCGTCGCAGCGGGGTGAAAAATGATTTCCTTTGGTTTCTTCAACTACTGGATATTCATCATCCTGTTGATGATCGGTCTCTATACGGTGATGAGCCGCAGTAACCTCGTCAAGAAAATGATCGGGCTATCCCTGTTCCAGATTTCCGTTTTCCTCTTTTATATCAGCATGGGCAAGGTAACCGGCGGTACGGCGCCAATTGTCGTCGAAAATACCGCCGACGCCGTCACGACCGCCTATTCCAACCCGCTTCCCCATGTGCTGATCCTCACCGCCATTGTTGTCGGCATTGCAACGACGGCCCTCGGGCTCTCGCTGGTTGTTCGTATCAAGGAATCCTTTGGCACCATTGACGAAGAAGATATCCTCGAAATGGAGGATGGCGCCTGACATGATGTCCATGAGTTCCCAGTTTCCTATCCTGGTCGCAATTGCACCTTTGATGGCCGCGCCCTTTTGCGCCCTCATTCGCGGGAATACCCTGCCCTGGGCCCTGACCACGATTATCAGCGCCTTCACCTTTTACGTCAGCCTCTCTTTGCTGTTCGCTGTCACCGCTGGCGGTCCCATTTCGTATGAACTGGGTGGCTGGGCGCCCCCCTGGGGTATCGAGTATGTGGTTGACCCGCTGAGTGGCTTCATGCTCGTCCTGATCAGTGGGATCAGCACAGGCGTGCTGCTTTTCGCTCGCGAGAGCATCACAAAGGAAGTACCCGCGCATCAGCTCGGCCTCTTCTTCGCGGCCTATTTGCTTTCGCTCACGGGGATGCTTGGTATCTGCATTACCGGCGACACATTCAACATCTTCGTCTTTCTGGAAATCATGTCGCTCTCTTCCTACGCGCTGATCGCGATGGGGGAGCGGACGGACCGGCGGGCGCTTACGGCAGCGTTCCAGTATCTGATAATCGGTACCGTCGGCGCAACATTCTACCTGATCGGTATCGGCCTCATCTACATGATGACCGGCACACTGAATATTGCGGATATTGCGATGCGCTTTCCCGAGATTGAGGACACCCGGCCCATTCTCGCCGCCGTCGGTTTTATTGTTATCGGGATCGGCATAAAACTTGCGCTATTCCCCCTGCATGCCTGGTTGCCCAACAGCTACACTTACGCACCCAACATTATAACGGCATTTTTCGCCGGGACTGCAACCAAGGTTTCGGTGTATCTCCTGATCCGGTTTATCTTCACCGTTTTCGGCCCCAATTACAGCTTTGCCGGCCTTGGTCTCATGGACATCCTGATGCCGCTTGCGATACTGGCTTTCCTGTCCATGTCGGCGGTCGCAGTTTATCAGACGAACCTCAAACGTCTGCTGGCGTATTCAAGTGTCGCCCAGCTTGGCTATATAGTCCTCGGGATTGCACTGGCGAGCGAGTCGGGCCTGACAGCCTCGATCATCCATATATTCAACCACGCCATTGTCAAGACCGGCCTGTTCCTCTCCGTCGGATGCATGTTTTATGTCGCTGGCTCTACTTATTTGAAGGATTTACAAGGGATTGGCAGGCGTATGCCAGTCACGACATTCGGCTTCGTGCTGGGCGGTTTAGGGTTGATCGGTGTTCCGCTCACCCCTGGCTTTATCAGTAAATGGTATCTGGTGGTTGCTGTCCTCGAAAAGGGTTCCTATTTCGGATATGCCCTTGTTGCGGCATTGATGATGTCGAGCCTGCTTGCGGTGATCTATATCTGGCGCGTGGTGGAGGTCGCGTATTTCCGCCCGGCCCCGGAAGGGACCGAGACGCAGGAAGCCCCGATGTCGCTGATCATCCCGACATGGATTTTCATCCTCGGCAGCTTCTATTTTGGTATCGAAACCAGCTTCAACGTTGGTTTTGCAAAAGCCGCCGCGGCATTCTTGATGGGGGGAGTGTAAGGCCATGTTCACCCTTGAAACCCACGTCATTCTTGCCCTGATCATTCCGCTCCTCGGGGCGATTGGTATCGCGATCACCTCTTCCGCGCCCAATATCCGGGAAACCGTCACGCTTGTGACCTCGGTTCTGCTCTGCCTCAATGTTTTCAGCATCCTGCCGGGAATCATGAACGGCGCGGAGCCCGTCGTTGTACTGGTGCAGCTGATGCCGGAAATTGGACTGACGCTGAAGGTCGAGCCTCTCGGGATGACTTTCGCCGCCGTCGCCTCCTCACTCTGGATCATCAACTCGATCTATTCAATCGGCTATATGCGCGGGAATAACGAGCCGCGCCAAACCGGCTTTTATATCTGTTTTGCGATTGCCATCGCCGCGACCATGGGCGTTGCGTTTTCGGGCAACCTGCTTACCCTGTTCGTCTTTTACGAGGTATTGACGCTCTCCACCTATCCGCTGGTCGCCCATAAAAGGAATGCGGAGGCTTTGAAAGGCGGCCGGATCTATCTCGGTATCCTGATCGGCACCTCGATCGGGCTTTTCCTGCCCGCGATTATCTGGGTCTGGACATTGACGGGAACTGTGGATTTCGTCAAAGGCGGGATTCTGGAAGGCCATGCCAGCGCCGGGGTAACGGGCGTGCTTCTCTTTCTCTTTATGTATGGTATCGGTAAGGCGGCGCTGATGCCGATCCATCGCTGGCTACCGGCAGCCATGGTCGCTCCGACACCGGTAAGCGCTCTTCTCCATGCCGTGGCCGTTGTAAAGGCGGGCGTCTTCGCGGTCCTGAAAGTCGTGATCTATATCTTCGGCATTGATTTCCTTAGCGATACCGGCGCGGCGGAATGGCTCACATGGGTCGCCGCCTATACGCTGATCGCGGCTTCGGTGGTTGCACTGACCAAGGATAACCTGAAAGCCCGGCTCGCCTATTCCACCATCAGTCAGCTCGCCTATGTAGTG
>JBBDJF010000103.1:0-13518 GCA_040880045.1 Sneathiella sp.
CGAAACCG
This sequence comes from Sneathiella sp., assembly GCA_040880045.1. Classification (GTDB taxonomy): domain Bacteria; phylum Pseudomonadota; class Alphaproteobacteria; order Sneathiellales; family Sneathiellaceae; genus Sneathiella. The sequence goes on from JBBDJF010000103.1 coordinate 9, forward strand.
GAATATGACGTCATCATCGTTGGTGGCGGCGGACATGGCCTTGCGACTGCCTATTACCTCGCGAAGGAGCATGGGGTGCGGAATATCGCCGTGCTGGAAAAAGGCTGGCTCGGCGGCGGCAACACGGCGCGGAACACGACCATTGTGCGCTCCAACTATCTCTGGGATGAAAGCGCGGCGATCTATGAAAAATCCCTGCAGCTCTGGGAAGGCCTGTCGCAGGAAATCAATTATAACGTTATGCTGAGCCAGCGCGGCGTCCTCAATCTCGCCCATAGTCTTGGCGATGTGCGCGAGGGTGTGCGCCGGGTCAACGCGAACCGCCTCAACGGCGTCGATGCGGAATGGCTGGATGCGGAAGGGGTCAAGGCATTCTGCCCGATCATCAATATTTCCAAAGCCACGCGTCATCCGGTCCTTGGCGCAACCTTGCAGCGGCGCGGCGGTGTTGCCCGTCATGACAGCGTTGCCTGGGGCTATGCGCGGGCGGCGGATGCGTTTGGCGTTGATATCATCCAGAACTGCGAAGTCACCGGCATCAGGCGCGAAGGCGGCAAGGTGACGGGGGTTGAAACCACGCGCGGGAATATCGCGGCGAAGAAGGTCGCGCTTGTCGCAGCGGGCCACAGCTCGGTGATCGCGGAGATGGCGGGTCTGCGCCTGCCGGTCACCAGCCATCCCTTGCAGGCTCTCGTCTCCGAGCCGATCAAGCCGGTCATCGACTGCGTTGTCATGTCAGGCGCGGTGCATGTCTATGTCAGCCAGTCGGACAAGGGCGAACTGGTGATGGGCGCGGGCATTGACAGCTTCAATTCCTACGCCCAGCGCGGCAGTTTTCATGTGATCGAGCATCAGCTCGGCGCCTGTCTGGAGTTGTTCCCGATCTTCAGCCGGGTGCGGATGATGCGGACATGGGGCGGCATTGTCGATACCTGCCCCGATGCCTCCCCGATCCTTTCACGCACACCGGTGGAGGGGCTGTATATCAACTGCGGCTGGGGAACCGGCGGGTTCAAGGCGACTCCGGGCTCGGGCTGGTGCTTTGCCCATACGGTGGCGAAGGACGAACCGCACGCTCTCAACGCGCCGTTCAGCCTTTCGCGGTTTGAAAGCGGCGCCTTGATCGATGAACATGGCGCCGCCGGCGTCGCGCATTAAGGGGGAATGAAATGCTGAATATAGACTGCCCCTGGTGCGGCAAACGACATGAGACAGAGTTTCGTTACGGCGGGGAGGCGCATATCGCCCGTCCCGAAGATCCCTTCAAACTCGATGATGCGGAATGGGCGGATTTCCTCTTTATGCGGACGAATACGAAAGGCTATTTCGCCGAACGCTGGCTACACAGCCATGGCTGCCGCCGCTGGTTCAACGTCATCCGCCATACGGTCACCCATGAGATTGTCGGCTCCTACAGGATGGGCGTCGCGCCCCCGAAACCCGCGGGAGATAAATCATGACGGGCCGCTTTCGTACCGCCACCGGAGGCCGCATTGATCGCAGCAAGCTTGTTCGCTTCACCTTCAACGGGGTGAGCTATACGGGGTTTGAGGGGGATACGCTGGCCTCCGCCTTGCTTGCCAACGGTGTTCATCTGCTCGGCCGCAGCTTCAAGTATCACCGGCCCCGCGGTATCGTCGCGGCCGGGGCGGAAGAGCCCAATTCCATGGTCCAGCTCGGCGAGGGCGCAACGACCGAGCCGAATATCCGGGCAACGCAGATATCGATATATGACGGGCTGGTCGCCAGCAGTGTTAATGTCTGGCCCAGCGTGAATTTCGACATCAGCGCCGTCAACGGCCTGTTCGCCAAGATCATGACGGCGGGGTTCTATAACAAGACCTTCATGTGGCCGCGGTCGATGTGGCTGAAACTCTATGAGCCGGTCATCCGTCGCGCTGCAGGCTGGGGCAGGGCACCGGGGGAAAAAGACCCGGACATCTATGATCACATGAATCTCCATGTCGATGTGATGATCATCGGCGGCGGTCCGTCGGGCCTGATGGCGGCGCTCGCGGCGGGACGCGCAGGCGCGCGGGTTCTGCTGGTGGATGAACAGAGCGAACTCGGCGGGAGTCTCCTCTCGCAAAAACAGCTGATCGACGGCAAGGGCGGGGCGGACTGGGTCGCCGCCATGGTAGCCGAACTGGAGGCGATGCCAGATGTGACACTGCTGAGCCGTTCGACCGCCTTCGGATATTATGACCATAACTATCTTTGCGTGCTGGAGCAGAAAACCGACCATCTGCCCATGACGGAGCGGATGGGCAAGGTGCGGCAACGGGTCTGGCATGTGCGGGCGGGGCATGTGGTGCTGGCGACCGGCGCCCATGAACGACCGCTGGTCTTCGCGGACAATGACCGGCCGGGCATCATGCTGGCGGGCGCGGTGCAGACCTATGTCAATCGCTACGGTGTCCTGCCGGGCCGGAAGATGGTGCTGTTCACCAATAATGACAGCGCCTATGCGACCGCGCTTGATCTGAAAGCCGCCGGGGGCGACGTCGTCGCGATAATCGATTGCCGGACCGAAGGCGGCGGCGCATTGGCGGAGATGGCGCGCGCGCAGGATATCGAGATACTGCAAGGCTATGCGATTACGGGAACGAAGGGCGGCAAGCGCGTCCGCGCTGTGGAGGTTCGCGCGATCCAGAAGGGGGCGAAGGTCTATACCTCCGCCGCGCGGCATATCGACTGTGATCTTGTCGCCATGTCCGGCGGGTGGAGCCCGGTGGTCCATCTTTTCAGCCAGTCACAGGGCAAACTCGAGTATGACGACGGGAAAGCCTGTTTCCTGCCCGGAAAGGCAATGCAGAAGCTCGAAGTCGCCGGGTCGCTGAGCGGGGCATTTACGTTGAAGGACTGCTTGGCGGGGGGATACAAGGCCGGATCGGAGGCCGCGCGCACGGCTGGCTTCACGCCGAAACGCAAGCCCGCCGCGCCGGAAATTGATGAACCGGAAGCGACTGCGATAGAGCCTTACTGGATTGTCCCGGGGTCGCGACCGATCGGCGAAGGAATGGCGAAGCATTTCGTCGATCTACAGAATGACACAACGGCGGCGGATATCGAGCTTGCAGTGCGAGAGGGTTTCGAATCGGTCGAGCATATCAAGCGCTATACCCTGACGGGCTTTGGCACCGATCAGGGAAAAACATCGAATATCAATGCCTTGGCGATCCTTTCCGGCATATTGGATAAACCGATCCCGAAAGTCGGCACGACCACCTTCCGCCCACCCTATACGCCCGTTTCCTATGGGGCGCTGGCGGGGCGCAATCTCGGCGACTGGTCCGATCCGGTGCGCATCACCAGCATTCATGACTGGCATGTGGATAACGGCGCGGAGTTCGAGAATGTCGGGCAATGGAAGCGCCCGTGGTATTTTCCCAAACCCGGCGAGACGATGCAGGAAACCTTGAACCGTGAATGCCGGGCGGTGCGTAATTCTGTCGGCGTTCTCGATGCCTCGACCCTCGGCAAGATCGATATCCGGGGGAAGGACGCCGCCGAATTCCTCAACCGTATCTATACGAATGCTTGGGCCAAACTCGGGATCGGGCGGGTCCGCTACGGCCTGATGTGCCATGAGGACGGCATGGTGTTTGATGACGGCACGACGGCGCGCCTTGCGGAAAACCGCTTCCTGATGACCACGACCACGGGCGGCGCAGCCGGTGTGCTGGACTGGCTGGAGGAATATCTGCAGACCGAGTGGCCGGAGCTTGAGGTCTACTGCACCTCAGTCACTGAGCAATGGGCGACCGTCTCTATCACCGGGCCGAAGGCGGTGGCTCTGCTCGCGAAAATCGCACCGGAGATGGACCTGTCGCATGATAGTTTCCCGTTCCTCTCCTTCAAGGAAGGGGTAGCTGCGGGGATTGATGCGCGCGTCTTCCGGATCAGTTTCACCGGCGAGCTTACCTATGAGATCAACGTCCCCTGGGCCTGCGGCCGCGCGTTATGGGAGGCGGTGATGGACGCTGGCACGGAATTCGATATCACGCCCTACGGCACCGAAAGCATGCATATCCTGCGGGCGGAAAAGGGCTTTATCATCGTCGGACAGGAGACGGACGGCACGACCACGCCGCAGGATCTCGGCATGGACTGGATCGTCTCCAGGGTGAAGCCGGATTTTATCGGCAAACGCTCCTTCAGCCGCAGCGATACGGCCCGCGAAGACCGCAAGCAGCTCGTCGGGCTGCTCACCGATAACAGAGAAGAAATCCTGCCCGAAGGCGCGCAGCTTGTCTTCGATCCCAACGCCGTCAAGCCGATGCCGATGGTCGGGCATGTAACGTCGAGTTATTACAGTGCGACGCTGGGCCGGTCCATTGCGCTCGCGCTCGTCAAGGGCGGCCATCATCGCAAGGGAGAGAAAATCTTCGCGCCGCTCGACAGCCATAACGTGACCGCGCAAATCGTCGATCCGGTATTCTATGACAAGGAAGGAGAGTGGCTCAATGGGTAAGCAGGAATCATGGATCACGCCCGCCGCTTCGATTTCCGGCAGATTTCCGCAAGGTTTGACGGAGCGCGCGCCAACGGCGCAAGTCAACCTCCGTGGCCGGATCGAGGATACGGCCTTCACGGAAAGCGTTAAATCCGTGCTGGGTCTCGACCTGCCGTCAGAGCCGAACAAGGTGGCAACGGGCAAGGACTGGAAGGCGCTCTGGCTGGCACCCGATGAATGGCTTGTCGTTGGGGAGAAAGACGCCGGGGAGCTGGTCGAGAGGCTGGAAGGAAAACTTGAGGGGCAGCATGTCGCCCTCAACGACCTGAGCGCGAATCGCACGATCTTCGAGCTTGAAGGGCCGCATTGCCATCATGTGCTGATGAAAAGCTCCGAGATGGATTTTCATCCCAGAAGCTTCCAGACCGGCGATTGCGTCCAGACCCTGATTGCCAAGTCGCAGACAATTGTCGAACAGGTGGAGCCGGAGAGATTTCATATCTATGTACGCGCCTCCTTCAGCCGCTATGTCGGGGAATGGCTGGCGGAAGCCCTCGCGGAATATGCCATTGATGCGTAATTGTGATATGTTTTGTTGATTTTGGCGGAAAATTTGCGGAAAAATGTGGAGTTGGGTCGGCACTGCTGCTATGTAAGTCCAACCTGACACCAACCGAACCGGAACCCATGTCCAAAACATCCAAGATGACGGCACCTGTCAAAGGTGAACTGGCAGAACTGGCAGGATTTACCTGTTCGCTCGCCGGGGCCGCCGCGACGGTCACCCGGTCCTATTTCCGTAAACCCATTGATGTTATTCAGAAAAAGGATAATTCACCGGTCACGGTTGCGGACCGGGAGTGTGAGACGCGCATCCGCGAGCTGATCACGGAGCGGTATCCCGGTCACGGTATCCTGGGGGAGGAGCATGGCTTTGACGGCGCGGAACTGTCCGAAATCTGGATTATCGATCCCATCGATGGCACCAAGAGTTTTATTTCCGGCCTGCCGCTTTACGGCACGCTGCTGGCCTATGTCAGGGACAATGACGTCCGCATCGGCGCGATCTCCATGCCGGAGCTGGAGGAGTTCTGGATCGGTGTTGAGGGGCAGGGTTGCTTTTTCAATGGAACGCCCTGTCATGTCAGTGACTGCCGGTCGCTGGAGGATGCCATCCTGATGACCACGTCGCTTGAGTATTTCTCGCCGGGTCACCGGGAGAAATTTGCGACACTGCGGGAAAAGGCCCGCATTCGCCGCTATGGCGGGGATTGCTATATCTATGCCATGGTGGCCTCCGGTTGGGCGGACCTGGCGGTCGAGACGGGGCTGCAGACCTATGACTATATGGCCCTCGTGCCGGTTATCGAGCAGGCGGGCGGCGTGATCACCGATTGGTCGGGAAAACGGCTCAATCTTGAGTCGGACGGGACGATTGTCGCCGCGGCTACGCAGGAGTTGCATCAGCAGGCACTTGAGATTTTGAACAGTTAGGCTAGGCTGGTTTCCGACATATCTCGAGGGGGGAGTGCATGGACGCGCGTTCTGTAAAAACTATAGTGGATGCCCGCAGCATCGTTGAAGAGAGGGGCCTTTCATTTGTTAAGGTCGGCGTCTTCGATATCGATGGGGTGTTGCGGGGAAAATACCTCAGCAAGGACAAATTCTTCAGCATACTGGAAACCGGATTCGGTTTTTGCGATGTGGTGCTGGGCTGGGATGTGGAAGACCAGCTTTACGACACCGACAGCTATACCGGCTGGTCTAACGGCTATGCGGATGCCAAGGTTGTCCCGATCATCGATAGCTGCCGGGAGCTTCCGCTTGAAGATAACATGCTGTTTTTCCAGCTTGAATTCGGCGACCGCGCCGCCGGGGTCTGTCCGCGCCAGACATTGAAGCGGGTCCTCGCCAAGGCCTCCGATATGGGAATAAAGGCGACGGCGGCCTGCGAGTTCGAGTTTTTCCTGTTCGACGAGACGCCCCGGTCCGTCCGCGAGAAAAACTATAATGACCTGACGCCCTTCACGCCGGGAAACTTCGGCTATTCCATGCTGCGCGCGTCGGTCGAGCATAATTTCTATGAACAGCTCCTCGCGCTGTGCGAGGAAATGGACATTGGAATCGAAGGGCTGCATACGGAAACCGGTCCGGGCGTGCTGGAAGCCGCGATCGCTTATGACGATGCGTTGAGCGCGGCGGACAAGGGCGCGCTGTTCAAGACCTATACAAAAATCCTTGCCCAGAAGAACGACCTGATGGCGACCTTTATGGCGAAATGGTCGAAGGACGTGCCGGGACAGAGCGGACATATTCACCTCTCGCTGAAAGACAAGGATGGCAAGGGCCTGTTCTTCGATGCGGACAAGGACGGCAATATCAGCGATACCATGCGGCATTTCATCGGCGGCCAGCAAAAACTGATGCCGGAACTGCTGGCGATGATCGCGCCGACCATCAACAGCTATACGCGGATGATCCCCGGATTCTGGGCGCCGACGGAAGCAAGCTGGGGCATCGAGAACAGGACCTGCGCGCTGCGGGCGATACCGGGGTCCGAGCATTCACAGCGCGTCGAATACCGGATCGCGGCGGCGGATATCAATCCGCATATCGCCATTGCGGCGGCGCTTGGCTCCGGCCTCTGGGGGATCGAGAACAGGATCGAGCCGACAGCGGGTGTCAAGGGCAATGCCTATACGCAGGATTTTCCCGATGAGCTGGCGCTGCCGAAAACCCTCTGGGAGGCGGCGCAGGCGCTTAAAAAATCGAAAGCCGCAAGAGCTTTGTTTGGTGACGCCTTTGTCGATCATTACGTGGTCACGCGCGAATGGGAGGAGCGGGAGTTCCGAAAGGCCATCACCGACTGGGAAATGAAGCGCTATTTCGAGATTATCTAGCCTTGAGATTGAGCGCTAGAAGAGGAAGCTCCCGGGTCTCCTCAACATCGGAGCGGCACCAGCCAATCTGCCGTGCGCCCATGCGACGGTAAAAATCCAGCGCATTGGGATCGACTTCAATCCGCAAGGTCCCATAGCCAAGCGCGGCGGCCCTGTCCGTCGCAGCCCTGATCAGGGCCCGGCCATAGCCCTTGCCCATATGAAGCGGGGAGACATAGAGAAGCTGCAGTTCCGCCTCCTCAACCTCGAACGAGGTGAAGGCAAATCCGGCGATGTCGCCATCTTCCTCAATGACGCCGCTCTCCCATTCGGCGATCATCCGGGGCGTTACCGTGAGGACGGCTTCACAGCCGCGCATGAACTCATCGGAATAGCCCCAGAAGGCCTTTGAGGTGAGCGCAAGTTCCGTCAGCAGAGGACAATCGGTTTCGAGGGCAGGTCTGATCTTCGGCGGTGACATGGGGCCTGAAATGCTCCTATCATGGGCGACGTGCTGCTTTTACCATTTTCTTTTCGGGATCGGAATAATTGCTTTTTACAATCGACCGGAATTTGCAGAACCCGGTGCAAAACCAGCTCCGCGAGCAGATTATCGCTGGCATCATGAACGGGCAACTGACGCCGGGCGCAAAAATGCCGTCCAGTCGCAAGCTGGCGGGTGATCTCGGGCTGTCCCGGACAACGGTGATGATTGTCTATGACCGGCTGGTGGAAGGGGACTTTCTGGTGTCCGTGCCGCGCTCCGGCTACCGTGTCAGCGATATTGCTGCGAAGGCGGGAGAGGGACCGCGCAAGTCGGGCCCAGCGGACAGTGCGGCCTCCCTCGTTGATTGGAGCAGGATGATTGACGGACGCCTCGGCGCGCAACGCAACATCGTGAAACCAGCCAACTGGCAGGATTATCCCTATCCCTTCGTTTATGGCCAGCCCGACGCGAGCCTGTTCCCGCTGCCGGCGTGGCGGGAATGTTCCCGTCAGGCGATGAGCCGCCTCGCCATGCGGGACTGGGCCAATGACGCCTTTACTCAGGATGATCCGGAACTTGTCCTGCAAATCCGGAGCAAGTTGCTTCCGAGGAGAGGGATCTACGCGACGGAATCGGAAATCCTGATCACCATGGGGGCGCAGAACGGGCTCTACCTGATCGCCGCAGCGCTCATGCGGGCGGGGGTTCGCGTCGGGATTGAAGATCCGGGTTATCCTGATGCCCGTAATATTTTCGACCGGCGGGGCGCCACGCTTTGCCCGCTTCGGGTGGATGCAGGCGGCGTCGTGGTGGAGGAGATACCGGCAGACTCGCAAATCCTCTATGTCACGCCCAGCCATCAGTATCCGACCACGGTGACGTTGTCGCCCGAACGGCGGAAAGCCTTGCTCGCGGCGGCGTCAAAGCATAACCAGCTTATCATCGAGGATGATTTCGAAAGCGATACCAACTATGCGGGACAGCCGGTGCCCGCGCTCAAATCGGAAGATCGGGAAGGGCGGGTCCTATATGCCGGGAGCCTGTCAAAATCCATGTTTCCCGGCCTTCGTATTGGTTATATCGTCGCGCCGGAACCCCTGATCCGTGAGATGCGGGCGCTGCGCCGCCTGATGCTGCGTCATGCACCCAGCAATAACCAGCGCACAACCGCGCTTTTCATCGCGCAAGGCTATCATCTCGCCTATATCCGCAAGCTCCACAAGGCTTACGGCGAACGCTGGCATAAAATGGCGGCAGGGCTTGAAAAATACCTGCCCGGCATGGCGACGGTGCCAAGTTTCGGCGGCACCAGCTTCTGGGTCAGGGGACCGGAGAATATCGACAGTGAAACCCTTGCTGCGCGCGCGTTGGAGCAGGGGATCGTGCTTGAGCCCGGCGCCATTCACTTCATGGAACCGGAAAGGGGCCGTCGATACTTTCGCCTCGGCTTTTCCTCCATCGCGACAGACCGGATTGACAAAGGGCTTGAAAGGCTCTCGACCCTGCTTAAAAGCTGACGCCCCGGCAATCTGGTAGATATGAAATATCGAAACTGGTACTATCACAAGAGGCAGGATTACCTTACCTAAAATCAGAGGTTGTCGTTGACCGGTTCATTAATGAGGGTTGCCATGGGATACAGCACAATTGAAGTTCAGCCGCTCACGTCCTGCATCGGGGCGGAAATCGCGGGTGTTGATTTATCGAAAACCCTCTCGGATGAGCAGTTCCAGGATGTCCATGACGCGCTTGTCGATAACCATGTGGTCTTTTTCCGCGATCAGGAAATCACCCCCGAAGGGCAGCTTGAATTCGCGAAACGCTTCGGTACGCTGGAAGTGCATCCCATCGTTGAAGGCTCCAATACCCATCCGGAACTGATCGAGGTGCTGAAACCGGCCGGGGAGGGGGCGTCCTTCGGAACCGGATGGCATACGGACAATACCTTCTTCGAAAAACCGACCATGGTCACCATGCTGTATGGGCTCGACATTCCCCCTGTGGGCGGTGATACGCTCTGGGCCAGCATGGAGGCGGCCTATGACGCGCTCTCTGACGGGATGAAGCAGCTTCTCGACGGGCTGGTCGCGGTGCATTCCGCCCGGATTGCCTATGATCCACGGACAACACGCGAAAAATATGAAGGCAAGCACAGCCTCAAATACAAATATTCCGATGCGGTGGAAGTGGAGGTCGAGCATCCGCTGATCCGCACCCATGAGGTTTCGGGGCGCAAGGGCATTTTCGTCAACCCGATGTTCACGCTCAGGATCAAGGGCATGACGGATGCGGAAAGCGCGCCGTTGCTCAAATATCTCTATGATTTCTCGACCAAGCCGGAATTTGTCTGCCGCTTCCGCTGGCAGCCGAAGTCGGTCGCCATGTGGGACAACCGCTGCACGCAGCATTATGCGATGAACGACTATGTCCAGTATCGCCGACTGATGCGCCGCGTCACCATTGGTGGCGATACGCGTCCCGTTTAGGGCAGGGGTAGTGTTGGTGGCAGGTCAGGCCCGGTTTCTCGTCCTTGATGGATATCCGGCGGAGCATCGCGGGCCGCTTGCGGCCAATGGCGGCACGCTGGCGGGCGATCTTTATTTGCGGATGTTGCAATCCTGCGCGCCGGGATGCCAGGTCGACATCCTGTTCCCGGCGGATGCGGATTGTGTCCTGCCGTCGGGGTCTGGGCTGAATGATTACCACGGCATCTGCTGGACCGGATCGAGCCTGACGATCTATGATGAGGCGGACAGCCGGGTGGTCCGCCAGATAGAGTTCGCCAAGGCCGCCTATGAGGCGCAGGTGCCGATGTTCGGCAGTTGCTGGGCGGCGCAGATGGCGGTGACGGCGGCGGGCGGCAAATGCGCCAGGAACCCGAAAGGCCGGGAGTTCGGTCTTGCGCGGAAAATCACCGTGAATGCCGCGGGGCAGGATCATCCGATGTTCCGGGGAAAAAAGCCCGTCTTTGATGGTTTCACAAGTCATGAGGATGAAGTCGCGGAGCTACCCGAAGGCGCGATTTTGCTGGCCAGCAATGATTTTTCCCGTGTGCAGGCGGTCGATGTCACCCACAAGGGTGGCAGTTTCTGGGCCGTGCAGTATCATCCTGAATATGACTTCAACGAGGTGGCGAGCCTGTGTCGCTGGCGGCGGGAGGCACTGACGAGGCAGGGGAACTTTGCCTCCCTTGAGGATGCGGACCAGTTTATCAGGAAGATGCAGGCGCTTCATGAAAACCCCGCATCGAGCCATCTTCGCTGGCAGCTTGGCGTCGATGATGATGTTCTTGATGCCGACCCCCGGCAGCAGGAAGTCCGCAACTGGATCGCGGTGAAAATTATCCCCGGGCTCAACGGCTAGGCAGGTGATCGCGCCCTGTTCAGGCGATGATAATCCGGTCGCGCCCGATCTTGTCAACGATGCTCATCGGCGGCATCTGGTCGGTCAGCAGCAAATCAACGGCGCTGAAATCGCAGACCTTGACGACACCGGGCCGGTTGAACTTGGTATGATCGGCAACGACGATGACACTGGCGGCCTGCGGCAGGACCGCCCGCTTGAACTCCGCCTCGCCAAGGTCGCAATCGAGGAAGCCCTGCTCCGCGCTGATGGCGGCAATCGAGAGGATGGCCCGTTCCGTCGCAAATTGCCTGGCAAAATTGACGGCCGTCGGCCCGTAACTCGCGCAGTCATCGGCACGGATTTCCCCGCCCGCCATGAAAACCTTGTTGCTGTTACGGACGCAAAGATCGCGGGCAACCTCCGTCGAGTTGGTGACGACGGTAAGGTCCCGATGGAGACTGAGCGCTTTCGCGACATAGCAGGATGTGCTGCCGTTATCGATCATCAGGGTTTCCCCATCGACGATCAGGGAGGCCGCCAGCTTCGCGATTTTCTGCTTCTCGCGCCGCTGTGCTTCCAGACGGCGCAGGAACGGTGCCTCCAATGCGGAATTCGGCAGCATGACCCCGCCGTGGATTTTCTCCACCGCGCCATATTTCGTCATTTCCTTGATGTCGCGGCGAATCGTTTCATCTGATACGTCAAGTTTGTTGGCCAGATCTGTAATACTGCAGGATTTTTCAACCTGAAGCATGTTCATGATCGCGAGTTGCCGCTTGGTTTGTTTCATGTCCTCCCCCGTTCGGAAGGTCATTTACTGACCTTTCCTGCTTCTTGATATCATATTTGTGGAAAAAACTAAATGATTATGTGGGAATCCACATTTTAGCGAGGAGCAATACCGCAAGGCAGCTTTTATTCGCAAAGCAGGACTGAAAAACTATTGGTCGGAAATGCCGGAAAAATGTTAGAACCCGTGAAGTTTAAAATGGGATTGAATGAATGTCGGAAAGTTTGAAAACGATCAGCCCGGTGGATGGCAGCCTGTATGTCGAGCGGGCCTATACATCGCCTGCGAAAATAGAGGAAATGCTGTCCGCAGCGCGCGCGGCGCAACAGGAATGGCGGCAGAAATCCGTCGCGGACCGGGCAGCCATCCTTGAGAAATGCGTCGATAATTTTGTCGCGAGAAAAGACGTTATCGCGGAGGAACTGGCCTGGCAGATGGGCCGTCCGGTAAGGTTCGGCGCGGGCGAGGTTGGCGGCTTTGAGGAGCGCGCCCGCCATATGATTTCAATCGCCAGCGACGCGCTCGCCGATATTGCGGTGCCGGAGAAAGCGGGCTTTACCCGCTATATCAAGCGGGAGCCCGTTGGCGTGGTGTTCACTATCGCGCCGTGGAATTTCCCGTATATGACGGCGGTGAACTCCATCGTTCCGGCGTTGATGGCGGGAAATGCGGTTATCCTGAAACATGCGGCGCAGACGCATCTTTGCGGAGAGCGGATGGTCGAGAGTTTCGTCGAGGCAGGGCTGCCCGCAGACCTTTTCCAGATTGTCGTGGCGAGCCATAAACTTGCGGCGGATATCATCGGCTCCGACAAGGTGGATTACGTCTGTTTCACCGGCTCCGTCCCGGCGGGCAAGGCAATCGAGACGGCGGCGGTGGGGCATTTTATCGGCGTCGGGCTGGAGCTCGGCGGCAAGGACCCGGCCTATGTCCGGAGCGATGCGGATGTTGCCTATGCGGCGGAAAATCTGGTGGATGGCGCGATGTTCAATTCCGGCCAGTCCTGCTGCGGGATCGAGCGGATTTATGTCCATGCCGATGTCTATGACGCCTTTGTCGGGAAATTCGTCGAGGTGGTGAAAGGCTATAATCTTGGCAACCCGATGGACCCGGAAACGACGCTTGGTCCGCTCGTCAATGCGGCGGCGGCGGATTTTGTGCGCGGCCAGGTCGCGGATGCGGTGAAGGCCGGGGCGAAATCCCTCATTGATCCGAAACTCTTTCCAGCCGACAAGGCGGGCACGGCCTATCTTGCGCCCGATGTTGTCGTCAATGTCGATCACAGCATGCGGATCATGACCGAGGAGAGCTTCGGTCCCGTTGTCGGCATCATGAAGGTCTCCTCCGATGAGGAGGCGATCAGGATGATGAACGACAGCGAGTTTGGCCTGACCGCCTCGGTCTGGACAATGGACGAAGCGGCGGCGATCCGGATCGGCGATCAGGTGGAGACGGGCACCTGGTTCATGAACCGCTGCGACTATCTCGACCCGGCGCTCGCCTGGACGGGCGTGAAGAATTCCGGAAATGGCTGCACCCTGTCGGCGCTTGGC
>JBBDJF010000104.1:0-13419 GCA_040880045.1 Sneathiella sp.
TGAAGATTATTGAAGTTGAACATTTACGGGAAATCGTTTCCCTGTTTTCCAAGACGAAGCAGATGTCCCGGGCCGTATAGAGCAGTGTAAAAGTAGGAGTACCGATGGAAAATTTTCCGATTCAGGGCACAGACGCCGTTCTTCTGGTCATCCTGCTGATTTCGGCGATCTTCGGCTTTGCCCGCGGGTTCGTGAAGGAGACCCTGTCGGTGGCCGGCTGGGTCGGGGCGATTTTTCTCACACTTTATCTCTTCCCGCTGTTGCAGCCGATCGCGCAGGGCTTTATCCTCAACCTGCTGATTGCAGATATTTTGACCGGCGCGGTTATTTTTATTCTCTCTCTCGTCATTTTGTCCTATATCAGCCATGCGATATCGGAAAAGGTCAAGGCGTCGAGCCTCGGTGCGCTGGATCGGTCGCTTGGAATCTTTTTCGGCATTGCGCGCGGCGTTATCCTGCTCGGGATTCTCTGGCTGATTTTCGTGCAGTTCATCCCCGGGAAGGATCGGCCGGAATGGATATTGCAGGCCAAAATGCTGCCGCTGATCGAGGAAAGCGGCGAATTTGTCGCCCGGCTGCTGCCGCCCGACATGCAGGAGAACCTGAATATTTCGAGAGAAAGCGACAAAGGCACCGTGGATCGCCTCAAAGAGAGATATGATGAACTGCCCGACAACGTGAAAGACGGCGTCGAAAACACCGTCGAGGGCGCCAAGAATCTCCTCGACAAGGGCTATGATGACCAGGCCCGCCAGCAAATGGAAAACCTCAGCAAGAGCACACAGGAAAAACCCAAATGACTGAGCCTACCGCCGCCGCCTCCCTATCGTGCCATCCGTTTGACGATGACAAGCTGCATGAGGAATGCGGGGTATTCGGCATCTACGGCCATCCGGAGGCGGGCGCCCTCGCTGCCCTCGGCCTGCATGCGCTGCAGCATCGCGGGCAGGAAGCCGCCGGGATCGTCAGCCATGACGGGCGGCATTTCCATTCGCACAAGGCCATGGGCAAGGTCGGCGACAATTTCTCATCGGAAGAGGTTATCGGCAGCCTCAAGGGCAACGCCGCGCTCGGCCATAACCGTTACGCCACCACCGGCGGCACGGTGCTTCGCAATGTCCAGCCGATCTTCGCCGATCTCGCCAATGGCGGCCTCGCCGTCGCCCATAACGGCAACCTGACCAACGCCTCGACCCTGCATCGCCGCCTGGTGCTGGAGGGCAGCATCTTCCAGTCGACCATGGACACGGAAGTCATCATCCATCTCGTCGCCAACAGCAAGAAGACGCGGGTCGTCGATTGCCTGATCGACGCCATGTCGAAGATCACCGGCGCCTATTCCCTCGTCGCGCTGACCAGCAAGAAGCTGATCGGCATGCGTGATCCCTTCGGCGTCCGGCCGCTGGTGCTCGGCAGGCTCGACAATGCCCATATCCTCGCGTCCGAGAGTTGCGCGCTCGACATCATCGGCGCTGAATTCGTCCGCGATATCTCGCCGGGCGAGGTTGTGGTGGTGGACGAGAGCGGGATCAGCAGCCATTTCCCCTTCTCGACGCCGCCGAAGCGCTTCTGCATTTTCGAGCATATCTACTTCTCCCGCCCCGACAGCGTGGTCGAGGGACGCTCGGTCTATGAAGTGCGCAAGGCCATCGGTCGCCAGCTCGCGGCGGAAAACCCGGTGGATGCGGACCTGATCATTCCCGTGCCCGACAGCGGCACCCCCGCCGCCATCGGCTATGCGGAAAAGTCGGGCATCCCGTTCGATCTCGGCATCATCCGCAACCATTATGTGGGGCGCACCTTTATCGAGCCGACAGACCAGATCCGCCATCTCGGCGTCAAGCTCAAGCATAACGCCAACCGGGCGCTGATCAACGGCAAGCGCGTCATCCTCGTCGATGATTCCATCGTTCGCGGCACCACCTCGACCAAGATCGTGCAGATGGTGCGCGAGGCCGGCGCGACGGAAGTGCATATGCGCATCGCCAGCCCGCCGACGACCCATAGCTGCTTCTACGGCGTCGATACGCCAAGCCGCGCCAAGCTCCTCGCCGCGCAGTATGACCTCGCCGAGATGTGCGCCTTCATCGGTGCCGACAGCCTCAACTTCATCTCGCTCGACGGGCTCTATATCGCCATGGGTGAGGACGGGCGCAACGCCAAACAGCCGCAATATTGCGACGCCTGCTTCACCGGCGACTACCCGATCGAGCTGGTCGATAACGACACCGGCGCCGACAAGGAGCTGACCCTGCTCGCCGAACGCTATTAGCTATCAAGATTAACGAAGGCTTTCATGTCCCTGAAACTCAAAGATAAAGTGGCGCTGATAACCGGCGCTTCAAGTGGCATTGGCGCAAGCGTTGCGAAAAAATTCGCGGCTGAAGGCGCGCATGTCATCCTCGTCGCCCGCTCCGTCGGCGGGCTTGAGGAGGTCGATGACGCGATCCAGAACGCGGGCGGCAGCGCGACGCTGGTGCCGCTCGATCTGCTCGATACCGCCGCCATCGATGGCCTCGCCGCGCCGCTCTATGAGCGCTGGAAGAAGCTCGATATTTTTGTCGGCAATGCGGGCATGGTCGGCAAGCTGATGCCGACGCAGCAATATGTGCCGGAATTGTGGGAGCAGGTGTTCCGCCTCAATGTCCATGCCAACCAGCGGCTGATCCGCGCCCTTGATCCGCTCCTGCGGCAAAGCGAGGCCGGACGCGCGCTGTTCGTGACCACCAACGTCGCCCATGAAAACAAGCAGTTCTGGAGTGCCTATGCGGCCAGCAAGGCGGCGCTTGAAGTGATCGCGAAAACCTACGCCCATGAAGTTGCGAAAACCAACCTCAAAGTCAACCTCATCGACCCCGGCCCGACCCGCACCCGCCTCCGCGCCGTCGCCTACCCCGCCGAAAACCCGGGCGACCACCCGCTGCCCGACACCAAGGCGCAGATGTTCGTTGATGCAATCCTAAGCGATGCGAACGGGACGGTGTTTGGGAGTTAGCGCTATTTCATCTCTCCTCTCATCCCCCAAAAAATAATGCTTGCATAATACGTGAGTATTCATGTATTATGCACGTATGAAAACATTAAACCTTGCCCCACACACAGAACCAACCGTCCTTCAGTTCCTGGAGACAGCGTCGGCGTTTGAGCGCAAGCTGGATCGCGTCCTGTCCTGCACGAAGGGGGTCAGTTTCAGTGAATACCGGTTGCTCAAAACCCTGTCAGAGGCGGGTCCGTCCGGCTTTTCACGGATTGATCTTGCCAATGGCGTCGGCCTGACCGCCTCGGCCGTCACCCGCGCGCTGAAGCCGCTGGAAAAGCTCGGGATGGTGGCCACCGAACGGAGCGAGCGCGACGCGCGCCAGAGCCTTGCCATCATAACGCCCGCCGGGCGCGAACTGCTGGCGGATGCGGGAAATATCCTCCGGGATAATTTGCGCGGCCTGCCCGTCAATGCCTTGAGCCCGCAAAAAATCACCGAGTTCGAAACCCGCCTCGGCGAGTTCCGGCATAAATTCTGAGCCCCCTACCCCTTATCCACATACGGATTTTTGCCCGTGCTGAGCGACGCGAATGGGATAGTGTTTGGGGTAGGATAGCTGCCAACTCATGAAACTTGAGTTGCTGGCTTTATCTCCATTGAAAATAGTCTCTAACCTTATAGGCAACTACTGAACCGGGTAATTCTTGCGCATTTGGGATGGATGCGTACCTAATTCCGGAATACTGAAGCCAAGATGGCGCATCATTGTCGGTAGCAATAAGTGCATCATCGTCAGGAACTTTAGGCCTGCCTTTGCCGGAAACATTAGGCTCATCTTTTCCGAGAAAAATTATTGCTTCAATATTCCAATCATCTGTAAGTAGCAATTTTATATATTCTATCGCGTCAGGAAATTTTTTGTTTTTTGAAACATTATGTAGACAAAAAAGAAAATTTCTAACCTGTGGGAAGTTAAATCCAACTTGCTCATCATTCTTTTGAGATGGCTTCGGAATAACAAAGAAATCTCTCTTTTTAAAGTGATCCAGCATTTCTTGCGGTGTCACTTCTTGCTCTTGCATAGCACTAGTATAAGGCACTAAAGAGAATATTAATCCATCCGCACGTTCAATTTGACAAAGCCTATTTGATCTTATTGATGCATTGCCAGTTCCGGTTAATGCTCTGATTACAGTTGACTTTTTTACATTTTTTCCGCCAATTATTACCCATGCCCGTTTCATAGCCATCGTATCCCCTCCCCGTCATCGAAGTAATGGAAAGGTCAATGTCAAATTGACCTCACTACCGGTGAGAGTACAGCTTTAATCCTTATCCACATAAGGATTTTTGCCCGTCCGCGGGAAAATGCGGATCGGGACGGCGGGGAGGTTGAAGTCTTCGCGGAGGCCGTTGGCGAGGTAGCGGAGATAACTCTCCGGCAGCTCGCCGCGCGCCGACATGAACAGCGAGAAGGTCGGCGGCCTTGCTTTCACCTGCGTCATATAGCGGATCTTGAGGCGGCGGCCCTTGGCCATGGGCGGCGGATGCTGCTCCAGCATGAATTCCAGCCAGCGGTTGAGTTTGGAGGTTGAAATCCGCGTATTCCAGAGCTCGTAAATCTCCAGCACCTTGGGGATCAGCTTGTCCACCCCCCGCCCCGACAGCGCCGAGAGGGTGATCACCGGCACGCCGCGCACCTGCGGCAGCGAGATCGAGAGCCGGTCGCGAATGAGTTTCAGCGTGCCCTGACGGTCCGTCACCGTGTCCCATTTATTGACCGCGATGACGAGGGCGCGCCCCTCCTCGATGACATGGGCGGCGATGGTGAGGTCCTGCTTCTCGAAGGTTTCCTCGGCATCGACGAGGAGGACGACAACCTCCGCCATGCGGATCACCCGCAGGCTGTCGGCGACGGACAGCTTTTCGAGCTTCTTCTGGACCCGTGCTCTTTTTCGCAGGCCCGCCGTATCGACAAGCTTTATGGCGCGGCCCTCATATTCCCATTCAATGGCGATGGCGTCGCGGGTGACCCCGGCCTCCGGCCCGGTCAGCATCCGCTCCTCGCCGATCAGGTAATTGACCAGCGTCGATTTCCCGGCGTTCGGGCGGCCGACAATGGCGAGTTGCAGGGGCTTCTCGGGCTCATCCTCCGCGCCGTCGCCCGCGTCCTCCCCCGTCTTCTCGAACGGGAGCAGCATGTCGAACAGCTCGCCGAGGCCTTCCCCATGCTCGGCGGAAAGCGCCAGCGGCTCGCCAAGGCCGAGGGAGAAACTCTCCATCAGGCCGGGCATGCCGCTCTTCCCCTCGCATTTATTGGCGACGAGGATGACCGGCGTTTTTGACTTGCGCAGCCAGCCCGCGAAATGCTTGTCCAGCGGCGTGATCCCGCTCCGCGCATCGATCAGCATCAGGGCGACATCGGCTTCTTCGAGCGCGATTTCCGTCTGGCGGCGCATCCGCCCCTCCAGACTGTCGTCGAATTTTTCCTCCAGACCCGCCGTGTCGATAACGCGGAAATGGAGGTTGCTGATGCTCCCCTCACCTTCGCGGCGGTCGCGGGTCACCCCCGGCGTGTTATCGACAAGCGCCAGCTTCTTGCCCACCAGACGGTTGAACAGGGTCGATTTGCCGACATTCGGACGGCCAATGATCGCAACGGTAAAAGTCATTTTTCTATCTAACGCAAGGCCACAAGATCGGCGTCGTCGGTCAGGATATACAGCGTATTTCCGGCGACCACCGGCGGGATCGAGGCCGGATCCGACAGTTCCATCCGGCTGAGGATTTTCCCGTCATAGGGGGAGACCGACACCGCAAGCCCGTAGTTGGAGACGAGGATCAGCCGGTCACTCGCCAATATCGGGCCGGTCCAGATGATCAGGTCGCGCTTGTCCTCCGGGTCCTCATATTTACCGAGCGGCCGCACCCAGCGGATCAGGCCGTTACGCCGCGACATGCAGACAAGGTCGCCATCGGTCGAGACCACGAAGAGGAAATCGCCCGCCACCCACGGGGTTTGCAGGGTCGATATTTCCTGGTCCCACAGCCGGCCGCCGGTGCGGGCATCCACCGCGATCATGCGCCCGGAATAGCTGGCGGCATAGACGACGCCGCGATCGATGACCGGGAAGGCGTTGATATCGGTGAGCGAGGTGAGCGAGCTAT
The DNA here is from genome assembly GCA_040880045.1 of Sneathiella sp. GTDB lineage: Bacteria > Pseudomonadota > Alphaproteobacteria > Sneathiellales > Sneathiellaceae > Sneathiella. Next base: position 6,149 of record JBBDJF010000104.1, read on the forward strand.
AGAGGCGGCGGCGGACGACCTGGTCACTCCAGGCCTGCTGCCCGTTGGCGGCGCGAAAGGCGTATACCTCGCCGCTGGCGAAGGGGGCGACGACCAGGCCGTTGTCATAGGCCGGGCTGGCGGCGCCCAGAAGGCCCGTCGTCTCGACGCCGCCCTCGAAGTTCCAGTTGATCTCGCCGGTGGTCGCGTCGAGGGCGAAAATGCGGCTGTCAAAGGTGAGGGCGAAGACCTTCCCTTCGGCGATGGTCGGCGCCGCACGGAGCGGCACGCCAAGGTTGGTTTTCCAGACAATCTCGCCGCTTTCCCCGTCAAGGGCGATAACATCGCCGAAGGAGGTAGTGGCGAACACCCGGCCATATTCGTATGAAAGCCCGCCGCCGATATTGCCTTCATCCTCATCTTCCGGGGTCAGGTTGACGGCCCAGATTTCCTTGCCATCCTCCGCCGCGTAGGCCGTAACCTCGGCGCTGCTGTCCATCGCATAGACCTTGCCATTGGCGATCACGGGGGAGGAGAACATGCGGTTCTCGTCATCCGATCCGTCGCCGATGGAGACCCGCCAGGCTTCCTTCAGGTCATCGCCGAGGGAAAGATGATAGAGCGCGTGGCTGGGCACGCCGCCCGCCTGCGGCCAGTTGGCATTCTCATAGGGCGCGGGTAGCCGCACTTCCAGATCGGCAAGTCCCGCATCCGCCTCCAATGTCTGTTCCAGCGACAGGATCGAGATGCGATCTCCCGGCAGTGGCGGCTTCTCGGGCGCGCCAAACCAGGAACAGGCGCCAAGGCCCAGCAGGGCGGCGCCCGTCAGCGCCGGTCTGCAGAGGGTGCGGAATATCGTCGGCATCAGGCGTTCAGGCATTCGTTCACTTACCTTCCAGCGCGGCGAGAAGCTGGCTTACCCGGCCCTTGATATCGTCGGGCACGGTCGCGTCATTCTGGATGATGGTCAGCACTTCGCGCGCTTTCGTTATCTCGCCGTCCTTGATATGGCTGAGGGCCAGAAGCTCGTTGGCCGAGGCATTGAACAGGCTGCCCGGCTCCGTCAGGCGGGAAATCCGGCTCCGGACTTCCTCGGTCGTGCCGTTATCGAGAAGATAATAACCGGCCATCAGATCGGCGAGCGCGGTAAATTCGGGATCCACCGAACCATCGAACGCAAGCTGGTCATAAACCGCGAGGGCCTTGACACCCTCCCCCGCCGCAAGGAAGGCCGCCGCCTCGCGCAGGCGGGCGAGCGGACGGTATCCGGCATTCCCGTCTTCAGCGAGTTCGCCAAAGGCCGCCGCGGCCGCCGCCGGATTTCCGGCCGTCATCAGCGCCGCCGCCGCGTTGAACTCGGCGCCTTGCGTGCGGGACTGGTTCTGCTGATAATTCTGCCACCCGACATAGCTGCCCGTCGCTACCACAATCAGGACCGCAAGGCCGATGACATATTTGCCATAGGCCTTCCACAGGGCCAGTGATTTTTCCTTACGGACATCCTCGTTGACTTCGTTAAAAATATCGGCCACAAAAAACTCCAGTTCCGCCCTTGAATTCGCGTGCAAAATAAACCGCCGGGCCAATTTAAGCAAATGTTGTCTCGCGATCCGCCAAATTTTTGATATTTTGGGGAAAACAGCCCCCCTATCGCGCTGAAGGCGGGCGAAATTATGACGAAGGAGGCGAAAATTCCATGGCCGAAGGACAAATCCTGCAACTCGTCGCCCTGATCATGGTGCTGTTTCTGGTGCTGCCGGGCTTCCTCTACTACACGCGGCGGAGCGGCAAGGCGGCATTGTTGCGCAACATCGCCATCTGGCTGGCGGTGGCGCTGGTCATCGCGGTCCTCTATAAAACCTTCGGCGGTGGATAAGAGGCACGGCCCGGCGTTGCGGGAGAGGGTCTTCTCGCGCGTCTTCGGGTATGTTAACGGGAGAGACGCCGGTCCGTGTCCGCGTTTGAAACAATACTCTGGCCAAGAGGGTTATTTCATCCGCAGGACAGCTTTCCATCGATGACACGCGGCGGACGGTTCAGGCGCGCCCTGCACCGATGCAGATTTATGGCGCGGCAAATTTCGTCCGAGGGGTCCCACCTGGGCGTCCATTCAATCGAGGGGAAACCGGCTTGCTTATCCGCTTGGAGAATATTCCGGTTCACTCCGATATCGACGATGCTGATTTGTAACCCGGCACAGGACTTCCTGATTATCCGCAAGGCGCCATCAAATTAAGCGTCCTTTAAGTTCGCCCCAATTCCGGTGGTACCGCGTCCGCGTCAATCACGTTTTTATCAGCACCATCAGCATCGCTATATAACGGGAATTTGATATCCAATCCGTCCTTTACCTCCGTAAAAGTCCCCCGCAAATCGGGGAAGAAGCGGTTGTTAAATCCAATTCCTTCTAGCCCGCTGATTATACCACAAGAGATGGGCATATGCAATATCTCTAATGGAGAAAATGCGGCAAAAACAACCGACCTCGCGCAACCGCTTTTTCCATAAGGATAAATTTCTTTACATACCGGTTCCTGGAATTAAAATCCTTTCCGATAAAGATAGTGCAAGCTGTTCAATCCAAAAGTTTCCCCCTCTATTGCCGGGGTCGAAAATGAAAGACACAGACCGTGCAAAAAAAGATCCTGACGATCCTGATGATTATGTGCCTTCCCCTCTTTATCGCCAGCCCCGCGAACGCAAGCTGGCTCGACAAACTCAAGGAAACGGCGACGGAGCTGACCGACAAGGCGGGCGAAGCCCTGAAGGAAGCGGAGCCCGAATCGCCGTCTACGACGACAGGCGCCGAAGGACATGCGGAAAAGCCGAAGACCACCGACGCCCCGGCAAAGCCCAAGGCCCCTGCTGAGAGCACGGTGACCGCCCCCACCGCCCCGAAGACGACGGCCCCGGCCCCGGCCCCGGCCGCGCAACAGGCTACCGCAAAGGCGGAGACGGTGAAACCGGCGGCCCAGGCGGCGGAGCTGTCAACAGAGGGCAAGCTGGCCTTGGAGCAGTGCGAGAGCAATACTTCCGCACGAGACTATTATTCCTGCCAGTGTATCGCGGAAAAGACGGAGAGCCATATCGGCCCGGCAATCGCCGACCAGACGAAATACTGGAAACAGCGGATCACCGGCTATGAAGGCGCCATTAAAACCAATAATGCCAACGCCAACTTCACGGCGGAGAAGAAGGCGCAGCTTGAAAGCGGCCTGCGGCAAAGAATAGCGCAGGCGGAAGGAGAGATTGCAAAGATCGAGAACCGCGCCGCCTGGGACGATGCGATGCGCCGGCAAATTGTACAAAGCGTCGAGCTGCAACTCTATAAGGAGCCCGCCTGCAAGGTTGGCGACGGCATGCGCGAGAAGGAATATGGCGCCTGCATGAGTTCCTCCTCCACGAAGAATATAAAAGGGAAAACGCCGGAGGAATATTGCAGCTGTTCCGCCGATACGGCGGCCGAGCTATGGACCAGCTCCAATCAGTCCTATAGCTCCAAGGTCGCGGTCAGCCTCCCGGTTCAGGCGCGCACCCAGTGCCGGAAATAACGATTGGCGTTTGAACGCGGCGGCGGAAATCCCACCGCGATTATTATATTAGATCGATTTAATTACTTCTTTGCTATTCCCGCAAATCGAGCAAATATCCTTACGCCTATCAAATCCCCGGACTCCTGCAAGTGCTCGCGTTTTATGATTAGCATGCTGCCGAACTGACAACTCAAGACGATCAGTTATGCAGTCGTCACATATCGGATTGGGAGTTTGGCTAATAATAAAATTTTTAACCCGCTCCAGAACTGTCATGACTTATCCTCAATTTAAAAGAGAAAATATAGAGAATTTTCCTGCAAAGCTCAATGGTCACAGCGGCGGCGGAAACGCCCCGTCGCGTCTTTACGCAAATTTCATGTTTTCGCCTTAATCTCCTCCGATATGCAACACCCGATGTTGCGAAATTGGAGTAGGTGCCGTATGGCGAACCAGTCCCTGGATAAGCACAAACGCGCGATAGCGCAGAACCTCATTGACACCTGTGGCCTGCAGCGCGCCTTTCACGCGGCAAAGCAGTATGGCTGGACCGATATCGCCGAGGAGATCGAGAGCGAGATCGAGAAGAGCCGCACATACGGCCGCCGCCGCACCGACCCTCCCGTCCAGCACTAGGCGGCACGCACCGCGCCTCAATCCAGATATTGCGCCGCGAATTCGGCGGTTGGCGGGATCGGCGTGATCACGTCGATCAGCACGCCGTTCGGATCCTGCGTAATGAAGTGGCGCTGGCCGAAGGGCTCATCGCGCAATTCCAGCAGGATCGGCAATCCCGCCGCCGTGGCCCGCGCATATTCCGCATCCACATCCTCAACCTCGAAATTGATAATGAGGCCCGATACCTTGCCGCGCCCCGCCTCGGGCACGGTTTCATGGGTGCCGTCGAGGACCGCGATATTGACGCCCGCATCCTCACGCGATTGCAGATGCAGGTACCAGTCGCTGTCGAACGCCCGCTCGAAACGAAAGTGAGAGACATAAAAGTCCCCCGTTTCCTGCACTTTGTCGGTCATGATAACGGGATAAAACTGCGTGCATTTCATTCTTTGCTTCCTCCATAAGATGGGGTATAGTCCGGTCAGGCTTATTTTACATACAGGCTGCATGTATGCAACATAAAAAACCCGTCCGCTCGAATAAAGAGCGAACCGAAGCGACCCGCGCCGCGCTGATTGCCGCCGCCCGGGCGCTGTTTGTCGACAAAGGCTATGCCGAGACGGGCACGCCGGAGATTGTCGCCCGCGCCCGCGTGACCCGCGGCGCGCTCTATCATCATTTCCCGGACAAGGCGGCCCTGTTCCGCGCGGTGATCGAGGCGGAAATGACCGAGATTGCGGAAGCGATCAACCAGCGCACGGACGGGATGAGCGACCCGCTCAAGGCGCTGCAAACGGGGAGCGACGCCTATTTCGAGGCCATGACGACGCCCGGCCGGGCGCGGCTTGTCCTGCTGGAAGGGCCGATGGTGCTCGGCGTGAGGGAGATCGAACGCATCGACCGGCAGACCGGCGGACAAACCCTGCTCGACGGGCTGGAGGAAGCAAAGCGGCAGGGGCTTATCAGGAACGAAATCCCGCTGGAGCCGCTCGCCGATCTGCTCTCGGCGGCGTTCGACCGGGCGGCACTCGCCATCGCCGAAGGCGCGCCCCCCGCCCCCTACCGCGCCACCATCGACGCGCTGCTTTCGGGATTATCAAAAGCGCCCGGCGCATCCTGATATTGACATTTCCCCTCCCGCGCGGGCATGGTTCCGATAAAACGGGAGTGACCATGATGAAGATTTACTGGATACAGGCGCAGGCGCCACGGCGGGTTCTCGCGCTCGTCAAGCATCTCGGGCTGGACGCGGAGCTGATCAGGATCGACCCGACGACCGGCGGGCTGCGCACGCCCGACTATACCGCCCTCAACCCCAACAGGAAGGCGCCGACGCTGGTCGATGGCGATCTGGTGCTGTGGGAGGCGTCGGCGATCATGGCGCATCTCTCGATCAAGGCCGGATCGGACATGTGGCCCGCCGACACCCCGGCGGAACAGGTGGAGGTGCTGCGCTGGCTCAGCTGGAATGACTGCCACTGGGCAGGTGTCGTCGGTCCCTTCTATCTTGAGCATATCGTGAAGCGGACCTTCAACATGGGCCCGCCGGACGCCGCCGTGATCGAAGCAGCCATCCGTCCCCTCAGCAAATACGCGAAGGTGCTGGACGCGCATCTGGAGGGGCGCGATTTCGTCGCCTGCGACCGGCTCACCATCGCCGATTTCCAGCTTGCCTCCATGGCGACCTACTGGCAGGAGATGGAATGCCCGCTCGGCGACTTCCCCAACATCGCCCGCTGGCTGGAAGGGCTAAACACCCTCCCCGCCTGGAAAAACCCGTGGCCGGAGGAGGAAGGCGGGGCGTGAGGGAAATTCCGATCCCATGTATTTTTGAGTTATTTATTCAAAATTTTTTGGGCAGGTCTGTCGCCAATTCAACCCATCGCGTAGTAGCGTACTCCGAATGCATCTGAAAATGCATCGATAACTGCCATCGCGCTTTCCAGAGAGTTCCGGTCAATTTCCTCTAATCCGAGGGCCTCTCTGGCGCGGTGAAATATCGGAGCGGCCAAATCGCCACTATCCGTTGCTTCCCAGATTGCAGTGGCGGCTTTCTTCAAATGCTGGTTCAACGGCAATGGTTCGTTTTGCTCCAGTCCGGATTTAATCACTTGTCGCAGCGGCTCACTATCTATGCTCACTGTTTCGGAGTGCCCTTTGCCTGTAAAACCCGCAGATACGTAGCTGTAATGTCCGTGACCGCTCAACCTGCCAGCACTAGCCATGTTACTGTTATCAACGACAGCTTCATTTTTCACATGCTCCCACAGGTCATCCGAGCGCCAAAATGCGGGGCTAGCATAGACAGTCGCGGCTCTTCCGTGGCTTTGGCTCTCTATTTTTTCCAAAGCTTCTTGCTGATGCGGCGTAATCTCGTACCGATAATAGCTTTGCTTCCAGTCCTTCCATTGTCCGGCGCCCGGAGAAATCAAATAAGCAGGCCTCTTGAACTGGACGAATAGATTAAAGCGAAATTTTGGCAAATACCGAGATAACTCTTCAACGATATGATTAAGATCATTAACGCCAATGCCTTGCATTCGCGCGCGAGGCCTTCGGCGCACATAGGGTGCAATCCTGAAAAACCACTCCTCTGGCAGCAAATAGGCTTCGTCAAATCCTAGAAACTTTTCATCGCACTGGTCCGGGGAATAGGTAGTATTGGTAAGCCGAGCCAATTCATGCCCGTAATACTTTTCAAATGTTTTCTCTTTGAACTCGATTTTCAATAGTTTTCATCCAATTAAACATGTTCGCAATTCCAGTAATTAGAAACCCTACAATATAGTATTAGAATTCTAAATACTATTTATTGGCTTGTAGAAGCGCAAAAAAAGCGGCGTGAGCCCCCTCACCCGATAGCAACATATCCCGGCTGTTGTTTCACCCGCTCGATCCAGTCGCGGATTGCCGGGTAGGGGGTGAGGTCGAAGTCTCCTTCGTCGGCGACATGGGTATAGGCGAACAGGCCGATATCGGCGATGGAGTAGCGGCTTCCCGTCAGATAGGGCGTATGCGCAAGCTGCCCTTCCATGATTTTGAGCGCCTTGTAGCCCCCCTCCATCGTCGATGCGAGCCGCGCCGCCATTTCCGGCGGGCGCTTGAGGTAGCGGATGATATAGCGGGCGACGGCGATGAAGG
>JBBDJF010000105.1:0-13398 GCA_040880045.1 Sneathiella sp.
TTACTTTATCTGTTCGAGAAGCAATCGCGCTTCGCCGCCGGTTTTCTTGCTGAAATCGCTGAGTGCCCGGCGGCCACCCGCCGCATAGGCCGCAACCGCCCGCAGCAGGTTGCGCAAGGTCGAGGCGCTGGCGCTATCGAACCGACAATAGGCGCCCCCCGATAATTTGGCGATCTGGCGGAAACAGTTTTCCGCGACGCCGTCATATCCTTCCTGAAACAGGAATATCGGCACCCGCAACAGGCCAAGCTGGCCCGCAAGATGGCATAGCTGGTCGGCGTCTTCTTCCATGCAGTCGCCGACATAGACAAGGGCGTTAACCCGCTCCTTCTTCGTCTGGCGCAGCGTGTGCTTCAAAACCTTCTCGATCTGGGTATGACCACCGAGGCAGAAAACCCGTGACATCGGCTTGATCAGGGCCTGGCTGTCGGTCGTCCATTTCGTTGCCTTGAACTCGCCGAAGCCGCGAAAAAACGCAACCTGCAGCGCCAGCCCGCCGATTGAGGCGGCCTCCTCGAACATTTCATGCTGAAGATGCGAGGCGCGATCCCAGGTCGGCTGGCGGCTTGCCGTGGCATCGACCGCGAAAATCAACCGACCATCCTTGCCCGCAGGTGTCTGAACAGGCGTTGCCGCCACTTTTTTCAGAAATTCCTCGACGTCATCCTTGCCGGTGTTATCTGGTGTATTTTCAATATTTTTTGCCAAACTGTACCTATCCCCTTGGCTGGTCCCTTATCTTTTAAATAGGGGGTTTTTCAGAAAAATACAATTCAGGATCAATTGCACTTGCCCTCCTGTCCCGGCTCTGTTCAGAATACCAGAACAAGAGTAGCAGTTGAAAGTATCTAACAGATGAAAACCGAGCCCTTCTGGTGGGACGCCGCGCGACCTGAGCCGACCGAAGTTATCTTGCCGGACACACCGTCGGATGTCCTGATAATCGGCGGCGGCTATACGGGGCTGTCGGCGGCACTGACGCTTGCGAAGCGGAACGTGAGCGTCACGGTTCTGGAGGCGGAGATGCCGGGCTTTGGCGCCAGTAGCCGCAATGGCGGCATGGTCGGGAGCCTGTTAAAACCGGGCCTTTCGGGATTGATCGAGAGTTACGGGGTCGAGAAGGGCTGCGCGATCTACAGGGAGGCGCTGGCCTCCGTCGATTTTATTGCGAAGCGCATCGCCGAGGAGGGAATCGATTGCGATCTTGCGCTATCCGGGCGCTTTTACCCGGCCATTCTGGACAAGCATCTTGCCAGCATGACCCGCGATTTCGAATGCCGCCAGAAATACCTCGATATCCCCGAGGAAATGGTGGGCGCAGGGGGGTATGGCGAAGACGTGGACAGCCCCGGGTACAAGGGTGGTCTGCGACAGCATCATACGGGCGGGTTGCATCCCGCGAAATATGTCAAGGGCCTGGCCGCCGCCGCGGCACGGGCGGGGGCGGTGATCATTGCCCCCCTCCGGGCGGAGGTGATTGCAAAAACAACGGACGGCTTCGCTGTTAAGACAGCCAATGGAGAGCTTCGCGCGTCCGCCTTGCTGGTGGCGACAAATGGTTACACAGGTGGGCTTGTCCCGTTCCTGCAAAAGCGGATATTCCCGGTCGGCAGCACGATGATCGCGACGGAGGAACTTTCCGAAAATCTTGTGGCGAGCCTGTTCCCGACAAAGAGAATGATCACGGATACCCGCAGGATGCTGAGCTACTACCGTCCCTCGCCGGACGGAAAGCGGGTGCTGCTGGGCGCGCGACCGACGGTCTTCCCGGCCTCTCCGGAGGTGCAGGCCCGATCCCTGAAAAAGACCCTCGACGGGATTTTTCCGGCATTGGAAGGGGCGGCGGTCTCGCATGTCTGGACGGGCAATGTCGCCTATGATTTCGCGGCCATGCCGACGATTGGTGAACATGAGGGGATCCATTACGCGATGGGATATTGCGGGTCCGGCGTTGCCATGTCCGGCTATCTCGGGCACAAGGCCGCGCTTAAAATCCTGGGGGATAGCGACGGGACGACGGCGTTCGACGATCTCCCGTTTGACGGGCGGTTCTATTATAACGGCAAGCCGTGGTTCCTGCCGCCCGCCATGATCGGCTATCGCTTGCGTGATTATTTCGGTTTCTGATGTCGGTTTCTTCGTTTTTTGCCCTGCCAAGCCATCGGGAGACATGGCGGCTCGCCTTTCCGATCATTCTCGCTAATTCCTCCGTCCCGCTGCTGGGGGCGGTGGATACGGCCGTTGTCGGGCATCTGCCGGACCCGCATTATATCGGTTCTGTCGCCATCGGCGCGCTGATCTTCAGCTTCCTGTACTGGGGTTTCGGGTTTCTTCGCATGGGAACCACCGGCTTCGTCGCCCAGGCGGTCGGGGAAGAGGATGCGACGGAAGTTCGCTCCGTCCTTGCGCGGGCCCTGATCCTTGCCCTTGTCATTTCCTTTTTCGTGCTGATTTTGCAAGGCGTTGTCCTGTGGGTCGCGCTCTCCCTCATCGAGGGGTCCGCGATTGTCGAGGACGGGGCGTCATCCTATTTCAGCGTCCGGGTCTGGGGCGCGCCGGCGGTCCTTGGAAACTATGCGCTGATGGGATTTTTCATCGGCATTCGCAATACCCGGGCCGCGCTGACCGTCCAGATATTCATGAACGGCCTGAATGTCATTCTCGATCTATTGTTCGTTATCGGCTTTGGCTGGGATGTTGTCGGCGTGGCGGCCGCGACGGCCATCTCCGAAACCCTCGCCCTGGGCCTCGGGCTTTTCCTGGCGCGGCGGGAACTGGCGCGGATCGGCGGCGAGTGGCACACCTCGGCGATTGTATCCCTGACGCGTATGGTAAAGCTTCTGGCCGTCAATCTCGATATATTCATCCGGACAATCCTGCTGATCTTCGCCTTCGCCTATTTCACCGCGGAAGCCGCGAAAGAGGGGAATGTCACATTGGCGGCAGTGGCGGTTCTGATGAACTTCATGCATTTTATCGCCCATGGTCTTGACGGGTTTGCTTTCGCCGCCGAAGGGATGGTCGGCAATGCCGTCGGCGCCCGCAAGGTCAGCAAGCTGCGGGAAATTGTCTGGGTTACCGGTTTCTGGGCGCTCATCGTCGCCTGTCTCTATGCGTTGGTGTATCTGATTTTTGGCGTGGCTATCATCAATCTCCTGACCGGGATTGAGGAGGTGCGCGAGCGGGCCTATGAATTCCTTCCCTGGCTGGTCGCGGCGCCGCTTATCTCCATCTGGTCCTACCAGATCGACGGGATTTTCATTGGTGCCGTGCAGTCGAAGGAAATGCGAAACTGCATGATCATCTCCTTCATCACTTACATGATCAGCATGCAGTTTTTCGGGGAGTTGTGGGGCACCCACGGGCTCTGGGCGGCGCTGATGCTGTTTATGGCCACGCGGGCGGTAACATTGGCGCTGGTTTACCCGCGGGTTGAACGCCGCGCCGCGCAATAGCGATAATCTACTTCGGCTGCTTCAGCCAGAGTCGTTCGATCGCGGAGAAAATCGTCGGGACGAGTGCGATGATCAGGCTGATCCGCACAACCTGCATGGTGGCGACAAAGGCGACATCTATCCCGAGCGCGAGGGCGACCAACGGCATCTCGGCGAGGCCGCCGGGGCTCAGGGCGAGGATGATCCCGGCGACACTCACCCCGATTGTCTCCGCAAACAGAAAGGCGAAGAGCGCCGCAATCAACACCATTACCGTGGTCGAGATAAAGCTGAGGCCGATGACATGCTTGACCTCATGAAAGCGGGTGCCGAGAAAGCGGGCGCCGATGGCGGTGCCGATCACAAGCTGGGCGGCATAGACAAGGATCATTGGCGGCGCGACATCCGTTATTCCGGCCATCTGGAAAATCGCCGTGGCGAGCAGCGGTCCCATCAGGTGATAGGCGGGCAGGCGGCAGAGATAGCCGATGCCATATCCCAGAAGCGCCGCAAGCAGCAACCAGCCGTCGCCGACGATATCATGGATCGAGCCGAACAGCGGCACGGCCTCCAGATTGCCGGTGAAACCGACGCCATAGCGGAAGATCAGTGGCACCGACATGACCAGGATCAGGATGCGCGACGCATGGATCAGGGCGATGGTCGGGCCGTTGCCGCCCTTTGCCTCGCCAACTTCATACATCACATTCAACCCACCGGGCGCGGACGAGAAAAAGGCCGTGACCGGATCGAACTTGCCGACCTTGCGATAGAAGAAATAGATGATCAGCATTGAAAGTATGACGCTGATAATCAGGAGGGCGAGCCCGCCGCTCCATCGGCCCATCGCTTCCCAGGTGTCTGTCGAGAAGCCGCTGCCGAGCATCACTCCGAGAATGGCGGTCATGATCTTGCGCAATGTGCCGTTGACGGCAAGGTCAAAGCCGCGCAGCGCCGCGATGGTCGCCACGAACATGGAGCCGAGCATCCAGGCGAGCGGCAGGTCCGCGATAAAGAATATTCCGCCACCAACCGCGCCGATCAGGAGCGCTTTCACAGTCTGCAGCACCTTATGTCAATCCTCTTGTATTTAGTCGAGTAATGTCTTCATTCCGGGATGGTCGAAGACTTGCGCGTGACGACCGAGAAGGGCGGTTCTTTCGGCGCGCAGTTTGGCATCCGTGACATTTTGACGGATAAAGTCGTGAAGGTCCATACCGGGGGCGAATATATCGCGGAGGCGGCGCTGGACTTCGCTCTGGTCGAGAATGGGGAAGGGCGCCTCATCGCAATCAATACCGCCGAGCGCGACCGGCGCACCGTCGAGCAGAAGACTGCCCCGAAGGCTGACATAGGCGTAAACAGTTTCAAGCTGGCCGTTCTCGGTGCAATGCAGATCGAGGCCGGGAATTTCCACATAGCGATAGTTCTGACCAACCGCCTCCGTTTCATGCATGCGTGCGAGCTGATCCGGGGTGAGCCAGTTGATATGCACGGAGGAACGGGCACCCGGCGCCGCGCAGAGCGCCGCCGCGACCGACCCGTATCCCGTGAAATGCGTGGAATAGACGCAGACGACATCGCACAACGTCGCGGCGGTGACGGGTATGGCGGTTTGCGGGAAACCTCCATATTTCCGCAAAAGCTGCGCGGGCGATCCGTTTGATCCGCAGGCAAGCACCGGCACCCGCCCGTCGAAATCCGTCTCCGGCGGCAACTCCTGTGCGGTGCCACCGGAAAAGAGATAGGAATGCGACGGTCGCGGGTAGGGATAGCCCAGCGCGAGGGCGATAAGGTCATCCGGCTCCGGCATGGGCGACCGCCTAGCGGCCGAGATGCATGCCGCCATCCACGATAACGATCTCGCCGGTCATCATGCCCATACTGTCGATAAAGGAGACCGTTGCCTCGGCAATATCCTCCGGCTGGCAAACGGCTTTGAGCGGGACGTCCCGCACCAGCTTCTGTTTGTAGGCCTCATATTTGTCCTCGCCATAGCCCTGCAGCAGCCAGCGGGTCTCGATAAAGCCCGGGCAGATGGCATTGACCCGGATTTCCGGCCCCAGCACCCGCGCGAGGGACATCGTCATTGTGTTGAGCGCGCCCTTTGAGGCGGCATAGGCGATGCTGGATCCGTGTCCATGGGTCCCCGCGACCGAGGAGATCATGACGATCGAGCCCTTGCCGGTTTCCTTCATATAAGGCGCGACGGCGCGGGACATCTGGAACGAGCCGATGGTGTTGACCGCATAGATATCGTGAAAATCCTGGGCGGAAAGGCCATCGAGATCGCTGTGGGCGACGAATTTCGTCCGCCCGGCATTATTGACCAGCCCGTCGATACGGCCCCATTTGTCCATGGTCGCCTTGGCCATGGCCCGGCAATCCTCATCCTTCGAGATATCGCCCTGAAACAGGAGGGTTTCCACACCCTTCGCGGCGCAGGCGGCTTCCGTCTCCTCCGCTTCCTTCAGGCTTTTTGTATAGTTGATGACGACGTTATAGCCCTTGTCCGCGAGCGCGAGGGCGATGGCGGCCCCGGCCCCCGTGGCGGAACCGGTGACAATGGCGACTTTATTGGATGATGGCATGATATTTCCCGTTTGTTTTTATTTATACCCCGATCACAGACTAACCAAGATTGGCCGGAACATAAATGAAAAATATCCGCCGGAGGTCAGGCCGCTTTCCTGAAGCCCCCCGTGGCGAGCTTCGCGACAATGATGCCGCCAATCATCGAGAGGACGAAGACCACAACCTTCATATTGCCATAGGCGAGGGAGCTGAGCGCCGGACCTGGACAAAAGCCACCCAGACCCCAGCCGAGGCCGAAGAGGACCGCGCCGGAGATCAGGTATTTATCAAGATCCTGCTTTGTCGGGAGTTTGAAGCCCCGGCCGAAGACAGGCGCGGACAGTTTCAGGATAAAGCGAAAGCTGATAACCGTGACAAGGACGCCGCCGCCCATGACGAAGGCGAGGCTGGGGTCCCAGTTGCCGGTGAGATCGAGAAAGCCGATGACTTTCCCCGGGCTGACCATGCCGGAAAGCGCGAGGCCGAAGCCAAACAGAAGACCGGCGACAAGGCTGATAAAGTTGAACATGATCAGCCTCCCACCAGACTGCGCATGATAAAGACGGTGACGACCGCAACGGCCATGAAAATCATGACGGCGGTGAAGGAGCGGAGGGACAGGCGGCCCAGACCGCAGATGCCATGCCCGCTGGTACAGCCCGCGCCGATATAGGTGCCGCCGCCGACAAGCAGTCCGGCTATGATCAGCAGGAGGTAATGCGCATTGTCAGAAAGCTGGTAAGGATTCATGTTCAGGAAGGACATGTCTCCGCCGAGCAGCGGATAGGCCGCGGCGCCGACGATCAGTCCGGCAATGAACAGAATCCGCCAGAGCGCATCGCCGGATTGCGGCGGGATGAGGTTTGACAATATTCCGCTGACCCCTGCGATCCGGCCTGCCAGTAACAGCAAGCTGGCCGAAAGCCCGAGAATTATCCCTCCGATCAGGGAGCTTACAGGCGTAAAATTTTCCATGACGTGATTTCCAGGACTAAGGTGTTTGACAATATAGTTCATAGAGTGTCGAGATGACCTGCTTTGCTTCCTCGCCCTCCAGCGAGTAATAGATCGTCTGACCGTCACGGCGGGTCCTGACGAGACCGTCCTTGCGCAGCAGGCCGAGTTGCTGCGATACCGATGACGGGCGCAGCTCCAGCGTTTCCGCAAGTTCACTGACGGAGATTTCCCCTTCGTTCATCTGGCAAAGCAGCAAGAGCCGGGTTTCGTTCGATAACGCCTTCATCAGCAGGCTCGCCCGGGTGGCGGCTTCTTTCATGTCAGAAATATTCATACTTGTATATCTACGGATGTATAAATATATCGTCAAGTATGATCGACAGTAATATAAAACAATACTCAGAAGAGGGGACCGATATGCAACCCAAAGTCACAGCGTTCTTTCACAAACCGACCTTTACGGTCAGCTATGTTGTTTCGGAGCCGGAAGGCCGGAAGGCCGTCATCATCGACAGCGTGCTTGACTATGAAAACAGTTCGGGCCGGACAGCGACGACTGCGGCTGATGAAATTATTGCCTATGTAAAAGAGCATGATCTGGACGTGGGATGGATCTTGGAAACCCATGTCCATGCCGATCACCTGACCGCCGCCCCGTACCTGCAGGAGAAGCTGGGTGGGACGATCGGTATCGGCAGGGTGGTCACGACGGTTCAGTCAACCTTCAAGAAAGTTTATAATTTCGGCGATGAGGTGTCTTCGGACGGATCGCAGTTCCAGCATCTGTTTGAGGAAGGGGAGCGCATCCAGATTGGCAGCATGACCCTGGAAGTTATCGCGACGCCGGGTCATACGCCCGCCTGTATCGCCTACCGGATCGGGGATGCGGTATTTGTCGGCGACACCCTTTTCATGCCGGACTATGGAACTGCCCGGTGTGATTTTCCGGGGGGCGATGCACGCACGCTTTATCAGTCAATCCACAAAATTCTCTCCTGTCCGCCTGAAACCCGGCTGTTCATGTGCCATGACTATGGGCCGGACGGCCGTGATTTCGCGTGGGAGACGACCGTTGCGGAACAGCGGGCGAAGAATATTCACATCCATGATGGCATCAGCGAAGAAGACTTCGTCCGGATGCGGACGGAGCGCGATGCGACCCTCTCCATGCCGACGCTGATCATTCCGTCAATTCAGGTGAATATGCAGGCGGGCCATTTCCCGAAAGCCGAAGACAACGGCACGTCTTATCTGAAAGTGCCGCTGAATATATTGTAAGGGATCAGGACGCGCTTTTCTGGGCGATATAGTTGGGCAGCCGTAAATCCGGCGCGACGACGAAGCAGGAAAAGCGCCGCTCCGCCAGGTTGCTGCAGGCCTGCCGGGCCTCCGTCTCGTCGAAGCCGAGGACTTGCGCCCGGTAAAACGGCTTGCCGTCCGAAATGGCCTTTTCAATATTGACCTGCCGCCCGTCGAGGATGCCGCGCGCCTGCGCCGTGGCCTTGTGTATCTGGTCGCGGGCCGTTGTCATCAGGCTGTAGGCGCCAATCTGGATGGCCCATTCGGGTTTCTCGAGCTGTTCCATTTTCAGCGATGCGGGCGCAACATTCGCCGAAGCGGTCTCGCTGACATTGCGGATATGGGACAGGCTGGCGGCCGGAATTTTGGACGGAAGCGGAACGGTCGCGGCGGAGGCGACCCTAAATTCCGCGTCACCTGTCGCGGGCGCGCTGTGGGGAGCGCCGAGAGCGATTTGCACGGGCTTGTCAGCAGGAAGAGGGACGACCGACGGATGGATTTTCTCAATCTCCGCGAAGCCTTTATCCAGAAGCGAAGCCATATGGACATCGCGACTGCGGGCTGATTGGCCTCCGAAAACGACGCCCACCAACCGGTTGCTGCCCCGTTTGGCCGAGGCCACCAGGTTGAAGCCGGAGGCGCGGATGTAACCGGTCTTGATACCGTCCACTCCCTGGTATTTTTTCAGCAGGTTGTTGTGATTCTTGTAGGACTTGCCGTGATAGTCAAATTCCTCCATCGAGAGGAAATGATAAAATTGCGGAAAGTTATGAATCATCGCGGCGCCCAGAATGGCCATGTCCTGTGCGGTGCTTTTCTGGCCGCGGTTGGGAAGTCCGCTGGCGTTGCGAAAACTCGTCCGCCGCATTCCAAGACGTTTCGCCTTCTCCGTCATGTCACGGGCGAAGGCGGCTTCCGTCGGCGCCATACCCTCGGCAAGGACCGTCGCGGCGTCGTTCGCGGATTTCGTGATCAGGGCGAAGACAGCCTCCCGAACCGTGATGGTTTCCCCTTTCTTGAGGCCGAGCTTGGTCGGCGTCTGGCCTTCGGCGCGTGCGGAAACCGGAAGTCTCTGGTCCATGCGAAGCTGGCCTCGGTTGAGCGCATCGAAGGTCATGTATAGGGTCATGATCTTGGTGAGGGAGGCGGGGTAGAGCTGGGTGTTCGCATTCCGGGAATACAGCACTTCGCCGGTACGGCTATCCATAACGATGGCGGCATACCGCGCCTGGGCGGTTGTCGGTAGCGAGACAATTGTAATCGCGAGCATCAGGAACAGCCCGCTTAGCAGGCGGAAGGAATTTCTCCCAAAGGGGGAATGTGATGTCGCTCTGTGTGAATCCTGTGCCAAAGGTCGCCCTGCTTCACTGAAATTACGGATACAATTACGCGCGGGTTTCCCCGCTCCCGAAGGAGTGTAAAAAAAATAGCGAATCATGTCCATAAGAATCCGGATTAAATTTTTATTCCTGGATGTTAACAAAGCAGTTTATCCCCTTGAAGTCCGTAAACAATCACATAATGTTGATTTCCCTTTCGATCTTACAGGACGATGGTTAATATCTGGTAAGCATCCGAAACTTCTTTTGACAGGGCGAGCGGCCATGCATTTTATCCATCGTTTCTTTCAGGTTACATGCCTTGCGGCTGTCCTTGCCGCCTGTACGGCGGATGGCGGAACGAGCAATCAGGTCTTCAGGCCGTTCCAGTGGTTTTCCTATGCCAATGGCGACGACATCCGCGAAAACTGCGCGCCCGGTCGCAACGCCCGCTACCGGATGATATACAATGCCATCTATGACCAGCAGGTGCGAAGCTACGATATTCTCCAGATTGCGACTTCCAGCTCGGCGACGCAGACAACACGCGCTTTTCGCGGCGGCATCAGCGTCGATTGGCTGCTCGGGTCCGTGGGATCGGGACTCGATGGTACGCATGAGAGCAAGGTCGTTATCAGCCTTGATGACCTGATCGCGATCGAACAGGCGCTTATCGCGTCGGGATTTGAGAAACCGGCCATAGACGGCCAAATTCTGCAATCCGACAGTTTTTACTGGATCGCCATGGTGTGCCGGGACGGCAACTTTAAATACTACGCCTGGAATGACGAGAATGCGGATGTCGCGAAATTGCCGTTTCGCGAAGTCCTCTCGAAAGGTGACGAGACGGGCGTGCCCTTCCTTGAGCCCTATGTCCCCGTCACCTTCAGCCGGACGTCGCGATATTACAACGGCCGGCAGGGGAGCACCTATTTCACCTTTCAGATCGACGGTAACGGGCTGGACCTGTAAGAACGCGGGGCGGGTAATTTTGATGTGAATTTTTTGTTGCAAGCGCGGGATTTTTTGCGCTCAGGATCTTTTTTTATAAATAAAATATAACAAAAACAGATAATTAATAATAATCTTCTTTTTTGCTGCACTGCACAAAAAAATCATTGACATTTATCAGCGCATTATTATATACAGGGTCATTGTTGCAGTGCAGCAAACAAAATTTAAAGGCGCTAACTCAGAAAGGTTAAGTCAATGACAAAGAAAACGACGACAAATGCAGCTGTTGACCCGGCTGTCGTTACGAAAGAAATCGAAGACATGGTTGCAACCGGCCGCAAGACGCTTCAGGATGCCTTCCTGAACGGAACTGAAGCCGCCGAAAAAGCATTCAAGTCCAACTCGGAATCTTTCAAGACCAATTACGAAAAGGCGGTTGCCGAAGGTAAGACCGGTTTTGAAAAAGCCATCAAGTCACTTGAAGGTTCCCAGTACTATGACAAGAACAGCGCGGAAGCCTATGTAAAGGCAAGCAACGCTGCTGTTGAAAAGAGTGAAAAAATCGGCTCTGCCATGATTGATTTCGGTACGGTTCGCCTGCAGGAAGCATTCAATGTAACGAAAACGCTCGCAGAAACCGACGACTTCTCCAAGGCTGTCGAGATCCAGACCGAATATGCACGGAATTCCCTGCAGAGCTATGTTTCTGAAATGGGCAAGTTCAATGCACTGGTGGCCGATGCCGCTAAGTCTGTTGTCGAGCCTTTTGGCGCACAGTATGCCGCCAACATCGACATGTTTTCCAAGCAGGCTTAATGCCAGTTCAGTTTCCAAGCGTCTTGAGAAGGCCCGGAATTTTCCGGGCCTTTTTTCGTGTCTGGGCCCTTGCCGATCACTTTTTAAAGATTTTTTATCTTAGGTAATAATATTTTTTGAATTTCCTGATAAGATATATACTTATTTAACAGGACAGTGCAGCGCACAAACCGGTTTTACAAAGCGGAATGGAGCGACAAAAATTTTAAAATCTGGTCGGGCAATGATAACGATGAGCGGTAATGATAAGAAAGACAAGGATGACCGGGGAACGGGAACAGGTCTTGTCACCAAGACCAAGCCCAAAACCAAGAAGCCATCCCTGTGGCGTGTATTGTTGTTGAATGATGACTATACGCCGATGGAGTTTGTTGTTTACGTTCTGCAGAAATTCTTCAATATGGATGAGCAGGCGGCGGTGCAGGTTATGTTGCATGTTCACCAGAAGGGCGTCGGGAATTGCGGTGTTTTCCCTTATGAAATCGCCGAAACCAAGGTCGCGCAGGTTATCGATTATGCGCGTGAGAACCAACACCCCCTACAATGTACGATGGAGAAAGAATAGTGCCGGGATTTTCCAACTCACTTGAAGAAACTCTACATCGTGCAATGGCGCTCGCCACCTCGCGCCGTCATGAATTCGCGATGCTGGAGCATTTGTTGTTCTCCCTGACCGAAGATCAGGATGCCGCCGCCGTCATGCGTGCCTGCAATGTCGATGTCGAGCTGCTGCGCCGGGATCTTGAAACCTTTATCACGGATGAACTGGACGATCTGGTCATGGACGGCTTCGTGGAGGCGCGTCCGACCTTAAGTTTTCAGCGCGTCGTGCAGCGCGCCCTGATCAATGTCGAAAGCTCCGGCCGGGAGGAAGTGACCGGCGCCAATGTGCTTGTCGCCATCTTTTCGGAACGCGAAAGCCATGCGGCCTATTTCCTCCAGAAACAGGAAATGACCCGGCTTGATGCCATCAGCTATATCAGCCACGGTGTTGCGAAGGCGCCGGGCAAGGAAGCCGCCCGCTCAATTCGCGGCGTTGAAGGAGAATTCAAGCCCGAGAAGGAGGCGACCCCGCCGCCGGAAGACAAGCCCGAAGTGCTGGAGGCACTGGATGCCTATTGCGTCAACCTGAATGAGAAGGCCGCCGCGGGCAAGATCGATCCGCTGATCGGCCGTTCCGATGAAGTCGACCGGACGATCCAGATTCTCTGCCGTCGCTCCAAGAACAACCCGCTGTATGTCGGCGATCCCGGTGTTGGCAAGACGGCCATTGCCGAAGGGCTCGCCCGGCGCATTGTCCATGGGGATGTGCCGAGTGTGCTGCTCCCTGCCGTGATTTACTCGCTGGATATGGGCTCGCTCCTGGCGGGCACCCGCTATCGCGGTGATTTCGAGGAACGGCTGAAAGCCGTGATCTCGGAGTTGCAGGGCCTCGACAATGCCATCCTGTTTATTGATGAAATTCACACGATCGTCGGGGCAGGGGCCACCAGCGGCGGCGCGATGGATGCGTCCAACCTGCTGAAACCGGCGCTGGCAAGCGGCGATATCCGCTGTATCGGCTCGACGACCTATAAGGAATTCCGCAGTCATTTCGAGAAGGACCGGGCACTGCTGCGCCGCTTCCAGAAGATCGATGTGCGCGAACCCACCGTCGAGGACAGCATCAAGATCCTGAAGGGGCTGAAACCCTATTTCGAGGAATATCATCATATCCGCTACACAGCGGAGGCAATCCGCTCGGCGGTGGAACTGTCCGCGCGCTACATCAATGACCGTAAACTGCCGGACAAGGCGATCGATGTGATCGACGAAGTCGGCGCAGCGCAGATGCTGAAGGCGGCGAGCAAGCGCAAGAAAACCATCGGCGTCAAGGATGTCGAGGCCGTGGTCGCCAAGATCGCGCGCATTCCGCCGAAGTCCGTCTCGAAGGAGGATACGGCAAGCCTTCGCAAGCTGGATGTCGACCTGCGCCGGGTGGTGTTCGGGCAGGACGCGGCCATCGATGCGCTGGCAAGCTCGATCAAGCTGGCCCGCGCGGGCCT
>JBBDJF010000106.1:0-13287 GCA_040880045.1 Sneathiella sp.
TGGGCGCATCAATCACCGACAGCTATAGTTTTTCACGAATATGATGCGGGCCGACCAGATGTGATGCCCGTCCTCCAGCGCGTCCTGGAAGTCGAAGGCAAGTTAACCCTGCTCGACCAGAACCGGGTGATCCGCCCGCATCCGGCTTTCCGGATGTTTTCCACCACCAATACGGTGGGACTTGGCGACACAACCGGCCTTTATCATGGCACGCAGCAGCTTAACCAGGGACAGATGGATCGTTGGAATATCGTGACGACGTTGAACTATCTGCCGGAAGAAATTGAGAATGAGATCGTCCTTGCGAAAATTCCGGGGTATGACAACGAGGAAGGTCGCAAGACAGTGCGCGCCATGGTCGCCTGTGCCGAGCTTAGCCGTGCCGGCTTTATCGCCGGGGATATTTCTACCGTCATGAGTCCTCGGACAGTGATCACCTGGGCGGAAAATGCCCAGATTTTCGGGGATATCGGTTTTGCCTTCCGTGTTACTTTCCTTAATAAATGTGACGAAATGGAGCGACCGCTCGTGGCCGAATATTACCAGCGCAGTTTCGGTGAGGAACTGCCCGAGTCCGCCGCCAATATCGTCGCGTAACGGATCCCGTGGCCTTTATCAAAAATAAAGAGCCGGCCGCCGAGCCTTTCAAACGCGCGGTGAGCGCAACCATGCGGGCGATGTCCCGCGAGAAAGAGCTGGAGATTATCTACGGCAACGACGCTCCGGGGATGAGCGGCGACCGCGCGCGCCTTCCCAACCCGGGGAAAGATCTTCCTATTGAGGATGTTCGCCTGGTCCGCGGTCTTGCCGACAGCCTCGCGCTACGCAAGCGTTATCATGACGATGGAATGCACGCCCGCTACGCGCCGGAAGGCGGCGATGCCAAGGCTGTATTCGACGCAATCGAGCAGGCTCGGGTCGAGGCCATCGGTGCCGGTCGCATGAAAGGCGTTGCGGATAATCTGTTTAACCGGTTGGATAGCCACTGCAAGGAAAGCGGGTTCGATCGTGTGCATGACAGGGCCGACGCACCTATCGCAGAAGTGCTGGGCCTGCTTGCGCGAGAAAAGCTCGCCAATATTCCGGTTCCGGAAAGCGCGCGCAATATGGTTGACCTGTGGCGCGCGGAAATCGAGGCAAAAAGCGGGGATGACTTTGCCGAGATGCTCGAGGCGCTTTCCAGCCAGAAGGAATTTGCCAGCGCGGCACGGAAACTCCTGAAGGACCTTGACCTGATCGATGATGCTGAAGGAGAATTTTCAGACGAGGATGAAAACGGCGATAACGACGAAGGGGAACAGGAACCCGATGCAGAAAGCAGCGGAGCCGAGGGTGACGATGAACCGCAGGAAGCCAGCGCCGCCGAAGATGCCGACGCGCAGGAAGGCGCGGGGGAAGACGGCTCGGACACTGAAGCGGGCGAAAGCGCGGATATGGACGCGACCAGCACGGGCGATGAGGCCGGACGTGACCGCCGCCCCGTGTATCCGGAAGATTTCCGCAACTCCCCTGAAGCAGATGCATACAAAGCCTATACCACTGAATTTGACGAGGTGATTCAGGCCTCCGACCTTTGCGAGCCGGCTGAACTTGCCCGGCTGCGGCAACAGCTCGATCAGCAGCTGGTCAATATGCATAGCCTGATCAGCAAGCTCGCCAACCGACTTCAACGGAAATTACTCGCCCAGCAGAACCGATCCTGGGAGTTCGACCTTGAGGAAGGCATTCTTGACGCCGCGCGCCTTTCGCGGGTTGTTGTTGACCCGCAATTGCCCCTCTCCTTCAAGGTGGAGCAGGATACAAATTTCCGCGATACGGTGGTGACACTCCTGATCGACAATTCCGGCTCCATGCGCGGGAGGCCGATTTCGGTTGCCGCCATGTGCGCGGACGTTCTCGCCCGCACATTGGAGCGCTGTTCTGTGAAAGTCGAGATTCTCGGTTTCACGACTCGCGCGTGGAAAGGCGGACAATCGCGTGAGAAATGGCTTGAGCAGGGCAAGGAACCCAATCCCGGCAGGCTCAACGACCTTCGGCATATCGTCTATAAATCTGCCGACTATCCCTATCGCCGGGCACGCCAGTCATTGGGGCTGATGCTCAGGGAGGGGTTGCTCAAAGAGAATATCGATGGGGAAGGTCTGCTATGGGCTCATAATCGCCTGCTGGGCCGGCCGGAACAACGGCGTATCCTGATGGTGATTTCCGATGGGGCACCAGTCGACGACAGCACCCTGTCGGTCAATCCGGGGAATTACCTTGACCGGCATTTACGTGACGTTATTCGCTGGGTCGAAACAAGATCGCCGGTTGAACTGATCGCGATCGGCATCGGCCATGACGTGACGCGCTATTACCAGCAAGCTGTCACGATCATCGACGCCGAGCAGCTGGGGGGCGTTATGATGGAACAGCTTGCGGATTTATTTGACGAGAAGAAGCCAACACGCCGCAGCAAAGCGGAACGCTGGTAATTCCCCTAGCCCTTCAAATTCGTTTTAAGGAATTCGAAGCTGCGTGACCACGCAAGCTGTGCGTCCTCCTGATCATACCGCGCACCGGATGGATTGGCGAAGGCATGCTCCGCGTCGTACCAGAAAACCTGTGGCGCTGGCTGACCGGCAGCTTTCATCTGTTCGATAAAGCCATCGACCATTTCCTTGTTGATCCATTTATCCTTCTCGGCAAAATGTCCCATGACTGGGCCTTTAAGTGCCTTGAGCTGTGCCGCATCCCGGGCGACGCTGCCATAATAGACTATCGTAGCCTCCGTCGGCGCCGCGATGGAGGCATTCAGTGCCCATCCTCCACAAAAGCAACCGCAACATAACCTTCCCGGGCAAGCTCGGTAGCAACTGCCTTTATCTGATCGTTCAATCCCCACCATTCATGAATGAGAAGGACAGCCGGTGCGGGCGTTACTTCCGGATAGACAACAGCGGCCGTAACAGACTGTCCATCGTCCAGTTTCAAAGTGACATCTTCCGTCATTTCGGCCGCGGCCCGCGCGAGCAGCGGATCCGCCAGAATAGCCGCCAGCGGCAGAGTCGCCGCCCCTTTCACAATATCACGCCGTGCATACATGCTATTCTCCCCTGTTGAATTGGATAAGATACTGAACCCTGACTAAGATAGGACAGTACACAAACGAGACAACTTCAATAAAAAACGGATGAGAATTCCTTCTCATCCGTTTTCCGTATGCCGTAATTTACTGTTCAGAGTTATGCGGTAGCAGCCGCCTTCTGAACATCCCGCTTCACGCGGCGTGCCTGCAATGAAAGTGACGCATCCCGTGATTTCAACAGAAACTTGTCAAGGCCGCCATTATGCTCAACAGAGCGCAACGCCGCTGCCGACACTTTCATGTTGAAAGACCGGCCGAGGGATTCGGACATCAAACGAACTTCCTGCACATTCGGCAAAAACCGGCGGCGGGTCCTGTTCTTGGCGTGGCTGACATTGTTTCCTGCCTGAACGCCTTTTCCTGTCAATTCGCAACGACGTGCCATCGTGAACCTCTTTAACCAAAAAATAGAGTGCCGGCGCGTGAACGCCGGACGTGAGGACGCTATTTAAGGAATGGCGGCGCATTCGTCAAGCTTATTAGGCGGTTATCGTGCTATTTTCCCAAAAAGATCGAAAGGAGCTGTTCTGCGGCACTTGCGGGGGCAATTCGCGCCGCTTTGACATCTGCTTCCATACGCGGGAGTGCTGCGGCAACCGCCTCATGGGATTTGAATCGAACCATCAGGGAATCGCCAAGTTCCGACCACATCCAGGCGACCGCCTGTTCCCGTCGCTGTCCGGTAAGCTCGTCGTCAATCTCGCGGGCAGTGCGGTAACGGCCGATCGCCTCCCAGAGCTTGTCGATGCCGGTTTTGTTGATCGCGGAGATCATCAGGACTTCCGCCTGCCAATGCTTGCTCTTGGGTCGCATAAGCCCTATTGCGCCCTTATATTCGGCGGCGGCGCGGGTTGCGGCGGCTTTCAGGTCCCCATCGGCCTTATTGATGACGATAAGATCGGCAAGTTCCATTACGCCTCGTTTGATGCCCTGCAATTCATCCCCGCCTGCCGGCGCGAGTAGAAGCAGGAACACATCCACCATTTCGGCAACCGTCGTTTCCGATTGGCCAACACCGACAGTTTCAACGAGAATGACGTCAAACCCCGCCGCCTCTGCCAGCAGCATGGCCTCGCGCGTGCGCCGCGCAACGCCGCCCAGCGAGCCTCCGGAAGGCGACGGCCGGATAAAGGCGTTGGGGTCCCGCACCAGCTCCTCCATACGTGTCTTGTCGCCAAGGATGGAGCCCCCACTCCGTTGCGACGAAGGATCGACGGTAAGAACGGCAACCTTGTGCCCGGCCCCTGTCAGTAGCTTGCCGAAAACCTCAATAAAGGTGGATTTACCTACGCCCGGTGTTCCGGAAATCCCGATCCGCACAGAGTTCCCCGTTCTTGGCAGAACAAGGTTCAAGAGCTTTTGTGCGGTCACCCGATGATCCGGGCGGAGTGATTCCACAAGAGTAATCGCCCGCGCCAACGCCCGACGGTCCCCCAGCGCCAATTTTTCCGCGAACCCTTCGGCACTCGCAGGATTTTTTTTCGCCGTTTCTTTCATATCCTTGGGTATGGAAAAATACCGCGACTTCGTCAAGTCAATTGAAAGGGCTATCACAAATATCAGCCTGGCCTTATTCTGTATCCCGAAGGCGGAAAGAATTATGATCAGCAGCATACAGACAATCGAAATGCACACGGGCGGCGAACCGCTCCGGATTATTACCGATGGAGTTCCAGTGCCGGAGGGACGCACCCTCCTTGAAAAACGCGCTTATTTACGCGATCACGCCGATCAGTATCGCCGCTTTCTCATGTTTGAACCACGTGGGCACAAAGACATGTATGGTGCGCTGCTGGTTCCGCCAGATCATCCGGAGGCTGATCTCGCCGTCATTTTCATGCATAACGAAGGCTACAGCACCATGTGCGGACATGCGATCATGGCACTCGGCCGTTACGTCCTTGATTTCGGGCTCGCCGTTAAGGAAACGGAGGAAACAACTGTCAAAATTCAGTGCCCCTGCGGCCTTGTGACGGCTCATGTGGAAACTAAGGAAGGGGTTACAGGTAAGGTCCGGTTTGAAAGTGTGCCGGCCTTCGCCTATAAGCTGGGGCAGTTTATTGACACACGTGATTATGGTCCGGTTGAAGTTGATATCGGATATGGCGGTGCCTTTTATGGGATTCTGGATGCAGCGAGCCTTGGCCTGGACGTTCAGCGCTCAAAAACCCGCGACCTCGCCGCCGCCGCGACAGTTATTTCGGAAGCGATAAAGCAACAAGTCACCATCACTCATCCGGAAGAGCCGGACCTTGGCTATCTTTATGGAACAATCTTAACAGACGGCAATACCGGCAACGACGGGAGCACCAGTGCGAACATATGTGTGTTTGCCGACGAACAGGTCGATCGAAGCCCGACGGGCTCCGGTGTTACTGCGCGTATGGCGATTGCCGCTGCACGAAAGACCGTGACGGCGGATGAAATTTGCCAGTTTGAAAGCATAACCGGGGCAATTTTTACGGGGCAGCTCAAAAGCACGTCAAAAATCGGGCCGCACAATGCGGTCACGGTTGAGGTTGCCGGACATGCGCATTATTCGGGCTCAGCAGAATTAACATTTGAAGACGGAGACCCGCTTGCTGCAGGTTTCCTGCTGGACTGAAAAAAGGGACGGAACAAAATCATGAAAAAAATCGATCTGGCATCAGAAGCGGCCAAAGCGATGGCGAACGCCTACTCTCCCTATTCCCGATTCAAGGTTGGCGCCGCAATCCTGACGGAGGCTGGCAATATATATTCGGGTTGTAACGTCGAGAATATTTCCTTCGGCCTCACCATTTGCGCCGAACGCAGTGCAGTTGTTCAGGCTGTGGCGGCGGAGGGACCGGGGATGAAGCTTAAAGAAGTTGTCGTCACCAATCATGACGAAAACGGGGTTGCCGGTGCCTGTTCCCCCTGTGGGGCCTGCCGACAGTTTATAGTGGAATTCTCCAGCCGCGACACCAGGGTCACTTATCCCGGCAAAAATGGGGACGTTGTTACAACTGCGGAGAAACTGCTGCCCGACAGTTTCAGCTTCTGACGTCAGCCACGCCCGCGATAAGTCGGAACTCCCTGATCGGGAAGCCATACGTCACTGAGCGGCGCCCCCGTCTGCCAGAACACATCGATGGGAATACCACCACGCGGATACCAGTATCCTCCGATGCGAAGCCAGCGCGGGCTAAGCAGGTCGACAATCCGCCTGCCGATCGTCACGGTACACTCTTCATGAAAGGCACCATGGTTGCGAAATGACGTCAGGAACAGTTTCAGGGATTTAGATTCAACCAGCCACTGATCGGGTACATAGTCGATCACCAGATGGGCAAAGTCCGGCTGACCGGTCATCGGACAGAGCGAGGTGAATTCAGGGGCCGTAAAGCGAACCAGAAAATTTACATCCGCTTGCCCGTTTGGTACACGCTCCAGCACAGCTTCTTCCGGACTGTCCGGTTGTTCCACCGGCTGGCCGAGCTGAGTCAGGCCGCTCACATCTGTTCCTGCCATCACCGTTACCCTTCGAATCCTGCACTAAAGCTGGCGATATTCGCCCCTAGAAAATCCCGGTTATACCCGCCTTCCTGCACCAGAACGGTTGGCATGTCGAGGTCGGCGATCCGTTTTGCGATCTGCCCGAATCCCTGTGTCGTAACAGAAAGTCCGATAAGCGGATCGCCCTCAAAAGCATCAAGGCCGAGCGCGACAAAAAGAACATCCGGCGCGTAGGCACGAAGGGCCGCCAATCCCTCTTCCAGTCTTATCAGGAAAGCCGCGTCATTGCTTTGCTTGGCGAGCGGCAGGTTGAGGTTGAACCCCTCTCCCCTGCCAACACCACGTTCATGCGTATAGCCAGAGAAAAAGGGGTAGAAATCGGTAGGATCACAATGTGTCGAGACGGTGAAGACATCATCCCGATCATAGAAAATCCCCTGCGTGCCGTTTCCGTGATGTACATCGATATCGAGGATCGCAACGCGATTTACGGTCCGGCGGGCAAACTGCGCCGCAATGGCAATATTATTGAGAAAGCAAAACCCGCCTGCCTGATCCTTGAATGCATGATGCCCCGGAGGACGGCAAAGCGCATAGGCAGACTTTTTAGCGGAAAGATCGCTAACTACAAAATCCGTTGCGGTAAGCGCCACATTGTTCGCGGCGACCGCCGCCTCCCATGTCTGTCGCCCGATGGGTGCGGATAAATCAGTCGTGTAATGTCCGACTTCCCCGACAATTCCGGTCGGCATGGAGGCCATGTTGCGTCCCGGATGGATATTCGGGAGAACCTCCTCACTTCCCATTCCGGCGGCGTGCCAGCGTCTATAGATGGTCTCGAGAAACTGGAGATAACCCGGCGTATGAATGGCGGCGCGCGGCGACGGGCCGAAATCAGCCGATGCGACAATTTCATGCCCCGCACTTTCAAGACCCTTGACCAGCGCCTCTGCACGACCCGGCACTTCCTGTGGTTCATGAAAGGCACCGGACTTGAAATAGGTTTTCGGATCATGCAGCGCATGATCGGGACTATAGACGATTTTCATGGCGTATCTTTCTGCCCTGTATTTCTGTTTTTCACATCATACAGTGACAGACAGGGCCAAGGTCAAGCCGCCTTTCGGTTCTTGCGGATAAGTTCCAGCACTTCCGCGGCCGCCTTCGGAATGTTGGTTCCGGGGCCATAGATGGCGGAGACGCCCGCGCTATAGAGGGCATCATAGTCCTGCGCGGGGATTACACCTCCGCAGACAACAAGAATATCCTCGGCGCCCTGCTTTTTGAGTTCGTCGATAATCTGCGGGACAAGAGTTTTATGCCCGGCCGCCTGTGATGAGATTCCGATCACATGAACGTCACTTTCGATGGCATCCTGTGCGGCCTCAGCCGGGGTCTGGAAGAGCGGGCCGACATCCACATCAAATCCGATATCGGCAAAGGCCGTCGCGATAACCTTGGCACCGCGATCGTGACCATCCTGCCCGAGTTTTACCACCAGCATACGGGGCCGACGTCCCTCTTCCTTGGCAAAGGCGTCAATATCACTGCTGATTTTCATAAAGCCTTCATCTCCCTCATATGCGGCCCCGTAAACGCCGGAAATTGACCGGATCTCAGCACGGTGGCGGGTAAAAACCTTCTCCATTGCATCAGAAATTTCCCCAACAGTGGCCCGCGCCCGCGCCGCGTTGACGCAAAGTTCCAGCAGATTGGCAGTTCCCTTTGCGCCTTTGGTCAGCGCCTCAAGCGCCGCGTCGCATGTTGCCTCATCGCGTGTACTTCTGATTTTCTCCAGTCTTGCCACCTGCTGGCGCAGGACTTCCGTGTTATCCACATTGAGAATTTCGATATTGCTGTCGTCTTTATCAGTCCGGTACTTGTTGACACCGACAATAACTTCCTCCCCGCGGTCGATACGCGCCTGACGACGAGCGGCCGATTCCTCGATCTTCAGTTTCGGCATACCGCTTTCGACGGCCTTGGTCATGCCGCCCAATTCCTCGACTTCCTCAATCAGCTTCCATGCTTCCGTGGCGATCGAATTGGTCAGGCTTTCCACATAATAGCTGCCGCCAAGGGGATCGATGACATTCGGAATTCCCGTTTCCTCCGCAAGGATGAGCTGCGTATTCCGGGCGATACGGGCAGAAAAATCTGTCGGCAGGGCGATCGCCTCATCCAGCGCATTGGTATGGAGGCTTTGAGTGCCCCCCAGAACCGCCGCCATGGCCTCATAGGCCGTGCGGATAACATTATTATACGGGTCCTGCTCGGTCAGGCTCACACCGGACGTCTGGCAATGTGTGCGCAGCATCAGGGAACTTTTATTCTCCGGCTTGAACTCACTGATCATTTTCGCCCAGATCATGCGCGCGGCGCGTAACTTTGCAATTTCCATGAAGAAATTCATGCCAATGGCAAAAAAGAAGCTGAGACGCGGAGCAAACTCATCAATCTTGAGCCCGCTTGCCATCGCCGCCCGCGCATACTCCAGCCCGTCCGCCAGAGTGAACGCCAGTTCCTGAACCTGCGTCGCGCCCGCTTCCTGCATATGGTAGCCGGAAATGGAAATCGAATTGAAGCGCGGCATGTTGGCAGAGGTGTAACCGATGATATCGCCGATTATCCGCATGCTCGGTGCTGGCGGATAGATATAGGTATTCCGGACCATGAATTCCTTGAGGATATCATTCTGGATCGTACCGGCCAGCTTGTCCGGCGTCACCCCCTGCTCCTCCGCCGCGACAATATAGTTCGCAAGGATAGGCAGCACCGCGCCGTTCATGGTCATGGAAACAGACATCTCATCGAGTGGGATGCCATCGAAAAGGACCTTCATATCCTCAACGCTGTCAATCGCGACCCCGGCCTTGCCAACATCACCGACAACACGCGGATGATCCGAATCATATCCGCGGTGGGTGGCAAGATCGAAGGCAACAGACAGGCCTTTTTGCCCGGCAGCGAGGTTACGGCGATAAAAAGCGTTTGATTCCTCAGCGGTGGAAAAGCCTGCATATTGGCGAATTGTCCAGGGACGGTTGGCATACATGCTGGCGCGTACGCCGCGTTGAAATGGCGCCATTCCCGGCAAGGCGCCATCCAGCTCCATGCCTTCCAGATCGGCGGCCGTATACAGCGGCTTGACGGTGATCCCTTCCGGCGTTTCCCAGTTCAACTCTTCAAGCTTACGGCCCCGAAGTTCCTGCTCCACCAGTTTTTCCCAGTCCTGCAGTGTCTGTTTTGGAAAGTCGCTCATTTTTATCTTTTCCCTTAAAACCCGCCGATAATCAAGCCGCGACAAAGCCTGCAGCCTATATTAGCCGGGAGCTATATCACATAATCGCCAAATTACCAAACGAGCGTTAGCTTAAGGCTTTCTCGGTAGCATTTCCCTACTTTAATCTTAGCGCACCCGCACTCAATAATGCGAATTTATCTCCAAATGGCGAGATATTTTTGTCATGGTTCCTACATATGAAGGATATAAACAACTCTGGCAGCCGCGAGATTTCCCTGTCCTTGCAAAGTTGCCTGCGTATAGAATAGGGCTGAGGAATTAAATACCTCCCCCGATCAATTTAGGTTAGAGATGCACGCCAGCTCCAGCAGTTCCCCCCATAATCATATCGGTCAGATCACGGCAATTCTCGGTCCCACCAATACCGGCAAGACCCATCTCGCCGTCGAGCGGATGATGGGATATTCGGACGGGATTATCGGCCTGCCGCTTCGATTGCTCGCCCGCGAAATATACGAACGTATCGTATCGGTCAAAGGGGCGGCAAATGTCGCACTGGTGACGGGGGAGGAGAAAATCATTCCGCCGCATGCCGCCTACTTCGTTTGTACAGTAGAGGCCATGCCGCTGGATCGCGGATTCGATTTCCTCGCCATTGATGAGATTCAACTCGCAGAGGATCAGGAGCGCGGGCATATCTTTACCGATCGCCTGCTCTATGCACGCGGGCGGCAGGAAACATTGTTCCTGGGAGCGGAAACCATTCGTCCCTGGATAAAACGCCTGATACCAGAGGCTTCCTTTATCTCTCGCCCGCGGTTCTCTAAGCTGACCTATCGCGGCCCGAAGAAAATTTCAAGGCTGCGCCCCCGGACAGCCATAGTCGCATTTTCTTCCAACGATGTATATGCCATCGCCGAGATGGTCCGGCGACAGCGGGGCGGAGCGGCCGTCGTCATGGGTAGCCTGTCTCCCCGCACCCGGAATGCCCAGGTTGAGCTATATCAGTCAGGAGACGTTGACTATCTGGTTGCGACCGACGCAATCGGAATGGGCCTGAATATGGATATTGACCATGTCGCCTTCGCCGGAACGGTCAAATATGACGGCGCGATGTCCCGGCGCCTTCACCCGGCCGAATTCGCACAGATTGCAGGCCGGGCCGGGCGCCATATGAACAATGGCAGTTTCGGAACAACAGCAAATGTCGAACCGCTTGAAGATGAGTTGATTGAGAAAATCGAGAATCATGATTTCGAACCGGTGCGCAATATCCGCTGGCGCAATCTTGACCTGAATTTTACGACAACACGGGACCTTTTGCGATCCCTTGAAATGCAGTCCCCCGTAGACGGAATGGTGTCGCCACGTGATCCGGACGACTACAAGGCATTCAAGATGTTGATCCGGGATGACGAGGTACGCGATCGTTCACAATCCTCCGCCAAGGTGCGTCAGTTATGGCAAGTGTGCCAGGTGCCTGACTTTCGCAAAACCATGCATGATGTTCATGTCCGGCTCCTGCGCCAGATCTTTCTACATCTTCAGGGTGAGGAAGGAAAACTACCGACGGACTGGATTGCGGGACACCTTAAAAGCCTTGAGAAAACCGATGGCGATATTGATACACTTGCAACACGTATTGCTCATACGCGCACTTGGACGTATATTTCCCATGTTTCCGATTGGATGATTGATTATAAATACTGGCAGGAAACCGCGCGCAGCATAGAAGATAAACTGTCGGACGCTCTTCATGAACGGCTGACTCAACGATTTGTAGACCGACGCACTGCCATGCTGGTGCGAAAACTGAAAGACCGAAGTCAATTGGAAGCACAGATAAGCGAGACAGGCGATGTCCATGTCGAAGGACATTTCCTCGGGACCCTGAAGGGTTTGAAATTTAACGCCGATACCAGCCTCAACAGCACTGAAGCGAGAACCCTCCGAAATATCGGCAACAAGGCGGTCGCTGCGGAAATCGCTGCACGGGCGGCGCATCTTGCGGCCGCGACGGATACGGATATTTCACTGGATGAAGAAGGTAGGCTAATCTGGCAAGAGACTCCCGTCGCAACTTTGGTGAAAGGAGACGCGACCCTGAAACCTCGCGTTCAGCTTCTCGCCAGCGAGCAACTCAACGGCAGCTCCCAGGAAGCGGTTATAAAACGTCTCAGTGACTGGGTTTCCGCGCAGATCGAGACCCGGCTGAAACCTCTCGTCCAGCTTGAGACACTTCCGCTCACAGGGGCGGCACGTGGTATTGCCTTTCAGGTCAGCGAAAATCTCGGGGCCATGCCGCGCTATAAATTGGGCGATCAAATACGCCTTCTGGACAAGAAAGACTATGGTCGCCTGAAGTTCGGCGGTATTCGTGTCGGCTATGAACATGCCTTCATGCCAATCTTGCTCAAACCTGATCCAACGGCACTACGCTGTCAGCTCTGGGCGATATATCAGGAGCGGGCCGAAATCCCGCCCGCGCCACCTGCTGGCCGGGTCTCCTTCGAAATTGATGGCAAGCTACCCTGGACATATTACCTCGTCGCCGGATACGCCGTATTTGACAAGCTGGCCATCCGCCTCGATATGCTGGACAGGTTAGCCGGATTGCTCAGGCGTGCCTCACGTGGGCTTTTGGAAACGACGGAACCGGCGAAACCAGCGGAACAAGCCAGTACCGCTCCTGAGGCGGAGAAGACCGTGTCCGATGAAACAGCTGCTGAAGAGCCACAACCCGATGCATCTGACGCACCCGAGACAGCGCCAGAGGCAGTGGAAGAAACCTCGAGCGCTATTGAAGCTGCTTCTCCGAAAATCCCGCAAGAAATCACCGCGTCCGAAAGTGCCGCGGATGTTTCAGTGGAATCCGGTCCGGCAGAAAGCGAAAAAGCCGACATCAAGGGGAATCCGCCCTCGAAGAAAGAACTGCCCCGTAACCTGCCATTCAAGCCGACCCACGAAATGCTCTCCCTCGTCGGGACGACCCGCGAACAGTTTGCCTTGATTCTGGACAGGCTGGGATATGTGGCTGAAGGCGAAGGCGATGACCTGACTTATCGGAAGAAATCCTTCAAAAAGAAACCGCGCAATCAAAAGCCTGCCAACCGTGAAGGATCACAACGCCCAGCGAAAGGAGCGCCGAAACCCAAGGGCAAACGACCCGAGCCTAAACGGCAACCTCCGAAGGAAAAGGAAATCGATCCCGATTCACCTTTTGCCATCCTGAAAATACTTGGCAAAAAGTAGCGGATGAACGACGAGACAAATGCGGCGAATGCCGGTATTCGCGTCGATAAATGGTTGTGGTATGCGCGCTTCTTCAAAAGCCGCTCCCTCGCTGCAAAACTAGTCCAGTCACGAAAGTTGCGTATCAACAGCGTTGTCTCCTCCAAGGTGAGCGCTGCGGTTAAGGCCAATGATGTACTGACGTTCG
>JBBDJF010000107.1:0-13257 GCA_040880045.1 Sneathiella sp.
TAGATCCGTTTCTTACGGATTTCCCTTGCGAACATCGGACCAAACCTGTTCCACCGATAGTGCGCTGTCTCATGGCAGATGTCTATGCCGCGTTCCTGGAGCAGATCTTCAACATTGCGAAGTGAAAGGGAAAATTGGACATACATCATCACCGCCAGGCGGATAATCTCGGGCGATGTTTTGAAATACCGGAAAGGGTTTTTATTTTTCATTCACAAAGAGTAGAAAATGACGGGTTGGGCGACAAGCCATTTTCTTCTGATAGTCCCTTGCCCAGGGCTGATATAATACGGCAACTTAGGTTTGCAAAATTCACAAAAATATACACTATACGAAGGTCGGCAAACATACCAATTCTTATATTTATTGGATTTATCGATGGCAATTCCAAGATTGAAGAACTACCAGGGTCCGGCCCTTCTGAGCTATGGTTATCGTCCGTTCTTCTTTTTGGGCTCGCTTTATGCCGCGATTTCCATCCTTCTGTGGCTGCCACTGTTTTATGGAGAACTGTCGCTAGCATCGCAATTCACCCCTGTCGACTGGCATATTCATGAAATGTTTTTTGGGTTCCTCGCCGCCATCGTGACAGGGTTTCTTTTCACGGCTATACCGAACTGGACAGGTCGCATGCCTATCCAGGGAATTTCGCTGTTATTTCTTGTCCTTCTTTGGGCTTTAGGACGTGTTGCCGTTACAACCTCAACCTATATCGGGTGGTTTCCGGCAATGATTGTCGATCTGCTTTTTCTTTCCACTATTCTCGCAGTTTTGGGAAAAGAAATCATCGCAGGAAAAAACTGGCGAAACCTCAAAGTGCTTCTACCTTTGGGTTTATTGCTCGCGGCAAACGCCGGTTTTCATCTGGAAGCTCATTTTTACGGTCTGAGCGACATCAGCCGACGATTGGCAATGGCTGCGGCAATTTTATTCATCATGGTGATCGGCGGACGCATTATTCCGAGTTTTACCAGAAATTGGCTGGTGCGGAATAATCCAGGGCAGTTACCAGTTCCCTTCAACCGATTTGACGTAACGGCCATCATTGTTGCGGTCATTGCGCTCGGATTCTGGATTGCCGCTGATCTGAATATTTATTCAAACGCCTTGCTGCTCCTCGCGGCGGCTTTACAGTTTGCGAGGCTCTCCCGTTGGGCTGGTTACCGTGCATCGAAAGATCCATTGGTCCTTGTTCTGCATGTGAGTTACATTTTCATTCCAATAGGGTTTACTCTTCTTGGTTTGGCTGGCTTCTTCCCGGATTTCATTTCGCCTCTTGCAGGTATCCACGCGCTTGGAGCAGGTGCTATTGGTTCGATGACCCTTTCCGTCATGCTGCGTGCAACACTTGGGCATTCTGGACAGCCTATAAAAGCGGGAACAGGCGCCATTTTTATCTTCATTTTTATCTATCTTTCGGCTCTTTTACGGATTTTCGCCGAATTCGATTTCGATCAGTATACTATCCTTCTTCATTTATCGGCGCTGACTTGGTTCCTCGCCTTCGCCTGGTTTGGCGTTTCTTTCGCTCCTCTTTTCCTCAAGAAGAGAAACTGAAAAGCCCCTAACTTCACCAAACATGAGACTTACTTAGTGATTTCGAACGAGCCGCTGGTATCGTCTTTTTTTGTAATTCTAGACCCGCAACTCCCCGCTTTCGATATGGAAATACCAAGCGTGAAGGTCCAGTTTTCCTTTTTCCAACGCATCGCGAACATAAGGATACTGCATCAGGTTGGTCAGCGAAACCAGCGCTCCCTCCATTTCGCAAATCTGGCATTGTTCTTCGAAATCGCTATCCCCCATAGTCAATTTGACAGCATCTCTTGCCTCTTTAATGACATCGACCCAGCCACGGATATAGTCATTGTCCGGTCCCTGATCATTTTGGTCGTGGGACATTAATGCGCGGACGCCACCGCAGCCGCTATGGGCCATGATAATGATATGCTCGACTTCAAAGCGGGTTATCGCGAACTGCACGGCGGCAGCCATAGACAGATGTGATTGGCATCCTGATTGAAAGGACGGAACTATGTTCGCTACATTATTCGCGGCAAAGATGTCGCCAAGACCCGCATGGGTGAGAAAGGCGGGATTCACCCGATTATCGCTGCATCCGATGATCATAACTCTCGGGCGCGGCATTGCCGCCGCCCAGTTTCGATAGGCGTCGAAACCAGGATGCAAGTACTTGTGCCGAAACGCCTTGTAGCCCTCGATCAGCTCCCGATAGCTATCCATGCATCATCCCCTCTGCCCATTACAGGGAGCCCGCCAGGTCAAAGCCTGAAACGCGAGCCGTCTCAGCGAGATGCAGGATATACGATCTTATGCCTTCGCGAATGCTCCGGGTGTGCAGGTAATCACGAATTCTCACTTCGACCAAGTCAAAGGGCAGTATATCGCTATTGGTGTCCGAGACGCGAAAACGGTGCTTGTTCTGTTCATAGTAGGTCCGGCAGACATCCGTACTGGCGGCAGGCGTTGCGACTTCTTCCTCCACAAGTTTCATCAGGGCTTCATCAAGTGCAACCTCGGTATCATCCGGATTACTTAGGCCTTGCTTTACCGCTTCCTGGCGCAACAGCTCGCGCACGACAAGTGCCTGCGCAGCCGCATCGCGTGCCTCTTCCATGCTGCGTGCCGAATGGTACTGCATCTCCGAGAAGACGGCGTTGTCATCAATTTCGGTATCATTCACAAAAACCGGCATGGCTATCCCCTTTTACGAACAATCTGATATCCCGGCCGCAATATATACTTAACCGGGGCGCTGAACACATGCACGAGGCGGGTAAACGGAAAGATCAGGAAGATTGTCAGGCCGAGAAAGATATGGGCCTTGAAAATGAACGCCTCTTCCATAACGAAGTCTGCGGCACCGCCCTGAAATGTTACAATATACTGTGCCCAGTTGGCGAGCGCGATCATACTGCTTCCGTCCGGATGCTGGGCTGAGGCCGGGATAGTCGCGAGGCCGAGGATAAGCTGAATATAAAGGATGACGAGGATCAGAATATCGCCAAATTTGCTGGTTGCCCTTATCCGCGGGTCCGTGATACGGCGCCACAGGAGAATGGTCAGGCCGACGAAGCACATTGCCCCGAAAATGCCCCCGGCAATCATCGCCAGCTTCTGTTT
Source organism: Sneathiella sp. (assembly GCA_040880045.1). Classification (GTDB taxonomy): domain Bacteria; phylum Pseudomonadota; class Alphaproteobacteria; order Sneathiellales; family Sneathiellaceae; genus Sneathiella. The sequence goes on from JBBDJF010000107.1 coordinate 3,145, forward strand.
AACGGCGGCGCTCATGACCAGATGATAGACAGCTTCCGGCGTCAGCAGACCGACGAGATGACCAAAGAAAAGCAGAATGATGCCGATATGGAATAGATTGCTGCCCCAGCGCATCCCCCTGCTCCTCAGCAGTTGCGAGCTGTCGGCTTTCCAGCTGTAAGGGTTCTGATCGTACCGGAAAATGCTTCCGAGAATCATTACAAGGATAGCGATATAGGGATAGATGCCGAACAGGAGTTCATTGATATAAATGCTCATTTTCCGCTCCTATTTAACCTGACCAAGTTCTTGCGGGTTTGCGCCGAAACCGAGGGGCCGCGTGACGGCGCAGGTGTCGCAGGCCGCATCGCCGATGCCGTCGAACGCCGGTGCCTCCTCCCATTCCTTGTCAATCGCCTCGAGGCTGTCGTCCCTCGCTGCTTCCTCCACCAGAGCCTGACGCACGAATTCCTCATCGATCCGAGCATCTGTCATTTTGGCGAGGGATTCAAAAACGATACTATAGTCGGCACCCCGCTTTTTTAGCTTGGCGCCAATCGCCGCGACGATATGAACGACCTCGCCCAACGTCTCTTGAGCTTCCTGAGGTGAGCAAATTGACAGAAACTCCAGAAATAGGGGCAGATAATCGGGAAGCTCCTTCGCATTGAGGGCCAGCCCTTTCTCCCGATAGTGATCGATCAGGTCGACCATCGCCTGCCCGCGGTCACGGGATTCGCCATGGATATGTTCAAACAGGTAAAGCGAGTTTCCGCGTCCGCGGTCGAAAAGGGACACATAGTCTTCCTGTACCTTCAAAAGACTGCGCGATGCCAGTTGCTCCATGAAGGCGACAAGCTTGGTTTCAAGCTTCTCGGGCAGAGTCTTTTCCTGGCGCAAGACCGCGATCAAATCCGTCATATTCTGCTGGAGCTCGATCGTGGGATAACTGAGCAGCAGGCCGAGTATTTTTAAGCTTTTCATTTCTGCCTCCGGATTTGACCGTTAAGAGTATTTCCATGGGTCGGGGTGCCGAACAGGCTTTTCTTGGGTGCGCCGCCTGAACATCCATCGCCGAAGCTGAAACCGCATTCCGAGCGGGATGCAAAGGCGATTTCATTATCGAAGGGCGTCTTGCCTGCATATTCCCGGTGATTGGTCGGGATCACATAACGGTCTTCGTAATTGGCGATCGCCATGATCTGGTACATATCCTCGACTGTCGGCTTGTCGAGGCCGACATGGTCGAGGATGCTTTGATCCGGCGCCCCCTCGACGTGCTTCGAGCGCATATAGGCGCGCATCGCCAGCATACGTTCCAGCGCATGGGTAACCGGCTGCTCCTTCCCGGCGGTTAGCAGATTGGCGAGGTATTTGACAGGGATGCGCAGCTTGCTGACATCCGGAATGACACCGTCTGTTTCAAGCTGACCGTCTTCCCACCGACTCTGAATGGGGCTGAGCGGCGGGATATACCAGACCATTGGTAATGTCCGGTACTCCGGATGGAGCGGAAAGGCCACTTTCCACTCCATGGCCATTTTATAAACCGGCGACTTCTTCGCGGCGGCGAGCCAGCTATCCGGCACGCCGTCCCGCTTGGCCGCCGCAATCACCTCCGGATCGGAAGGATTGAGGAAAATATCGATCTGCGCCTCATACAGATCCTTTTCATCCTTGACGCTTGCCGCCTCTTCGATCCGGTCCGCATCATAGAGTATCACGCCAAGATAGCGGATACGACCGACGCAGGTTTCACTGCAAACCGTTGGCTCGCCGTTTTCGATCCGCGGGAAGCAGAAGGTACATTTCTCCGATTTTCCAGACTGCCAGTTGAAATAGATCTTTTTATAGGGGCAGCCAGAAACACACATCCGCCATCCCCGGCATTTGTCCTGGTCGATAAGGACAATCCCGTCTTCCTCGCGCTTGTAAATCGCACCGGAGGGACAGGCGGCGACGCAGGCCGGATTCAGGCAATGCTCGCAGAGCCTCGGGAGATACATCATAAAGGTATTTTCAAATTCCCCATACATCTCCTTCTCGATATCTTTGAAGTTATAATCCTGGCTGCGTTTCTCGAACTCTCCGCCAAGGATTTCCTCCCAGTTCGGACCCCATTCCGGTTTTTCCATTCGCTCGCCGGTAATTGCCGAATGCGCCCGCGCTGTCGGCATGTCTTTCGCTTCGCCTGACGTCTGCAGATGGGCGTAATCGAAGGTGAAAGGCTCGTAATAATCATCGATCTCGGGCAGATCCGGGTTGGCGAAGATTTTCGAGAGCAAACGGAACTTGCCTCCCATTTTCGGCTTGATCTTCCCGTTCGATTTGCGGGTCCAGCCGCCGTTCCATTCCTTCTGGTCTTCCCAGTTGCGCGGATAACCGACGCCAGGCTTGGTTTCGACATTGTTGAACCAGGCATATTCGACCCCTGCCCGGCTCGTCCAGACATTCTTGCAGGTGACCGAGCAGGTATGGCATCCGATGCATTTATCCAAATTCAGGACCATGCCGATCTGAGCGCGTACTTTCATCTGACCCTCCTATTCGGCCGCTTCGGTGACGGGATTTTCATCACCAAAATCGACATTTTCAATTTTGCGGACCATGACGAATTCGTCGCGGTTTGACCCGACGGTGCCATAGTAGTTGAACCCATAGGACAGCTGTGCATAGCCGCCGATCATATGGGTCGGCTTAACGACCGTCCGGGTCACCGAGTTGTGGATACCACCGCGCGCGCCGGTCGTTGGCGATTTCGGCGTGTTGATGGTTTTTTCCTGGGCGTGATACATCATTGTCATGCCTTCCGGCACCCGCTGCGAGACGACGGCGCGGGCAACAATGGCACCATTGGCGTTGTAGAGCTCAAGCCAGTCGTTATCCTTCACCTCGATCTTTCTCGCGTCGATTTCGCTGATCCACACAACGGGTCCGCCCCGGTTCAGTGTCAGCATCAGCAGATTGTCTGAGTAGGTGGAGTGAATGCCCCATTTCTGATGCGGCGTAATCCAGTTGAGCGCGACATGCTTGTCGCCGTTACCGTGACGGGCGACCGGCGCAAGGGTCTTGGTATTGACCGGCCCCTTGTAAAGGCAAAAGCCTTCACCGAAATCGCGCATCCATTCATGATCCTGATAGAATTGCTGTCGGCCCGTGAGGGTGCGCCAGGGGATCAGTTCGTGAACATTGGTATAGCCGGCGTTATAGCTGACATGCTCATCCTCAAGGCCGGACCATGTCGGCGAGGAGATGATCTTGCGCGGCTGCGCTTGAAGATCACGAAACCGGAGTTTTTCGTCCGCCTTGGGCCGTGCAAGGTGCGTATGATCGCGCCCCGTTGCCAGCCCGAGTGCCTCCCATGCCTTGACGGCGACCTGGCCATTGGTCTCCGGCGCAAGCGAGAGGATCATTTCGGCCGCATCAATATCCGTTTCCAGCTTCGGCCGATCTGTATTGGCGCCTTCGAAATGAGTACCATTGAGCAGGCCAAGGAACGCGACTTCCGCATCCGTATTCCAGTTAATGCCTTTTCCGCCGTTGCCGAGCTTTTCAAGCAAGGGACCAATGGAGGTAAATCGGTGGTAGGTATTGGGATAATCCCGTTCCACCGTAATCAGGTTAGGCATGGTCTTGCCGGGAACCGGGTCGACCTCCCCCTTTTTCCAATCCTTGACGTCAAAGGCTTGCGCCATCTCACCGGGGGTATCGTGAAGGATCGGTAGTGAAACGATATCCTTCTCTACTCCGAGATGACCGGGGCAAATATCCGAGTAGGCTTTTGCCAGGCCCTTGTAAATCTCCCAGTCACTCCGGCTTTCCCAGGCCGGGTCGACGGCGCGGCTCAAAGGATGGATAAAGGGATGCATATCCGAGGTATTCAGATCGTTCTTCTCGTACCAGGTGGCGCTCGGCAGAACGATGTCGGAATAGATGCAGGTCGTTGACATCCGGAAATCGAGTGTGACGACCAGGTCGAGCTTTCCTTCCGGTGCCTCATCGTGCCAGACGACCTCAGAGGGTTTTTGCGCGCCATCATCCCCGAGTTCCTTGCCGAGCACACCGTGATTAGTGCCAAGGAGATGCTTGAGCATATATTCGTGCCCCTTGCCCGAGGAACCCAGCAGGTTGGAGCGCCATATGAAAAGATTTCGCGGAAAATTTTTCGGACTGTCCGGATCCTCACAGGAGAATTGCAGATCGCCGGATTTCAGTTTATTCACGACGTGATCAGCGCCTGAAATTCCGGCTGCGACCGCCTCCCGCGAGAGTTCCAGAGGGTTCTGATCCAGTTGCGGCGCCGAGGGAAGCCAGCCCATCCGCTCAGAGCGGACATTGCAGTCGATCAGCGACAGGTTTTTCCATTTCTCCTTGTCTGCTGTCGGCGACAGGATCTCGTCCAGTTGAAGCTTTTCGTACCGCCACTGATCAGAATTGCTATAGAAAAAGCTTGTGGAATTCATGTGCCTTGGCGGGCGCGTCCAGTCGAGACCGAAGGCCAGCGGTTGCCAGCCGGTTTGCGGCCGCAGCTTCTCCTGACCCACATAATGCGACCACCCGCCGCCGGATTGCCCAATGCAACCGCACATGATCAGCATGTTCATAATCCCGCGATAGATCATGTCCATATGATACCAGTGATTAACGCCAGCCCCGAGAATGACCATCGAACGGCCACGGGTCTTGTCCGCATTGTCGGCGAACTCACGGGCCACCTTGATGACCTTTGTGGCCTTAACGCCGGTGAAGCGTTCCTGCCATGCGGGCGTGTAGGGTATGTCTTCATCGAAGGATTTCGCGACATTTGCGCCGCCGAGGCCGCGGTCGATCCCGTAGTTCGCCACCATCAGATCGAACACGGTGGCGACCAGCACCTCGCCGTCCGTCGTCATTACTTTCTTTACCGGCACATTCCGGTCGAGAATGCCCTCATGATCGGAATGGCTGAATATCGGCTGTTCGTTTTCCAGATTGCCGAAATACGGAAAGCCGACGGTGACCACCTCGTCCTTGTCGTCGATAAAGGTCAATTCAGGGGAGATATCGCTTCCATCACGCTCATCCTTCATCTCCAAATTCCATTTGGCGTTTTTATCCCATCTTGATCCGACGGTGCCATTTGGAACTTTAAGGCTTTTTGACTTGCTGTCGAAAAGAACGGGCTTCCATTCGGTATTTTCACTCTCGCCAAGATGGTCGGTGAGCTCGCTCGCCCGCAAGGTTCGTCCGGCGACATAGCGCTCGCCCTGCTTATCGAGCCGGACAAGGAAGGGCATGTCCGTATATTGCTGGCAATAATCGCGGAAATAGCTCGACTTTCCTGACAGGTGAAACTCCTTCAGGATGACATGCCCCATGGCCATGGCCATGGCACTGTCTGTCCCCTGCCGCGGGTTCAGCCAAAGGTCTGTCAGCTTGGCGACTTCCGAATAATCCGGCGTCACCGAAACGGTCTTGGTTCCCTTGTAACGAACCTCGGTGAAAAAATGCGCGTCGGGCGTACGTGTCTGCGGGACGTTCGATCCCCAGGCAATAATATAGCCTGAGTTGTACCAATCGGCGCTTTCCGGAACATCTGTCTGCTCGCCCCATGTCTGCGGCGAGCTTGGCGGCAGGTCGCAGTACCAATCATAGAAACTCATACAGACGCCGCCGATCAGGGACAGGTAGCGACTGCCGGCGGCGTAGGAAACCATCGACATTGCCGGGATCGGCGAAAATCCGATGACACGGTCAGGTCCGTAGGTTTTTGCGGTGTAGATATTCGCCGCTGCGATGATTTCGTTCGCTTCGTCCCAGTCGGCGCGGACGAATCCGCCACGACCGCGTATTTCCTTGTATTCACGCATTTTTTCGGGATCGGAGGCGATACTCGCCCACGCATCAACAGGATCGGCATGCGCCTTTTTCGCCTGCCGCCAGAGTTTGATCAGTCGGCTTCGGATAAGCGGGTATTTGAGACGCGCGGCGCTATAGAGGTACCAGCTGTAGCTTGCCCCTCGCGAGCATCCACGCGGTTCATGGTTCGGTAGATCCGGCCTCGTTCGCGGGTAGTCAGTATACTGGGTTTCCCAGGTAACAAGACCGTTCTTGACGTAGATCTTCCACGAACAGGACCCCGTGCAGTTCACGCCATGGGTCGAGCGGACGACCTTGTCATGCGCCCAGCGTCCGCGATAGGCATGCTCCCAGTCCCGGTTTTCCTCGGTCGTGATACCGTGTCCGCCCGCGAACTTCTCCGGGCTGGCGGTGAAATAATTAAGCCTGTCTATCAGGTTACTCATCAAAATTCTCCCAAAGTCGATATTTCAGGGATTCTTCACATACGCGTTCTTGCGAAGGTAGAACCACCAGTTAATCAGGATGCAAAGCCCATAAAATATGGCAAAACCATAGAGCGCATATTCCGGTGTCGTCGCCTGGATCTGCTCGCCGAAGACCTGCGGGATCCAGAAGGCGCCATAGGCGGCAATCGCTGACGTCCAGCCGAGCACCGGTCCAGCCTGCTCCTTGTCAAACACGACGGCGATCGTCCGGAACGTCGATCCGTTACCAATCCCGGTCGCAGCGAACAAAAGAATGAACAGGATCAGGAAGGGGAAGAAATAGGTTTCCGGCGTCATCGATCCGTAGGCCATCTTCATGAAATAGGCAACGCCGAGCGCTGACAGGACCATGATGATGCTGATGATCTGGGTGACCAGCGCGCCGCCAAATTTATCCGCAAGCTTGCCGCCGATGGGCCGGATCAGTGCGCCAATAAAGGGCCCCATCCAGGCATACATCAGGGCGCTAGGTCCGTTTGGATTAACGATGCTGTGATCCATCACACCGTCAACCATGCCATGCTGGAAGCCGAACACGACCTTGATCGCCAGCGGAAGCGCCGCAGAAAAGCCGATGAAACTTCCGAAGGTCATCGTATAGATCACCGTCATCGACCAGGTATGCTTGTTGCCAAAAATCCTGAACTGGCGTTTAAGGTTAGTCTGGGTTTTTCCTGGAATGAGTTTCATGCAACCAAGGGTCAGACAGATGATCACCGGGAGGACAATATATTTGGAGAGCAGCAAGCCCGACCCGCCGACATTCTCCGGCAGCATCAACCACAGCCCGATGATGGTCGCGACAAGCCCGATCAAGAGCATGCCACTGATTTTCAGGAAGGCGCCGATGGCTGAACTGGCGTCGGGCGAGACATGTTCGTCGCGAATATTGTTCATACCAAACCAGGTGGCGATGGCGAGCGGCACCAAAAATAGCAACCAGACATACCCGGCATTCTGGATATAGGTTTCCGTTCCAGCAGGGATTTTCCCGATCAGGGTTCCGGATGTGGTTTTCAGGATCATCGGATCGCCGCCGAAAAGACCGAACGTCATGACCAATGGAACCAGGATCTGCATGGTCGTCACGCCGAAATTCCCGAGTCCCGCGTTCATCCCAAGCGCATAACCCTGGATTTTCTTCGGATAGAAGAAGCTGATATTGGACATGGAAGAAGCGAAATTGCCGCCTCCAAAACCGCTGAGCAACGCCATGATTTGAAACTGCCAGAGCGTAGAGTTCGGATCCTGCAGCAACACCCCTGTACCGAGCGCCGGAATGATGAGCAGCGTCGTCGTAAAGAAAATCGTGTAGCGCCCGCCGGCAATCCGGATAAAGAAAGCGCTTGGGATACGCAAGGTGGCCCCCGAAAGGCCAGCTATGGCAGTCAGGGTGAACAGCTCATGCCGTTCGAACGGGAAGCCAAGATTAATCATCTGTACAGTGATGATGCCCCAGTAAAGCCAGACCGCAAAACCACAGAGCAAAGCGGGAATGGAAATCCACAGGTTGCGGGTGGCGATGGATTTTCCCTTGCTTTCCCACTGGGTCTCGTTATCCGGATCCCAGCCTCTTAAATCATATGCTTTTAAATCAGACACTTTTTATATCCTCCGTCCGCGCGGGACATACGTCTCGACCGAAGTTGCGGTTGTTTCCCCTATTCATGCAGGCCTTCCAACTCCGGCAAATTGCGCGGCCCGCGCAGTTCCGGTGTCCGTTGCTTCTCCAGACGCAATACGGCGAAATGCATCCAGGTCAGCGCGATCGCGATAATGATGGTCAGCAGCATGAAGCAACTTGTCCAAACCCCGGTAACATCATTCATGAAGCCGAATGTGATGGGCAGGAAGAAACCGCCAAGCCCGCCAATTAGGCCAACGATGCCGCCGACCGAACCCACATGTCCGGGATAATAGGTAGGGATATGCTTGTAGACGGCGGCCTTGCCGAGGGACATAAAAAAGCCGAGGATAATTGTCAGTACAACAAACAGCCAAAGCGGAATGGTGATATTGAAACTGATCGGCCCTTCAATGCCGGCGACCGTGTAATCTGTTGAAGGGTAGGACAGGAAAAAGGTGCAGGCGACACTGGCAATAAACGTCCAGTACATGACGGACCGGGCCCCCCATTTGTCGGACATCCAGCCGCCGAGCGCGCGGAAGATCGAACCGGGTAGCGCATAAGCCGCCGCCAGCATGCCGGCTGTCTTAAGATCTAGGCCATAGGCACCTACATAATAGCGCGGCAGCCAAAGAGCGAGGGCGACAAAGGCGCCGAAGACAAAGAAATAATATAAGGAAAAACGCCATACCTGCTGTTGCTTCAAGGGCTCCAGCTGTTCAAGGAAAGACGCATGCTTGACGCCCGCCTTTTTGCGCGCGGCAACGTCGGGGTCTTCCTTGGTAAACAGGAAAAAAAGTACTGCGGTGATCGCTATCACGACGGCGTAAATCTGCGCCACGCCTTGCCATTGCCCGCCAACCAGAATGAGCAGGAACGGTGCACCGAAGTTGGTCACCGCCGCGCCGACGTTCCCCATGCCGAAAATGCCGAGTGCAGTTCCCTGTTTTTCTTTCGGGTACCATTTGGCGACATAGGCGACGCCGACAGCGAAACTGCCCCCCGCAAGGCCAACGCCAAGGGCAGCGACAAGAAACATTTCATATGTTGACACCAGGGTCAGGAGATAGGCAGCAAAAGCCGTGAGCAGCATTTGCAGCGTGTAGACGATACGTCCGCCATACTGGTCGGCCCAGATGCCGAGGAAAATCCGACTCACCGATCCTGTCAGGATCGGGGTCGCCACCAAGACGCCAAATTGAGTATCCGTCAAACCCAATTCTGACTTGATCCTGACGCCGATAATCGAAAAGATTGTCCAGACCGCAAAACACACGGTGAAAGAGAGGGTACTGGCCGTCAAGGCTCTCTTCTGGTCAGCGGCACTCATGCTTGTGCTATTCATACGTTCAACCCCCTCGACGGACGAATTTCTGCTAATGTTAATATTCTGGAGGAAATTGATCACGGTCTCAAATAGAGAGGATTGATTCTAATCAACGGGAAATGTATTTCGTGCAGAAACAAGACCTGCGAATAAAAATGACAGGCCAGCATTCCGGGTATGTTAAATAAAGTATCTAAATTAATGGAAATTCCGCCAAAAATTAGGTAAGGTCATTCTTGATATTTATCAATTGGAAGACTTATGCGATCTGCTGATTTGCCAGAGGTTCGATCTATCCACCTTTTTCAAACCATGGAAGAGGCGACATTCGATTCAATCGTAAAGGCTGCCTATTTTCAGACCTTTCCGGATCATGTGGTTTTGATCGAGGAAGGAGATCCCGCCGACTTCCTCTATGTCGTTGTCGAGGGCGGCGTTGAGTTATTTGCCAGTGCAAATGGCCGGGAAACATCCTTGGCCATGGTTTCACCCGTCGGAACCTTTATTCTGGCGGCTGTCTTAAAAGATGCCCCCTACCTTATGTCGGCAAGGACATGCCAGCGGTCCCGAATATTGATGATCCCTGCGGAGGATATCCTCGCAGCAATGGATCAGGACAGGGCATTTGCCGCCGCTATCATTCGGGAACTGGCAAACTGCTATCGGGCTGTTGTCAAGGATCATAAAAACCTGAAGCTGCGGACGGGAGTTGAGCGGCTGGCAAACCGCTTGCTCCGTTATCATAACGACCAGGGCGGCAACGGGAACCTGTCGCTTCCCTATGACAAGCGAACGCTGGCATCACTTCTGGGGATGACCCCTGAAAATCTCTCGCGGGCCCTTAATACATTAAA
>JBBDJF010000108.1:0-2206 GCA_040880045.1 Sneathiella sp.
ACCACCGACACGCGGATTTTCAGTCCGCTGCTCTACCAACTGAGCTACCTGGGCTTGTCGCGATGCACGCTTTGCCGCGTGGGCGAGGAAGCAGGTTTATAAAAGAAATATTCCGGGCTGTCCAGAGGTCTTGGAGTAAAAAAGCGCAAAAGTCGGCATCCGGAATTTCACTGTAAAATTTGCGGCTTAAGCGGCTGGAAACGGAGCCTTAATCCGACTCCTCGTCGTTGGCTGGAATGGTTTCCTCACCCGGGATAACATATGCTTCGTTGAACCATTTTCCGAGATCAACCTGTTTGCAGCGAGCGGAGCAAAAGGGCCGGAATTTAACCACGGCCGCTTTGCCGCATTGCGGGCAGGGCTTTGCCGGAGATTTTTTGTCCATCGTATTTCCTAGTTTATCTTGTATTCATTTTCGAAAAGCGTTGCGTCAACCGAAATGGAAACCGGTCTTGCAAGCTCCTTTTCCAGCATAGCTTTATGACGTTCTAGGCTCAATGCAAGTTCAGTCCCGGATTGGATGCGAAGCTCGGCGCTACGTGAAAACTGGACTTCCATTTGAAGCTTACGGAAAAGATCGGCCAATACTGTCGTGTTATTTGAAACCAGGCCATCACTATCGCAACGGGAACACCGCTCACGCATTATATCGCTCAACTGCGGCCGGGTGCGCTTTCTCGTTATCTGCATCAATCCGATTTCTGTCATACCGATCATACGCGTGGACATGGGGTCGTGATCGAGCAGGGATTGCAGGACGGTGGAGAGTTCCTTCGCTTCGCCTTTGCCAGTCATCTGAATAAAATCGATGATAATTGTGCCGCTATAGTTGCGAAGTCGGATTTGGCGGCAGACTTCTGCTGCGGCTTCCAGGTTTACCGACAGAGCAGCCGATCGTCTCCCATCCCGGCTTGTATGTGTGGCAGAGTTAACATCAATAATGATTGCTGCCTCTGTTGGTTCCAGAGTGATATTCCCGCCGGACTTGAGCGGGACCCGCTTTTGCAGAGCCAGATCCATTGCGGCATTGACGCCCATTGCCTCAAAAAGCGGTGCTTGTTGGTCCCAGAGTTTTATCTCCGTCTCTATGCCGGGCAATCGATGGGCCATGAATTTTTTAGTCTCATTGAGCGCCGAAGCATTATTGACGACCAGATCTGTATTGCCGGCGAACAAAGTCTGCAGGATTCGGGTAAGAGGTGTCTCCGATCGTCCGACAGGGCGCGATTTCTCTGATGCTTTTTGTTGTGTCTGAACTCCCCCCCATTCCGACATCAGGGACTGCATTTCTGCCAAGAGGAGAGCTTCGGAGGCATTGTATGCGGTAGTTCTTACTGTGATCCCAGCATCATTGGTAAAATCTCCAAGCAGTTTTTCGAGCCGGTGTCGATCCGCTGGCTTCTTTATATTTTTAGAGAGGGTTAATCCTTTGCCCGCGGGCCTATAGATGAGGTTCGGGCCATGGAGCGCGAAGCGGTTACCAAGTTGCGGCCCTTTGTCACCTTTCGCGTCCTTGATCACTTGCAAGAGCAGCCTTTCTCCCTCAGTTATGGCCCGGTTGAGGTTTGTGGCAGTTGTCTGGAGGTCGCTCAACTGAAGAAAGCCATCATCCTTTTCCCCGATATCGACAAAAGCGATATTCATATCCGGAAGAAGTTTTGACACCCGGCCAAAGTAAAAGCGACCGACGCGGGAGATATTTCCGGGGCGCTCTATCTGCAACTCTACGACTGTATCATCGTTTAGAAGGGCGCCCCGTGTCTCGAACGGTCCGTCCTCAATCAGTAGGACCGTTTTCATCTGGTCTCGTCCATCCAGAGCGGATAGCCATTACCGCGCAATAGATTGCAGACCTCAAAAAGTGGCAGGCCGACGACATTGCTGTATGAGCCTTGTATTTGGCGAACAAAAGCGGCGGCGCGCCCTTGAATGGCGTACCCGCCTGCCTTTCCCTGCCATTCATCGCATGCGAGATAGGTGCGAATTTCCGCCTGATCGAGTGGCTTGAATATAACTGCAGTGCTGACAATGCGTGAAATGATACTTGCTGTCGGCGTGACCAGCGTGATTCCGGTATGCACCTGATGCCGCCGACCGGAAAGGAATTTAAGAAATGTGCGTGCTTCGTCTTCTGTTGCGGCTTTTCCAAGTGTGCGGCGGCCCACGGCGACAACAGTATCTGCTGACAAAAGAAATGTCCCCGGAT
>JBBDJF010000109.1:0-2154 GCA_040880045.1 Sneathiella sp.
TTCCGAAAGTCGCATCGACGCAATCAGGGAATTCAATCGATTTTATACCAAACAGGTGGGCGCCCTTAATGAAGGGCTTCTCAAAAGCCCCTTTTCTTTGACCGAGATGCGTATCCTCTATGAACTTAACTTCGGTGAGAAACTGACGGCTGGCGATCTGGTAAAGAGCCTGTCCCTTGATCCGGCATATCTCAGCCGCCTGCTTAAAAAGTTCAAAACAGCCGGATTACTGCATACAGTCCGAAGCAAAACAGATGGTCGACAGCGCGTTCTCGAATTAACCAAGGAAGGTCGGCGCGTATTCGCGCCTTATGTCAAAGCTTCCCGTGATGAGGTTGCCGCGATACTCGCCCCTCTCTCGGATCAGGTTCAGGCTCGCCTCGTTGAGGCCATGAAGGTAATTCTCTCGATCCTGGACACTGAACCGGAGAAGCCTGCTCCTGTTTTTATCCGCGCACATCGCCCCGGAGATATTGGATGGGTTATTCACCGTCACGGTGCGCTATATGCGACGGAATACGCATTTGACGAGAGTTTTGAAGGGTTGGTAGCCAAGGTCGCTGGCGATTTCCTGCAAGAGCATGACCCTGCATATGAGCATTGCTGGATAGCCGAGAGAAATGGCGATGTTCTGGGGTCAGTGTTCCTGATGAAGAAGGACGACGTGACAGCGCAACTGCGATTGCTTTATGTTGAGCCGACCGCCCGCGGCCTCGGTGTGGGCCGCAAACTCGTCGAGGAATGCGTCACCTTTGCCCGTCGCAAGCGCTATCAAACGCTCTCACTCTGGACCAACAGTATTCTCCATGCAGCCATCCATATCTACGAGGAAGCAGGCTTCAAGCTCACAGATGAAGAGCCCCATCACAGCTTCGGCCAGGATCTTGTCGGGCAAAACTGGGACCTGAAATTATGACGCGAGAACAGCTCGCGTTAATTGCCGCCGCTGGCAGTGGGGTTATGGTCGGCGCGGCAACTGTTGCGACTGGATCGATTGTCGGGGACATCGGCCCAATAACCATTGCATTTATCCGCTACCTGGTTGGCGTATTGCTGCTCCTGCCGCTTGCCCTGCGAATTACCTGGATTGGTGTTACACCGCGGGCGATGACAGGGATCGTGTTGTTCGGTGTTTTCCAGTTTGCTGTCCTGATCATCCTGTTGAACTTCTCGGTCATCTATATCGCGGCAGGGTTGGCCGTTCTGATATTTGCCAGCCTACCTCTCCTGACGATGGCTATTGCAATTCTGCTCGGACGTGAGACCTTTACATACCGCAAGCTGATCGGCATTTTACTCACCCTTGCAGGCGTCAGTTTTGCCGTCGGCGCCAGTGCCTTTACGGGGGAAATCAACGCGACTGGCTGGCTTGGCATCGGGGCAGCCTTATCAAGCGCCCTGATCGGGGCTCTCTGCTCCGTTCTCTTCAGCGCCTACATGCCGCGTTATCCCACATTACAAATCAGCACGATGGCGATGGGGTCCGCCGTTGTCTTCCTGTTTGGCCTCGCCATCATGGAAGGTATGATCGACGCCTTGCCGGGTTTTTCGATGAATACTTGGCTTATTCTTCTGTTTATCGGCTTTTCAAGTGCCGTCGGCTATTTTTGCTGGCTTTTTGCGCTATCGCATATCCCTGCCTCGAACGTTACTGTATTCTTGGGCTTGAGCCCGGTCGTCGCGGCCGTACTGGGCGCAATCTTCATCGCCCAACCCCTCTCCCTTCAGGACCTGATCGGGGCGGCCCTGGTGATCGCCGGGCTGGTCATTTCGTTGTGGCGTAAGGACGCAGTATAGATTTGATATTGCACTCATATGTTTCAACCGTAGAGTCTTCGACGACATATTCTTTTGCGATAGCTTGCTAAGAGATCAAAGCGATAGTCATTATCGCGGTCAAAAATTCCACGTGGAATCTGTTCTTGATCTTAGTCATCTGGCTGGCCTGTAGCAGCCCATTTTCGAACTTTTCCAAACCTAGAGTCAAATCTGCACAATCAAGCAAACTATTTTTTATTTATCCAATTCTTGAAAGCAAGCCTATATGCTTCCGGCGAACAAAAAACGGCTCAAGCGTTTCCACTTAAGCCGTTGATATTATTGGTTGCGGGGGCAGGATTTGAACCTGCGACCTTCAGGTTATGAGCCTGACGA
>JBBDJF010000110.1:0-12422 GCA_040880045.1 Sneathiella sp.
GCTCGAACCCGCGACCTCCGGCGTGACAGGCCGGCGCTCTAACCAACTGAGCTACACCCCCGCAGAGACGCTGTTTTGTATTTGACCCGAACGGCCCTGTCAAGCAGCATAAACGGTTTTTCAGAATTAATTTCCTAACCATGTCCGGGCCCTGAAAAATGCCGGAATTTCGAAAAATGACACATTGGCCAGACAGGTGAATCGCCTTGTCGTCACCCGAATTATCCCCAGGCTTCGGCGGCATCAGATCTCTATGTTAAGTATGCACCGCTACGGAAACCGGGGAAGCCGTCGTTTACGCGACAACGGTTTATCGAAGGCGTTTTCCGAGGAAATGGTGGGTGATGAGAGATTCGAACTCCCGACCCTCTCGGTGTAAACGAGATGCTCTAACCAGCTGAGCTAATCACCCAAATCCAAGCGAGCCCGTGTATATCAATCAACACCGGCGATGGGAAGCAAAAAAGACGAAGCCAGATCCAAAAAATTGAATCTGGCTTTCATATTCTATTGTAACCGCTTGGGTTACTTGTTGACCGAGTCCTTCAAGGCTTTACCAGCTTTGAATTTCGGCTGTTTGGAAGCCGGAATCTTGATTGTTTCACCGGTGCGAGGATTGCGGCCTTCGGAGGCTTTGCGGTCAGCAACGCTGAACGTACCAAAGCCGACCAAGCGCACTTCGTCACCGCCACTTAGAGCGCTGGAAACCGCTTCGAGAACCGCATCGACACTTTTCCCTGCTTCTGCTTTCCCCAGACCTGAAATGTCAGCAACTGCGGCAACGAGATCATTCTTATTCACTATAAGCCCCCTTCAATTTAGACTTGAACATATCTTATCAATAAATTCGTTTAAGACGGTGGCATACTAGTTTGTCGCCGCCGCCGGGTCAAAGGGAAAAATCAAGATATCCCCAACTTTTCTGCGGTTTTGACCCGGTTTTTGATTAAAGTCAGTGGGTTGTTACACCATCCTCAGCTTTTCGCTGAGCCGACGCACCGGCAAGCTCCTTCGCCAGCTCCTCCTCACTCCAGTTCAAGGGAACAAGTGGCTTCGTCAGTGCGTGTTTCAGCACTTCCGAAACTTCGGAAACAGGAATAATCTTAAGCCCTTCTTTCACATTGTCGGGAATTTCCGCCAAATCCTTCTCGTTCTCTTTCGGAATCATGACTGTCTTGATACCACCACGAAGGGCGGCCAGCAGCTTCTCCTTCAGGCCGCCGATTGGCAAAACCCGGCCACGCAAGGTGACTTCACCTGTCATGGCAATATCCTTCCTCACCGGAATATTCGTCAGGACCGAAATGATCGAGGTAACCATCGCCACCCCGGCGGACGGGCCATCTTTCGGCGTTGCCCCTTCCGGTACATGGACATGGATATCATGCTTGTCGAAATCCGTTGGCTTCACGCCCATTTCAAGGCAGCGCGACTGCACATAGCTTTTCGCGGCCTGAACGGATTCCTGCATAACATCGCCGAGCTTGCCTGTGATCTGCATCCGGCCCTTGCCATAGAGCTTGACGGCCTCGATCGTGAGCAACTCACCGCCCACTTCGGTCCAGGCCAAACCCGTCGTGAGGCCAACCTGATCGGTTTCCTCTACTTCGCCGAAGCGATACTTCCGAACACCGGAGTAATCCTTGAGATTATCAGACGTGATCGCCACCGACTTGATACCATCGGTAATGATCTGCTTGATCGACTTCCGGCAAAGTTTTGCGATTTCCCGCTCCAGATTACGAACGCCGGCTTCGCGGGCATAGTAACGGATAAGGTCGCGGATCGCGTCATCGGTAATCGACCATTCGCTTTTTTTCAAGCCGTGGGCCTTCATCTGCTTTTCAACAAGATGGCGCTTGGCAATCTCAACCTTCTCATCTTCGGTATAACCCGACAGATGAATGATCTCCATCCGGTCGCGCAGCGGTCCCGGCATATTCAGCGAGTTCGCCGTACAAATGAACATCACTTCGGAAAGGTCAAATTCAACCTCAAGATAATGATCGGCAAAAGTTGTATTTTGTTCCGGATCAAGCACTTCAAGCAGCGCCGAGGACGGATCGCCGCGGAAGTCATTACCGAGCTTATCGATCTCGTCGAAGAGGAAAAGCGGATTGCTGGATTTCGCCTTCTTCATTGACTGGATGACCTTGCCCGGCATGGAGCCGATATAGGTGCGACGATGACCACGGATTTCCGCTTCATCCCGCACACCACCCAAGGCAACACGCACAAAATTCCGTCCTGTCGCCCTGGCGACAGATTTACCGAGTGAGGTTTTGCCAACACCGGGCGGTCCGACAAGACACAGGATAGAACCGCGAATTTTCTTCATCCGCTGCTGCACGGCAAGATATTCAAGGATACGTTCCTTGACCTTTTCCAGCCCGTAATGGTCGTCGTTCAGGATTTTTTCGGCCCGGACAAGATCCTTCTTGACACGGGTCCGCTTGTTCCACGGCAGACTTGTGATCCAGTCGAGGTAATTTCGAACAACCGTCGCCTCAGCGGACATCGGGCTCATGTTCCGGAGTTTTTTCATCTCCTGATTACATTTTTCGAGCGCTTCCTTTGTCAGCTTCGTCTTGGCGATTTTTTCCTCAAGCTCCGTCAGTTCATCACGGCCGTCTTCGCCTTCGCCAAGTTCCTTCTGGATCGCCTTCATCTGCTCATTGAGGTAATATTCGCGCTGGGTCTTTTCCATCTGACGCTTGACCCGGCTGCGGATTTTCTTCTCGACCTGCAATACGCCGATCTCGTCTTCCATCAGCGCATACACCCGTTCCAGCCGCTCAGCTGCTGATTCAATTTCCAGCAATTCCTGCTTTTCAGAAATCTTCAGCGCCATATGCGATGCCATTGTATCAGCAAGCTTGGACGGCTCATCGATCTGGTTGAGTGACACCAGTACTTCCGGCGGGATCTTGCGATTCAGCTTCACATATTGTTCAAACTGGGAAATAACAGAGCGGGCAAGCGCCTCAAGCTCTGGTGTATCCGCGTCCTTATCTTCCAGAATTTCGGCATGGGCCTGGAAGAAATCGGGGTTCGCAAGAAAATCATCGATACGCGCACGCTCCCCGCCCTCGACCAGGACCTTGACGGTCCCGTCGGGCAGCTTCAGCAGTTGCAGAACGGAGGCAATCGTTCCGACACGATGAATATCCTCTTCGCCCGGATCATCCTGGCTCGCATTTTTCTGCGCCACGAGAAGGATCTGCTTGTCATCCTTCATGACATCTTCGAGCGCCCGCACGGATTTATCGCGCCCGACAAACAGCGGCACGATCATATGCGGAAAAACGACGATATCGCGGAGCGGAAGAACCGGGAAAATCTGGGTACGAGGTGTATCAATCATCATGTTGCCTTCTGGGACCGGCGATCTGGCATGCCCGCACAGGCGGAAAATTTATGCTGGTCCTGACTAAATAAAAAAACGGGAAGGAATTTACCCTCCCCAAGGCAAGGACTACGCGCTACTCGACGCATCCTTCCTATCAGCATATATATGGAGCGGCTGGGTACCACCGTCAACCACCTCGGCATTAATAACGATTTCCTCAACCCCTTCGAGTGAGGGAAGGTCATACATCGAGTCCAGCAGGATATTTTCCATGATCGACCGAAGGCCGCGGGCGCCAGTCTTGCGGACAATCGCTTTCTTGGCAATCGCCACCAAGGCGTCTTCAGTGAAGGTCAGATTGATATTTTCCATATCGAACAGCCGCTGATACTGCTTGACCAGCGCGTTTTTCGGCGTCGTCAGGATTTCAATCAGGGCTTCTTCATCCAGATTTTCGAGCGTGGCGACAACCGGGAGACGACCCACAAATTCCGGGATCAGACCGAACTTCAGCAGATCCTCCGGCTCAACATCCTTCAATGTCTCGCCGACATTGCGATCTTCTTCCGCCTCGACCGGCGCGCCGAAACCGATGGAGGTATCCTTGCCGCGGGAGCCAATAATCTTGTCGAGCCCGGCGAACGCACCACCGCAGATAAACAGGATATTGGTCGTATCCACTTGCAGGAATTCCTGCTGCGGATGCTTGCGTCCCCCTTGCGGCGGAACAGAAGCCACGGTCCCTTCCATGATTTTCAGCAATGCCTGCTGCACACCTTCACCCGATACGTCCCGGGTGATCGACGGGTTATCGGATTTGCGGCTGATCTTGTCGACCTCGTCAATATAGACGATGCCGCGCTGTGCCCGCTCAACATTGTAGTCAGCCGATTGCAGCAGCTTGAGGATAATATTCTCGACATCCTCACCGACATAACCGGCCTCGGTCAGGGTCGTCGCGTCAGCCATGGTGAAAGGAACGTCCAGAATACGCGCCAGCGTCTGCGCCAGCAGCGTCTTGCCGCAACCCGTCGGTCCGATCAGCAGGATATTGGACTTCGCAAGCTCCACATCATCCGACTTGCCACTGTGATGTAGCCGCTTGTAATGGTTATGAACGGCAACGGACAGAACCCGCTTCGCATGGAACTGGCCGATAACGTAATCATCCAGAACCTTGCAGATTTCCATCGGCGTCGGAACGCCGTCACTCGTTTTTACCAGGGTGCTTTTGTGTTCTTCACGAATAATATCCATGCACAGCTCAACGCATTCATCGCAAATGAACACAGTCGGTCCCGCGATCAGCTTTCTTACTTCATGCTGGCTCTTGCCGCAGAAGGAGCAGTACAAGGTATTTTTCGAATCTCCACCACTTAATTTGGTCATAGATACTCCAATAGTCCGTTCGACTTTGCATATTAGCCATCGTCGTCGCGGGCGACAACAAGAATGTTTCCCCTGTCGAAATCATGGACGGCAAAACGCCATGATCGTCCCGAAGTGACATAATACGGAATTTGACTCAACTTTCCGTTAACAAGACGCCAGAGGCGCCTGCCTTACGAAAATAATTATATATCCGCGTGAAATGGCCTATTTGGACTTTTTATTGTCCTCATCCTCAATACCGGGGCGTTTGACGACAACTTCATCAACCAGGCCGAACTCCTTGGCTTCCTCAGCCGTCATGAAGTTATCCCGCTCCACCGCGGCTTCAATCACATCCAGCGGCTGTCCCGTATGCTCAACATAGAGTTTGTTGAGGCGAGCCCGGACTTTCAGTATTTCACGGGCCTGAATTTCAATATCCGACGCCTGCCCCTGTGCTCCGCCTGACGGCTGATGGATCATGATCCGGGCGTTCGGAAGGCTGTATCTCTTGCCCTTGGTTCCCGCTGTCAACAGGAAGGATCCCATGGACGCCGCCTGACCGATGCAAACGGTCGCGATATCCGGCTTGATATACTGCATCGTATCATAGATGGCGAGACCTGAAGTCACCACACCACCCGGTGAATTGATATACATGTAGATCGGCTTTTTCGGGTTTTCCGCTTCCAGAAACAAAAGCTGCGCGGTGATCAGCCCCGCCATGCCATCCTGAACCTGCCCGGTGACGAAAATAATCCGTTCTTTCAACAGGCGGGAGAAAATGTCGTAAGACCGCTCTCCACGCGCTGTCTGCTCCACCACCATTGGGACCAGATTATTCATATAGGTGTCGATGACATCAACCATTCTCGATTTTCCTTAAGTTTAGCAGCTGCGCCACGTCAGCATATAGGGGCGACGAACGCAACTGTAAATCCACATCAGTGAAATTCGGGTTATTTCTTTTCGGCCGATTTCTTCGTTGCCGGCTTTTTAGCTGCCGGTTTCTTGGCCTCAGCTTTCTTGGGCGGAGCCTTCTTCGGTGCCTCCTTTTCAGCCGTTGCCTTCTTCTTGGCGGCCGGCTTTTTCTTCGGCTTGGCCGCGTCTTCCTCGTCCGGATCCTTCATCAGGTCGTCAACAGAGACCTTCTTTTCCGTAACCGTCGCCAGCTCGGCGATGAAATCAATGACCTTATCCTCGAATATCGGCGCACGAAGCTGCGCCTGCATCTCGGGACGTTTCTGGAACATCTCGAAAATCATCTGCTCCTGACCCGGATAGTTACGGGCCTGGGCGACCATGGCCTGATTGACCTCATCCTGGGAGACCTCGATATTGTTGATCCGACCGACTTCCGCCAGCAACAGGCCAAGGCGCACACGACGCTCGGCAATACCCTGATACTCTTCGCGCAGCTCTTCTTCGGACTGATCCTGGTCTTCCAGCTTCTGACCGGACTGTTCCAGTTCCTGCTCGAACTGCTTCCAGATATTTTCGAACTCACCGTCCTTCATTCCGGGCGGAACCTCGAAATCATGGGCTTCCGCAATAGCGTCCAGCATATTGCGTTTCAGCGACTGGCGGGAAAGCTGGTTATACTGCTCCCCGATCTGTTTGCGCACCGCATCTTTCAGGGCATCAAGATTTTCAAGGCCAAGCTTGGTGGCGAACTCATCATTGATCTCAACATCCGCGGCTTCACGCACTTCATGGACTTTGACCTCAAACACAGCGTCCTTGCCCGCAAGATTTTCCGCGCCATAATTCTCCGGGAAGGTAACCTTGACTTCAACATCATCACCAGCCTTCGCGCCGATGAGCTGCTCTTCGAATCCAGGAATAAAGGAATTGGAGCCAAGCTCCAGCTGATGACTTTCCGCGGAACCGCCATCAAAGGCGACCCCGCCAACCTTGCCGAGGAAATCGATCAAGAGCGCATCGCCCTCCTTCGATTTGCGATTGCCAGTGATGGCGACGAAATTTTTCTGCTGACCGGCAATTTCCGTCAATGCCTCGTCAACCTTGTCTTCCTCAACCTCGGCAACCAGTTTCTCCAGTTTCAGCTTGGAAAAATCCATCGGCTTGAAGTCCGGCATGATCTCGACTTCAATCGTGAATTCAAGATCCTCACCTTCATCAAACTTGGTGATTTCGATTTTCGGCTGTTGTGCCGGACGCAGGGAGTTGTCATCCAGCGCCTTCTGGCTTACCTCATTGACCGTTTGTTCAAGCACTTCGCCCATGACGGATTTTCCGAACCGCTGACGCAAAATGGCAAGCGGCACCTTGCCCGGGCGAAACCCCGGAAGCTTGATATCCGCGCCAACCTCGGTCAGTTTGCTCGTAACCTTGATGTCGATTTCCGCAGCCTCAACAACAATTGTGAAATCCCGCTTTAGGCCGTCAGTGTTAGTTTGTGTAATTTGCATGAACGATCGCCCGTCATATTTTATTTAGCAATAAACGCTTTCCATCACATCCCGTGACGAAAACGCCAGCCCGAAAGCTTCCTTATATGTCATGGTGCGGGTGGAGGGAATCGAACCCCCACTTCATAAGAAACTGGTACCTAAAACCAGCGCGTCTACCAATTCCGCCACACCCGCATCCTGAATTTAAACCCGGCGGTGTCTGCAGATTTTACAAACGCCCAAACCGGGAGCGGCTGTCTATAGCATATGATTTCTGGGATTGACTAGGGGAATTACCAATAAAGGGCGAGAAAAGTATAAACAACGGAAAAGGCAGATATCGGCGGGATAAAATAACGCCGGTTACAGTATTTCAGCAAGGAGATACGGGCATTGGCAACGAACCGCTTTCAGAGATTGGGCTACCGTCGCACAAGAGAATTAAATTATGCCGCGTGGAAATCCCGTTCGAATATCGCGAGAGCCAGCACATTTGTCCCGGCATGTTCCCGATGCCCGGTCCGCAGAACGGTTTTCTCATAATGGACATGCGGAATACCCTGATCATCATCAGATATACGAATAACTTTTGCCTGTTCTTGCAGGCTCAACATCATGCCCCGGTAAAAAATATCGCCTGAGGCAATCCGGTCCCGCAAACTTTGCTTCTTGAAAAACATAGTACTCACCCAAAATAAAATTCCGAAATTTTCCGTTATACGTAACTAATACGGGCAATTCGTAAATAAACGGTTGAAAAATGCAGCGTATTTTAGGCATTTTTATGTCTGCCCGCAAAGTTTGCGTAAAATTGACGGTATAACCGCTTCGATATCCTCCGCGATCAATCCGGGGCCGATCAGGCCCCCTGCCGCGCCATGGATCCAGGCGGCAGCCGACGCCGCGGAAAACGCACTCATCCCGCCAGAGAAAAATCCCGTGATCAGCCCTGCAAGAACATCCCCCGATCCGGCGGTCGCCAGATAAGGGCTGGCATTATAATTGATCACGGCTTTTTCATCGGGTGTTGCAATAACGGTGTCCGCGCCTTTCAGCAGGACAACAGCCCCCGACAGGGCCGCTGCCGTTCTTGCTCGTTCCAGTTTTGATCCCGCGAGGGAGAAGATACGCTCGAACTCCGCCTCATGAGGTGTAACCACCACCTCTCCCTGCTCCTTTTCCGCAATGAGAGCGAATAGAGTGTCGGGGTCATCCCTGAATACGGTCAGGCCGTCCGCATCGATAACGACATTCGCGTGGCTTTCAAGGGCAAGGCGGGTGAATTCCCGCGTTCGCTCCGTCACGCCGTTGCCCGGACCGACGAGGACAGTTCCGATCCGCCGCTCGCGAAGCCATTCTTCGAAGTCCGCTCCCTCCGCGATAGAGGTGACCATCACTGCCTCCAATGCAGAGGCATAAGTCAGGAGTGCGGAGGGAGGGCTGACGACGGTTGCAGCCCCTGCCCCGGCACGCAACGACGCGCGCGCCGCCAATCTCGCCGCCCCAGTCGAGGCAACGCCGCCGCCGACAATCGCCGCATGGCCCCGGCTGTATTTATGAACCTCCGGCGCGAGTGTCGGTAAATCGTCCTGCCAGAGTTCCGGATCGTTCAGGTGGGTCTCGGGGTCGATCTCCTCAAGATAGTCCGCGTCGATACCGATATCGACGATCCTCAGTTCCCCGCAATAGGCCTGGCCGGGATAGAGAAAATGCCCAGGCTTGGCACGAAAGAAGCTGACAGTCATCACCGCCGGGATGGCAGCGGCATCTACAGCGCCCGTATCCCCATTGACTCCGCTTGGCATATCCACAGCGACCACCGGGATCAAGGCCCGCTTGATACGGGCCAGAAAATCAGCGAGCTCACTGTCGAGAAATCGGGAAAATCCGGCCCCGAATACGGCATCCACCACAAGATCTATGCCATCAATTTCCGCCCTGGCAAGGGAGAGTATGGGACCATTCCACCGATCCCGCATAAGTGCGGCATCCCCCTTTAGCAATGCCGGATCGGCAATGGAAACAAGATCGATGTGCCAGCCCGCCTCCTGCAACAGGCGAGCAACGACATAGCCATCCCCGCCATTGTTGCCCGGACCGCATAGAATGAGGGCGCGACCGCTCGGCCATTTTCTCAGTATCTCAGTCGTTATCCCCTCGCCTGCCGCCTCCATAAGGGCCGCGCCCGCCACGCCGCCTTCCATGGCGAGGCGATCCGCCTGATACATTTCCTCTACGCTGAGCAGTTCGGTAGGCAGTGACATTTGCTTACAGAAGCCTTGAAAGGTCCGGTCGCGCGGAAGCAACGGGCGATACGCGCTCAAACGCATAGGCGGCATTCAGGACTGCAGCATCATCCTGCATCGGTCCGACAATCTGTAACCCGATGGGCAGTCCGTCCGATGACAGGCCGCAGGGAATGGAGCAGGCCGGCTGTTGT
Source organism: Sneathiella sp. (assembly GCA_040880045.1). Taxonomy (GTDB): domain Bacteria; phylum Pseudomonadota; class Alphaproteobacteria; order Sneathiellales; family Sneathiellaceae; genus Sneathiella. The sequence goes on from JBBDJF010000110.1 coordinate 9,575, forward strand.
GTCAGATTGAACGGGTAGGAGAACGGCGTCCAGTCCACCCAGCCACCAACATCCTCCAGCTCCGTCGGAGCCAGCTTTCCGACCTCAAATGCAGGAATGGAAAGAGACGGCGTCAGCAAAAGATCATAGGTCTCGTGAAACTGCTTCATCCGCACACCGAGTTCCCCGCGCGCCTGTGTCGCTTCCATATAATCGGTAAGGGTAATGGATGCGGCCTCCTCAAAAACACGCCGCAGGCCCGGGTCAAGCTCGTTAAGTTGCTTATCCGTCAGATTGCGAAGGGCGAACCGCGCACCCGACCACCAGAGTACATTGAAAATCGGCAACGGGTTCTCAAAACCGGGGTCCACCTCCTCAACATTCGCGCCAAGTTCCGCGAATAGCTCGGCGCCCCTCTTGACTGCGGCCGCCACTTCCGGATGCACCGTTGCAAAGCCAAGCGCGGGACTATAGGCGATGCGCTTGCCCTTGATCGAGGCCGCAAGTCCCGCGACATAGTCCGTATCAACGGGCGGCAACGCCGTCCAGTCCCGCGCGTCCGGACCGCTCAGAACCCGCAGCATCAGGGCGGCATCCGTAACCGTACGCGTCATCGGCCCGACATGCGCCACGCTCCCGAAAGGTGAGAGCGGCCAGGCAGGCACACGACCATAGCTTGCCTTGATCCCGAAAATACCGGTGAAGGACGCGGGTATGCGGATCGAGCCGCCACCATCGGTCCCGACATGCAGCACGCCCATACCCGCCGCGCAGGCCGCCGAGGCCCCGCCGCTGGACCCGCCCGGTGTCATATCCCTGTTCCACGGGTTCCTAGTAATTCCGGTTCGCGGGCTGTCCGTCACGCCTTTCCAGCCAAACTCCGGCGATGTTGTTTTCCCAAGGATAACCGCGCCATGCTCTTTCAGGCGGGCAACACAGGGCGCATCATCGTTCCACGGGCCCGCGGCATCGACACTGAGCGAACCTCGTAACGTCGGCCAGCCTTTCGTCAGCAGAATATCCTTGATGGTCGTCGGGATACCATCAACCAGCCCCATCGGCGTTCCGGCCTGCCAGCGTGCTTCCGATTCCTTTGCGCGAGCCAGCGCATAATCCTCATCCACCAACACAAATGCGTTGAGCGCGCCATTGTATTTCTCGATCTGGGCAAGCGCCGCCTTTGTCGCCTCCACCGGCGAGATCGTTCCTGCCCGGTATCCTTCAAGTAGTTCCGTCGCCGTTGCATAGGCCAGATCGTCGCTCATATCATCCCCCGTTTGATTTTGGTTACCGGAAAAGAGATTAGGCATTGAATCAGTTCGGGGCAACCGCCATTCCTTGAAGATGCCATCTTTTGAAGCCATATGGAAAAGGCCCGCGAAGAAACCTCAAAATTACGGACTACATGAAGAGACCCCAACTCAAAAAGCCTAAAACCAAGCTTGGACGATTGATATTGGGATGGACTCTGATCATCGGGGGGATTCTGGGCTTCCTGCCCATCCTCGGCTTCTGGATGATCCCGCTCGGCCTCATCATCCTCTCCGCCGACTTCCCCCTTATCCGACACTGGCGACGCAAAGTGGAAGTCTGGATCGGAAGGAAATGGAAAAAGCAACCCGCACAGCGAGATGAATAACACCGTGCCACCTGAATAAATTCAAAATTTGTCTAAATAAAATTACCTTCTTGACATTGCAATAATCATGGATATTTTTTATCTATGATTATTGAGAGGCACGAATGAAACTCAGCGATGGCATAGAACAGGCAATTCACAGTGTTACCATGATGTGCGGGCTTTCCGAAAGTGGTGTCCTGTCTGCGGCCGCTTTGGCGGAATTTCACGGCGTCTCCACAAGCTACCTTCTGAAACATCTTCAGGCGCTGTCCAGCCGCGGTATACTCATGACTGTTCCGGGGCCAAAAGGCGGCTATCGCCTCAACCGTCCCCCTGAGAACATCTCCCTTCTTGACATCGTACTCGCCGTTGAGGGGGCCGAACCCGCTTTCCGATGCAAGGAAATCCGCCAGCGAGGCCCGAACCCTTTGCCAACGAGCACATTTGTCAAACCCTGCGGCATCAAGGCGGCAATGCTGCGTGCGGAACAGGCCTATCGCGCGGAACTTCGCAAGGTCACTATCGCTGACCTCCTTACAGATCTGAGCGCAACGGATGACGGATCAATCGTGGAACGGGGCTGCCGGTTTCTTGCCCTTCACGAGCGTAAATCAAATCTAAAAACTGACCCACAAAGGAGATGATCATGCAATCCCGACTAGATTTCACCAAAGCGTCCCCGGAAGCCTTTCAAGCAGTGCTTGGCCTGGAAAATTACGTTGCGAAACAATCAGGTCTTGATCCTCATCTGATTCACCTGCTCAAGTTACGCGCTTCGCAAATAAATGGCTGTGCCTATTGCGTTGATATGCATTCCAAGGAAGCAAGGCGAAGCGGCCTGAGCGAGCAATGGATCAACCTTGTCAGCGTCTGGCGTGAATCCCCCGTTTTCGATGACCGCGAACGCGCCGTGCTGGAATGGACCGAAGCTTTGACCAATGTCGCAGGTACCGGCGCTCCTGACGCGGCGTTCGAGCCCCTCAAGGACTATTTTTCCGAAAAGGAAATTATGGACCTGACGATTGCGATCAGCACGATAAATGTCTGGAACCGGATTGCCGTCGGGTTTCGTAACCAGCATCCGATCGATCGGGCAAGAAAAGCATCCTAGATTGGGATTAAACAAAAAGCCCCGAAATCTCTCGACCTCGGGGCTTCTGATTTGGGGCGGGCGAGGGGTCTTGAACCCCCGACCTCCTGAGCCACAGTCAGGCGCTCTAACCAACTGAGCTACGCTCGCCGCAGGAG
>JBBDJF010000111.1:0-12220 GCA_040880045.1 Sneathiella sp.
CAAAGAGGCGATTGACACGAATCTGAGTGCCTTCCTGACTGTACAGGAAGGCTGCGACAAGTTCTGCGCCTTCTGTGTCGTTCCTTATACGCGGGGGGCCGAATTCTCCCGCCCTGTCGATGCAATTGTCGCGGAAGCCAAACGCATGATCGCCGGAGGCACGCGAGAGATCACGCTGCTCGGCCAGAATGTCAATGCCTACCACGGTGAAGGGGCCGACGGAAAGCCGGTCAGCCTGGCAGGGCTGATCTATAAGCTTGCAGAAGTCGACGGTCTGGAACGATTGCGATATACCACGTCCCATCCTCTGGAAATGACGGAGGAATTGTGCCGGGCCCATCGCGACGTGGATATCCTGATGCCCTATCTTCACCTGCCCGTTCAGGCCGGATCCGACCGTATTCTGGCGGCAATGAATCGGCGCCATACAGCGGATGACTACCGGCGTATTATTGAAAAACTACGTCATTTCCAACCGGATTTAGCCCTCTCCGGTGATTTTATTGTCGGCTTTCCCGGCGAAACGGATCAGGATTTCGAGGATACCCTTCAACTCGTCCGGGATGTAGAATATGCGCAGGCCTACAGTTTCAAATACAGCCCGCGCCCCGGAACACCCGCAGCGGCGCTGGGGGAAGAGATGATTGACGAAGTGGTGAAATCCGAAAGGCTGGCACAACTACAGGCTTTGCTGAATGAGCAGCAACTCTCCTATAACCAGTCCTTTGTCGGGCGGGAAATAGATGTCCTGCTGGAACGCGAAGGTAAGCGCGACGGGCAGATCGTTGGTCGCAGCCCCTATATGCAGTCCGTATTCGTCCCCTCTCCTGCGCACCGGATTGGGCGCATTGCAACTGTCATCGTACAAGAGGGGAATGCGAACTCTCTGCGTGGCGAACTGAAACCCGGTAGTGTCGCAGACGCGGCATAGGAACAAATGTGGCAAAAAATCAAACGAGCTCTAAAACACTGAAACCCGGCACAGACAAGAACAACGCAATAATTCTCGAATTTGATGACAATCATCTGCTTGCCCAGCTTGTGGGGGAGCATGACCGTTATCTTGCGCGGATTGAACAGGCGCTGGATGTCTCCGTTGCCTCACGCGGTAACAAGATGGCTGTCACGGGCACCAAAGCGGCGCAGGCGACGGCAAAGACTGTTCTACTGGATTTGTACGAGCGCCTGAAGAAAGGCCTGGATGTGACGGAAGGTGAGGTTGACGGCGCCATTCGCATGGCGGGCGATGCGCCTGCACAGGATGGCAGTCGCGGGTCCGTCTCCGGTGAGACGGAAATGATCGTAACCAAGCGTCGGCGGATTACGCCGCGCTCCACCAATCAGGCCGTCTATGTAAAATCGCTTCGGACGCATGAGCTTGTATTTGGTCTCGGGCCTGCGGGAACGGGCAAAACCTATCTCGCTGTTGCCAATGCCGTTGCCATGCTGATTGAGAATAAGGTGGACCGGTTAATACTGGCGCGCCCTGCAGTGGAGGCCGGCGAGAAGCTCGGCTTCCTGCCAGGTGATATGCGCGACAAGATCGACCCGTACCTTCGGCCGCTCTATGATGCCTTGTATGATATGCTGCCAGCGGAGGAAGTCGTCAAGCGTCTTGAAAATGGGGAAATCGAAGTCGCCGCCCTCGCCTTCATGCGCGGGCGCACGCTTTCCAATGCGGCAATCATTCTGGATGAAGCCCAGAACACAACTCCCGTGCAGATGAAAATGCTGCTGACCCGGATGGGCGAGAATTCACGCATGGCGGTCACCGGCGACCTGAGCCAGATTGACCTGCCTCTTGGCATGCGGTCCGGGCTGCATGAAGCCGTGGATATTTTGCAGGGCGTAAAGGGCGTGGATTTTATCAATTTCGGAGAATCCGACGTTGTGCGCCATCCTCTGGTGACCCGCATTGTCCGCGCCTATGGGGAACATGACCGGGAAAAGCAGCTCGCCCTTAAAGCACGCAAATCCTGACCCGCCGATGAACGATCTGCCCTTTTCCATCGACCTTGCTATCACTTTTCAGGATCTCGCCTGGCATGAACTTGCCCCCGATATTGAGAAAAAAGCGGAAGAAATCGTACTTGTTGCCCTAGATAGAGTCAGTCGGGAGTTTAAACTGGAACCCGTTGCTCACAGCGACAAGCCAACTGTGGAAATAAGCCTTCTTTTCACTGATGATGAGAGAGTTCAGAAGCTTAACAGGGATTATCGAGGTAAGAACCAGCCAACAAACGTGCTGTCTTTTCCCGACACCCCGCTCAATCAGTCTGAACTTGCCGACGCCGTGAAAATGTCGGAGCCATTAATGTTGGGTGACATCGTCATAGCCCGCGAAACAATGATCCGCGAAGCAAATTCGCAGAACAAGGATATATTGAATCATATCGCCCATATGATCACTCATGGCATTTTACATCTTGCCGGTTTTGACCATATGGAAGAAAATGAGGCAGAAGCGATGGAAAATCTTGAAATCATGATATTGGAAAACCTACATATCGCTAACCCCTACGAAATTTCTGACCAGCCACGACAGGAGATCCTTGACTGACAATGACCGATAATGTGTCGAGCGAGGTTCTTCCCGAAACTCCGGAAGAGCCGACATCGCAAAAACCTTCAAATGGTGTTTTATTTATCCTGAAGCGCGTATTGGGCATTGGGCAGCAATCAGAACGGAGCGTTCGCTCAACGCTGGAAGAACTCATTGAAGAACATGACGATCCGGAACAGTCCATCAACGCGTCGGAAAAGCTGATGCTGACCAATATACTGAGTTTCAGCGAACTCAGTATCAACGACGTAATGGTACCCCGCGCCGACATTGAGGCGATTTCCGCGAACTTGACGCTGGATCAGGTGGTGGAACGCTTCAAGGAAACAAGCCATTCCCGCATGCCCGTCTTCGATGAAACGCTGGACAATGTCACCGGCATGTTTCACATCAAGGACCTGATTAATTTCTGGGGCGACAAGGACCATGGAGACTGGCGAAAATTTCGCCGCGAAATTCTTTTTGTGCCCCCCTCTATGTCCGTTCCCGACCTTTTGCTCAAAATGCGGGCGACGCATATTCATATGGCAGCGGTAGTCGATGAATATGGCGGGATTGACGGGTTGGTGACAATCGAGGACCTTGTCGAGGAAATTGTCGGTGACATTGAAGATGAGCATGATGAGCAGGAAGGACCATTGATCGTGGTGTCACCCAATGGGATGCTCGAAGTCGACGCCCGCGCGTCGATCGAAGAACTGGAGGCCCTCGTCGAGGTCGATCTATTACCTGAAGATGAGGACGAGGAAGTGGATACTGTCGGAGGACTCGTCTTTCAGCTTGCCGGCCAGATACCGGCGCGCGGTGAAATTATTTCCCATTCGTCGGGTTTTGATTTTGAAATCATCGATGCCGATCCGAGAAAGGTGAAGAGGGTCCGAATTCATCGACGCTCTCCCGACGCGGATGAGGCTGAATGAAAGCCATAAACTGCTGGATTTCGAACCTTTCATTTTTTAAGAAATCGTTTCTGGCATTTGTGCTGGGTTTGGCTGTCGCGGCAGCCTTGCCGCCGCTCCACCTGATATTCCTGTTACCTGTAAGTTTCACAGGTCTTCTCTGGATTTTAAGCTCCGTAACAACCCGCAAGCAGGCTTTTCTTGCTGGCTGGTGGTTTGCCTGGGGTCAGTTTATTGCGGGTCTGTACTGGATCGGCGTCGCCTTTACAATCGACGCTGAAACCCATGCGCTTTTGCTTCCGTTGCCGGTTCTCGTACTCCCCGCTTTTCTTGCAATCCTCTCCGGCGGAGCAACCCTGGCAACTTATCTCACCCGCACACGATCTCTCGCCCGGATTTTTGTATTTAGCGGTTTGTGGCTCGTTTTTGAATATATCCGGGGGGTGCTTTTCACAGGCTTTCCGTGGAATCTCGTTGGCTATAGCTGGAGCGCATTTCTTCCTGTTCTGCAATCAACAGCATACTTCGGGATTTACGGATTAACCCTTCTCACCGTTTTCCTCGCCAGCCTGCCCGCGCTCCTCGGAGAGACGGAAACGCCCAAACGGACAACTGGACTTTCTTTAATAATATGTGCCGGAATTTTTGTCGTTTTATACGGTGCCGGAACCTATCGTCTTTCTACGGCCTCCGTCGCGTATTTCGAGGATGCGGCGCTCCGACTTGTTCAACCCAACATTCGTCAGATCGATAAATGGAAACCTGATCTCCTTCTTGATCATCTCCGAAAACTGGTAGCCCTCAGCATAATTGAAGAAGGGGGAAAGCCGCGCTATCTGATCTGGCCGGAAACAGCGGTACCCTATTATCTGACGACGGCGCCAGCCCTGCGAAAGGAGCTGGCCCAGATCGTTCCGCCAGAGGGCGCAATAATAACCGGGGCGCCACGCCGTAATCCCGAAAGTGGCCTGTATTGGAACAGCGTGCAAGTGCTCGGGGAACGGGGCGATATCCTCGATATTTACGACAAGCAGCATCTGGTGCCCTATGGAGAGTATATGCCATTTCGATCTATAATGATGGCAACAGGGTTAACAGATATTATTCCTGCCCTGGATAGAATGTCGGATTTTGCAACGCCGGACAAAGCTGCGAAAAAAGTTGTCTCTGTACCAGGACTGCCCCCCGCACGTGTAATGATCTGCTACGAGATTGCCTTTCCGTGGGAAGTCGCGCCACAAACGGCATTCTCATGGATCATCAATGTCACGAATGACGGATGGTTCGGTAATACCTCAGGGCCTTACCAGCATTTCGCGACCACCCGGACCCGCGCTATTGAACAAGGAGTGCCGGTCATCCGCGCCGCCAATACCGGAATTTCAGCAATCATTGATCCATTTGGCCGTGTCGAACAACAACTTACCCTTAATGAAACGGGCATAATTGACGGTGAATTGCCTCTGCCAATCACGGAACGGACAATCTATGCCCGGTACGGCGAGACACTTCCCATTCTGATGGTGCTGATATTTATCGTAACGGGTACTATTCTTGGACGGCGGAATTAGAAAAACATATGCATGCCTTCTTGACTAGCATTGTTCTTTGACGATACTTATTTAAACAACTTGAAGGTTTGGTCGACTTGGCGACGGGGCGCTTGTTTCTAATCCTTAACGACTAAAATGTATGAGGGAATTTAATGCCAAATCATCCGGTGGATGTGCATGTAGGAAGCCGACTCCGGATGCGCCGGACGTTGTTGGGTCTCAGCCAACAAAAGCTGGGTGAGAAACTCAACCTGACGTTCCAACAGATTCAGAAATATGAACGCGGCGCCAACAGGATTGGTGCGAGCCGGCTTTTTGAGCTTAGTCGCATCCTGGATGTCAAACCAGCTTTTTTCTTTGAAGAAATGCCTTTGAGGAGCGCGTTGCAAAGTGACGGCCTTCAAGATCCTGTGGATGAATTTGAGCATGAATTCCTCGGAAAGCGCGAAACGCTGGAACTTGTCCGCGCATACTATAAGATTGACAATCTAGAGGTCCGGAAAAGAGTCTTCGACGTAATCAAGGCGCTGGCCGCCGAAGAGTTGGAAAAAGAGGCCTCTTTGCCAAAATAAAAGCTCCGAACGCAGATTTTCTTGACCCCCTAACCGATTTTGCTAGAGTGCGGCAGTTTTCAAACCACGTAATTGCTGCATTTTCAAGAGCAAGTTACCGGATGCCAACAATTGAATTAAAAGGATGTTCGTGTGCCAGCAAATAATTATCTTTTCACCAGTGAATCGGTATCTGAAGGACATCCTGACAAGGTATGTGACCGCATTTCAGACAGCATTGTTGATTTGTATCTTTCAGAAGACCCTTTTTCACGGGTCGCCTGCGAAACGCTTACGACAACCAACAGGGTCGTCCTTGCCGGTGAAGTGCGTGGCCCTGCCAGCATTACCAAATCCCTGATCGAGGAAACAGCACGCGCCGCGGTGAAAGACATCGGCTACGAACAAGACGGCTTTCACTGGAAAAATGCAGCGGTTGACGTGTATTTACATGCCCAGTCCGTTGATATAGCACAAGGCGTGGATGCGGCAGGCAACAAGGATGAAGGCGCTGGCGACCAGGGCATCATGTTTGGCTTTGCGGTTAATGAGACTGACGTACTTATGCCGGCACCAATTTATTATTCGCATAATATCCTGAAAGCCCTTGCAGATGCCCGTCATAGCGGTGCCGAAAAAGGACTTGGTCCTGATTCCAAAAGCCAGGTGACGCTGGCATATGAAAATGGCAAACCGGTACGCGCGACCTCTGTCGTTGTTTCAACCCAGCACACTCCGGATCTGGATACCGATGCCGTGCGCGAGATTGTCCGAAAATATGTCATGGACGTGCTCCCTGAAGGATGGATGTGCCCGGAAGAGGAATTTTACGTCAACCCGACAGGTAAATTCGTGATCGGAGGTCCCGATGGCGATGCCGGCCTGACAGGACGTAAAATTATCGTTGACACCTATGGAGGTGCCGCGCCACATGGCGGCGGAGCCTTTTCAGGGAAAGATCCGACCAAGGTTGACCGTTCGGCCGCCTATGCATCCCGTTATCTTGCGAAAAATGTTGTCGCGGCCGGCCTCGCCGACCGTTGCTGTATTCAGGTGTCCTACGCAATCGGTGTTTCCAAACCATTATCCCTTTATGTCGATCTGTTCGGAACCGGAAAAGTCGACGAAGACAGGCTCGCTGAAATATTGATGAAATCTATGGATTTGAGCCCGCGCGGCATTCGTGAGCACCTAGGCCTTAACAAGCCCATATATGCTCGTACGGCGGCTTACGGTCATTTCGGTCGCGAACCCGATGCGGACGGCGGCTTCTCATGGGAAAAGACGGACCTCGTTGATAGTCTGAAATCAGCCCTTTCGTAGGTTTCAGGAATGTCTGACCGGCAGGCGAAGGAAGGGCGTATCCTTTATGGGCGTCGCCGTGGCAAGGCGCTTCGCAAGGGACAGCAACGTCTGGTCGAGACAAATTTGCCTAACCTCGCCATCCCGCTTGACGTAGAGCAGATCGATCTTTCTTTCCTGTTCCCCGAAAATTGCCAGGAATACTGGCTTGAGATTGGTTTTGGCAGCGGGGAGCATCTCGCCTGGCAAGCAGGCCATAACCCGGGTGTCGGCGTCATCGGCTGTGAGCCTTATCTGAACGGTGTGGCGACCTTGTTAGGTAAACTGGAAGAACAATCAACGCAGAATGTCCGGTTGCATAACGAGGCGGCGGAATTATTAATCGAAAAGCTGCCGGATGCATGTCTCGACCGGGCCTTTATACTTTTCCCCGACCCTTGGCCCAAGACAAGCCATAACAAGCGGCGATTCGTCTCTATGTCGAATATTGCGGCTCTCGCCGGGGTGCTGAAGACTGGAAGTGAACTTCGTATTGCGACAGATCATACCGATTATGGCGCGTGGATCCTCTGGCATATGCTGCAATCGACTGATTTCATCTGGTGCGCGGAAAAGCCGGAAGACTGGCAAACCCGCAGTCCGGACTGGCCGCCGACACGGTATGAGATGAAGGCGATCGAAAAAGGACTGCGCCCTGTCTATTACCGTTTTCGTCGCTGCTAGGGTAATATTCATTAGCCGTTTTTCAAAGAAAAGGCTTGGCTTTGCTGGCATCTCAGCTATTATATAGCTAATACATACTGTTCGCTCACCGTCAGGATGAGCATTTTGAACGGTGGGCCTCTGGTCCGCTGTTTTTTTATGGTTTGTCTAGTTATGCGAGAAGTACCCTGAGCGCAGTCGACAAAATAGAAACGCTTATCACGCCGTCCCTTACCGATATGGGATATGAATTGGTGCGTTTGCGGCTGACGGGAAGTGAAAAGAAGGTGCTTCAGATTATGGCCGAAAGAGCCGACGGAACGATGACGATCGAGGGCTGTACAGAAGTTAGCCGGATGGTTTCGGCGTTGCTGGATGTGGAAGACCCCATATCAGGCGCCTATGATCTGGAAGTCTCGTCGCCGGGGATTGACCGGCCATTGACCCGGCTCAAGGATTTCGAACGCTGGGCCGGATTTGAAGCAAAAGTGGAATTGGAGCAGGCCGTTGAAGGTCAGCGCCGATATCGCGGAAAACTGTTGGGCCTCAAGGGCGATATCGTCCTGCTGCAGGCCGATGACGGCAACCGACTGGAACTGCCTTTTTCGGAAGTGAGAAAGGCAAAATTAATTTTGACGGACGAGCTGATCGCTGCGAGCACACGTAGCGGTTAAGTTCATAAACATGTTTTTTGGACGGACATTTGGTCATGGAAAACGCTGCTAGCTTAAATCGCCTGGAATTGCTGCAAGTCGCAGATGCGGTTGCAAGAGAGAAGGTCATTGATCGCGACATCGTACTGGAGGCCATGGAAGAGGCTATTCAGAAGGCGGCGCGGGCAAAGTATGGCCATGAGAACGATATTCGCGCCAATATCGACCGCGGAACCGGCGAAATCCGCCTTGCGCGCATCCGTGAGGTTGTCGAGGAAGTCGAAAATGAATCGACGCAGATTTCACCTACCAATGCCCAACACGAAAAAGAAGGCGCTGTCGTCGGCGACTTGCTGATAGATCCGTTGCCGCCAATCGATTTTGGTCGTATCGCCGCACAGACTGCGAAACAGGTAATCGTTCAAAAGGTCCGCGAAGCAGAACGTGAACGTCAGTATCAGGAATATAAGGATCGCGTTGGCGAAATCGTCAATGGCATCGTCAAGCGCGTTGAATATGGCAATGTGACGGTTGATCTGGGCAAGGCGGATGCCGTTATCCGCCGCGATGAAATGCTCCCGCGCGAAACCTTTCGCCAGGGTGACCGTATCCGTGCCTATATCTATGATGTACGTCAGGAGCAACGCGGACCGCAGATTTTCCTTTCTCGCAGCCATCCACAATTTATGGCCAAGCTGTTCGGTCAGGAAGTGCCGGAAATCTACGATGGTATCATCGAGGTAAAGGCGGTTGCCCGCGACCCCGGAAGCCGTGCGAAAATCGCCGTGATCTCGAATGATTCGAGCATAGATCCAGTCGGTGCCTGTGTGGGTATGCGCGGATCACGCGTTCAGGCCGTGGTCAACGAACTGCAAGGCGAGAAAATCGATATCATTCAATGGTCGCCTGACCAGGCAAGCTTTATTGTCAATGCACTGGCCCCGGCGGAAGTCGCCAAGGTTGTTCTGGACGAAGACGCCAACCGCATCGAGGTTGTCGTGCCTGATGATCAGCTCTCGCTCGCCATTGGTCGCCGTGGGCAGAACGTCCGACTCGCGTCACAGCTTTCCGGCTGGGATATTGATATCCTGACTGAGGAAGAGGAAAGCAACCGTCGCCAGGCCGAATTCACGGAGCGGACGCAAAACTTTATAAATGCCCTTGATGTTGACGAGACGATTGCCCAGCTATTGGCATCGGAAGGATTTACCTCCGTCGAGGACATCATGTATGTGGATGTCAGCGAGATTGCCGAAATCGAGGGTTTCGATGAGGAAATCGCCGCAGAATTGAGCAGTCGGGCACAGGAGTATGTCGAACAGACCAATTCCGAGCTTGAAGAAAAGCGACTGGAAATGGGTGTTAGTGACGACATCGTGAATTTACAGCTTCTGACTCCCGCCATGATAGTTGCCCTAGGTGAAGCCGGAGTCAAAGAGCTTGATGATCTTGCCGATCTTTCCGGGGATGAATTGATCAGTGCAGAAGACGGCATCCTCCGCGAATTCGGGTTGTCCGCAGATGACGCCAATCAGGTCGTCATGGCGGCGCGGGCGCATTGGTTTGAGAACGAGGAGAGTGACGCCAACGCAGAAACCGGGGAAGAAATTCCAACGGATTGAGACCGGATACGGAGAAGTAGACTTGAGTGATCCGCAGCGCCGGTGTATAGCCACTGGGCAGATACGGGAAAAAGATGCGCTTCTTCGCTTTGCGGTTTCGCCTGACGGGCAGTTGGTTCATGATATTGGCATGAATTTACCGGGCCGGGGCATCTGGGTTAGCTGTGATGCGGAAGCGGTCGAACTGGCGGTGAAAAAGCGACTGTTTGCGAAAGCGGCGAAACAGGCAGTTGATGTTCCGGCGGATCTGGTCGCAGCAATTGATCGTTCACTAGCCCGGCAATGTCTTGCATTGTTGGGGCTGGGGCGCAAGGGCGGGCAGGTTACGGTCGGCTTCGCGAAGGTTGAGAAAGCACTGAAATCGGGCAAGGCGACTTTACTTGTCGCGGCTTCGGATGGTGCGGAAGACGGTCGGCAGAAACTCAGGCGGATTGCCGGGTCGCTGCCACTGGTGGATATATTCAGCGGAGCTGAACTAAGTCAGGCCCTGGGCCGCGAGAATGTTATACATGCCGGCCTGACGGCCGGCGCGCTGACGAGAAAAATTTTGGCTGCGGTCTCCCGGCTGTCACAATTCAGGGGCCAAAGCAGGTTAAATACCGAGGTGTCGGAGTAAGAATGACTGAGACAAATGACAAGGATGGGCGTAAATCGCTTAGCCTGAATAAACCGTTAGAAGCGAAAAAATCTGCTGGCGGCAATAGTCAGGTCCGTCAGAGTTTTACCCATGGTCGCTCCAAGACCGTGCAGGTGGAAGTGCGTAAAAAGCGCAGCACACTGGGGCTTGGCGGACAGAAGCCAGCCGCTACTATTGCACCTGCCGCAACGACAGGCGCAAAGAAAACCCTGCATGTAGCGAAACCCGCAACAAGCAATATAGACAAGGCCGCAAAAATCCCGAAAGCCGCCGAAACGAAAGAGTCGGCTATTTTCCTGACAAATGATGAGAAAGCAGCGCGCGCTGCCGCACTTGCAGGCGCGCGCGAGCAGTCCATTCGCGAAGCGGAAGAACGCAAGATTCAGGAAGAGGCAAAAGCTAAGGAAGAAAAGCTTAAACCCGTCGAAGAGCCAGAGGAAGAGGTTCCGGCACCTGCGGAACCGGTAAAAACGGCGAAACGTCGTTCACCTGAAGAGCGGCGCAAAGCGGAAGAAGAAGAAGCCCGCCGCCTGACGGAGGAAGCTGACGCGACCAAGAATGCCCAGGTCGCCGTTCACCGCGAAAAGGTTAAATCCTCAACGCGTGAAGAGGAACTCCGGCGCGAAGCAAGTGCCCCGGTTCCGCGAAACCTGCGCGCCCTGGCTGATGATGATCGACCTGGTGATGATAATGCTGGCGGTCGCAAGAAGGCGGCCAAACATACACGCAGTGGCGATGAAAAATCTGCTCCCGTCCGTAAGCCCGATGAACAGAGGCGACGCTCAGGCCGCCTGACCATTGGTGAGGCCCTTGATGATCGGGGTCCGAAGCAACGCTCGCTCGCATCCATCCGGCGCGCCCGCAAAAAGCAGCAACAATCTGCGGATCCGCCACAGAAAATCTTCCGTGAAGTAACCGTACCTGAGGTTATTTCCGTGCAGGAGCTGGCAAACCGTATGACGGAACGCTCTGTTGACGTTATCAAGGCGTTGATGAAGCTTGGTATTATGGCAACAGCCAACCAGACTATTGATGCGGATACCGCAGAACTGGTCGTGGAGGAACTTGGCCATAAAGCGCGCAGAATTGCTGAATCCGATGTGGAAATTGGCCTCGGCGGTGAAGTTGCGGATGCGCCGGAAGACCTGCAGCCCCGTGCGCCAGTTGTTGCGGTTATGGGTCATGTTGACCATGGGAAAACGTCTTTGCTGGACGCCCTTCGCAAATCGGATGTCGTCTCTGGTGAAGCGGGTGGCATTACACAGCATATCGGTGCTTATCAGGTAACCCTCGCCTCAGGTGAAGTCATTACATTCCTTGATACACCCGGCCATGAAGCCTTTACGGCCATGCGGATGCGCGGAGCACAGGTGACGGACATTGTTATTCTGGTGGTCGCCGCTGATGACAGCGTGATGCCGCAAACGATTGAGGCCATAAAGCACGCCAAAGCCGCCAAGGTGCCGATTATCGTCGCCATCAATAAATGTGACAAGCCTGCCGCAGACCCAGGCAAGGTCCGCCAGGAATTGCTACAGCATGAAATCTTCGTGGAAGAGATGGGCGGTGATGTTCTCGATGTGGAAGTATCCGCAATAACCGGCGACGGGCTCGACAAACTACAGGAAGCGATACTGCTGCAGGCGGAACTACTGGAGTTGAACGCCAACCCCAACCGTTCAGCCCACGGTACGGTTGTCGAGGCAAAACTGGAAACAGGTCGGGGTATGGTAGGGAC
>JBBDJF010000112.1:0-12091 GCA_040880045.1 Sneathiella sp.
AGGGGTGAGTGGCAACCGCACCACGGGCCCCGAGCTTATGGGCATCAATTTCGGTCAGGATATCCATATCTATTACCTGATCGCCGCCTGGGTTTTCGTGACTGTCATGCTCATGTATCTCTTCTCGCGCACGCCGGCGGGCCGGATGGCCAATGCCGTCCGCGACAATGCGGAGCGGGCGGAGTTTGTCGGGTACAGCCAGCGCAAGGTGCGCTTCGTCTCTTTTTGCGCGTCGGGTTTTTTCGCGGGTATCGCGGGCGGGCTGTTTGCCCTGAACTTCGAGATAGTGACGGAGGAGAACCTGAACGCGCTCACCTCCGGCACCGTGCTGCTGATGGCCTTTATCGGCGGCGTGGGGTTCTTTATCGGCCCGATCGTCGGGGCGGTTGTCTTCACACTGCTGCAGAGTATTCTCAGCAACTATACGGACATCTGGCAGCTATATGTCGGCGTCCTGTTCGTCCTGACCGTCATGTATGTGCCGCAGGGCCTGACCGGGATTATCATGATGCATACGGCCGCCTACCGGATGAAGCGGCTGGGAGTGCTGGTGCTGCCCTATTTACGCATCGGGATACCGGCGTTCGCCATGTTGTCGGGGATTGCCGCCTTCCTTGAGACGATCCATCATATGCGGTCCGCCGTGGAGGGTGACACCTCGATGAGCCTCATGGGGATCGAGTTTGACAGCCATGGCGTTGTTGCGTGGATTGTCATTGTGGCGCTGGTGTTTGTGGGTGGATATCTGACCCGCACCCAGCTGCCGCAACTGAGAGATGCGTGGGGGACGGCGAACAAACCGCCATCGCCAGCGGAAGGAGGAGCGCCATGACCGCCGCTATCGAACTTCAGGGACTTCGCAAGAGTTTCGGTCCGACGGAAATCATCCGCGGTGTCGACCTGACGATCCATGAAGGGGAGCGCCATGCGATCATCGGCCCCAATGGCGCCGGAAAATCGACGCTTTTTCACCTGATAAGCGGCCGCTACCCCTTGAGCGGCGGTTCGGTTTCCCTGCATGGGGAGGATATCAGCAATCTTCCGCCCTATGAAATCTACCGCAAAGGGCTGTCGCGGAGCTTTCAGGTCACCAATATCTTTCCGAACCTGAGCGTGTTCGAGAATGTCCGCTGCGGCCTGATGTGGGTGGGGGAATATAAATATTCCTTCTGGCATCTTGTTGACCGGGAGACGGAACTGAACGCCCGGACGATGGCGGTGATCGAGGAGATCGGCCTCACCTCGCGGCGCAACATTCCGGCAGGCGTCCTCACTTATGCGGAGCAGCGGGCGCTCGAAATCGGGATTGCGGCGGCGGGCGGTGCCGATGTGATCATGCTCGACGAACCCACTGCGGGAATGAGCCATAGCGAAACCGACCAGGCGATCGCCCTCATCCGCAAGATTACGGATGGAAAGACCCTGGTTATGGTGGAGCATGACATGGGCGTTGTCTTCGACGTTGCCGACCGGATTTCGGTGCTGGTCTATGGCGAGATCATTGCCTGCGACACGCCGGAGAATATCAGGAATTCAAAGGCGGTGCAGGAAGCCTATCTGGGCGCGGAGGCGGAAGAGTGATGCTTGAAGTAACGGATTTACATGCCTTCTACGGGAAGAGCCATATTCTGCAGGGCGTCAATTTTCATGTCGGCGAAGGCGAAATCGTCTCGCTTCTCGGCCGAAATGGCGTGGGGCGCTCGACCACCATCAAGGCGATCATGGGCGAGGTGTCGCCGCAAGGTTCCATCCGCTTCCGCGGCGAGGAAATCGCCGGCCTCAGGGAACATGAGATCGCCCACAGGGGGCTTGGCTATGTTCCGGAAAACCGCGATGTCTTTCCCGGCATGACCGTGCGCCAGAACCTGATCATGGGCATCAAGGATATGAAGAAGGCGGGCCGCTGGGCGATGGAGGATATGTTCGATATGTTCCCGAACCTGCGTGAACGCGCCGATGTCGATGCGGGCGTCCTTTCGGGGGGAGAGCAGCAGATGCTGACCATGTGCCGCACCCTGATGGGCGATCCGGACCTTGTCATGATCGATGAACCGACGGAAGGACTCGCGCCCAAGATCGTCGCGCAGGTCGGCGATCTACTGTCGGAAATTGCCAAGCGCGGCGTCTCCATCCTGCTGGTCGAGCAGAAACTCGCGATCGCCCTTCGGATATCACACCGCTTGTATGTCATGGGTCATGGGCATATGGTATATGAAGGAACGCCCGATGAACTGAAGGTCAATGAGCACGTTCGAAAAGAATGGCTGGAAGTCTGATCGGAGCCGAGCATATAACAATCCCGGGGCGCGGGAGAATTAGTAATGAATGATCTGACGGCAATCAGCCTGGATGACAAATATGAGCTGGAGCGGGGCCAGGTGTTTATCACCGGGACGCAGGCGCTCGTCCGTATTCCGATTATGCAGCGTCAGCGCGATGCCGCCGCTGGCCTCAAAACCGGCGGTTTTATTTCGGGCTATCGCGGCTCGCCGCTGGGGCTGTATGACCAGACCCTGTGGAAGGCGAAGCCGTTTCTCAAGAACAACGATATCCATTTCCAGCCGGGCGTGAATGAGGATCTGGCCGCCACCAGTATCTGGGGCACGCAGCAGCTTCCGATGTTCGGCAAGACCGATTTCGATGGCGTCTTCGGCATCTGGTACGGCAAGGGGCCGGGCGTTGATCGCTCGGGCGACGTGTTCAAGCATGGCAACATGGCCGGTACGTCGGCGAACGGCGGCGTCCTCGTCCTGATGGGCGACGACCATATGGCGAAATCCTCTACGGTCGCGCATCAGAGCGAGCAGGCCCTGATGGCGGCGATGATCCCGGTTCTCAACCCGGCGACCGTGCAGGAATATCTCGATTACGGCCTCTATGGTATCGCGATGTCCCGCTACAGCGGCGCGTGGGTGGGCATGAAATGCCTGACCGATACGGTGGAAAGCTCGGCCACGGCCTATGTCGGCCCCGATCGGGTGAATATTGTCATCCCGGAGGATATCGAGCCGCCGGAGGATGGCGTGCATATCCGCTGGCCGGACAATTCACTAGCGCAGGAAACGCGGCTGATGCGGCACAAGCTGCCGATGATCAGGGCGTTCGTGCGGGCCAACGGGCTCGACAAGATTACAACTGATTCAAGCGAACGGCGGTTCGGTATCGTGACCACCGGTAAATCCTGGCTGGATGTGGAGCAGGCGCTCGGCGATCTCGGTATCCATGAAAAGGAGATCGAGGAAATCGGCCTCTCCGTCTACAAGGTCGCCTGTCCGTGGCCGCTTGAGCCGGAAGGGCTCGTGGAATTTGCTGTCGGGCTCGATGAAATCCTGGTGATTGAGGAAAAGCGCAGCCTGATCGAGGACCAGATCGCCAAGATCCTCTACGGGATGGAGGCGCATCCGATGCTGGTCGGCAAGGAAGACGAGGAAGGGGAAATGCTGCTGCCCTCCGACGGGGAGCTGACCCCGGCGCTGGTGGCAAAGGCGATTGCGTCGCGGCTCAAGCTTCGTGATCTGTCCGAGCGCGTGATGGAAGGGATCAGCGTTGCCGAGGCGCGCGAGAGCGGCAATTTCATGCCCGCCGCGCCGGTCACCCGCTCGCCGTGGTTCTGCTCCGGCTGTCCGCATAACTCCTCCACCAATGTGCCGGAGGGAAGCCGCGCCATGGCCGGGATCGGCTGTCACACCATGGCGGTCTATATGCCCAACCGGCGCACCGAAACCTATACCCATATGGGGGCGGAGGGGGCCAACTGGATCGGCCAGTCGCCCTTTACCAACGAAAAACATATCTTCCAGAATCTCGGCGATGGCACCTATTATCATTCGGGCCTGCTCGCCATCCGCGCGGCCTGCGCCGCGAATGTGAATATCACTTACAAGATCCTGTTCAACGATGCCGTCGCCATGACCGGCGGGCAGCCGTTCGACGGGCCGCTCTCCCCCTGGCTGATCAGCCAGCAGGTCCATGCCGAAGGGGTCAAGCAGGTTGTTGTCGTCACCGACGAGCCCGACAAATACGCCAGCGATACGAAATGGGCTCCGGGCGTGAAGATCTTCCACCGCGACGATCTCGACAAGGTGCAGCGGAGCTTGCGCGAGGTAGAGGGGGTGACGGCGCTGATCTATGACCAGACCTGCGCCGCCGAGAAACGCCGCCGCCGCAAGCGCGGCACCTTCCCCGATCCGGCAAAGCGCGCCTTCATCAACGAGGCGGTCTGCGAAGGCTGCGGCGATTGCGGCGTGGTCTCGAACTGCGTATCCGTGAAACCGCTGGAGACCGGGTTCGGCCGCAAGCGGGTGATCGACCAGTCGAGCTGCAACAAGGATTTCTCCTGCGTGAAGGGCTTCTGCCCGAGCTTTGTCACCGTCGAGGGCGGCGACCTTAAAAAGCCCGAGAAGAAGGAAGTCACCTCCAGCGAGATTGATATCATGAACCCGGCCGCAGGCTTGCCCGAACCGGCGGCACCCGCGATCAACGGCACCTATAATATTCTGGTGACCGGCATCGGCGGCACCGGCGTGATCACCGTCGGCGCCCTGCTCGGCATGGCGGCGCATGTGGAAGGCAAGGGCGCCTCGATCCTCGACCAGACGGGCCTCGCGCAGAAGAACGGCGCGGTGATGAGCCATGTGCGCATCGCCAATTCCGCGTCCGAGCTTGCTGGCACCCGCATCCCGAGCCGCCAGACGGATGTCGTCGTCGGCTGCGATCTCGTCGTCGCCGCCAGCAAGGAAGCCCTGCAAACCTATGATCTTGGCCGCACGAAGGCGATCATCAATGACTATGTGGTGCCGGTCGCGGCCTTCACGCTGACGCCCGATCTCGCCATGGACCGGGACAGCCTGACCGGCCTCTTGAGCGAAAGCCTCGGCCGGGAGCAGGCGGAGTTTATCGACAGCACGACGCTGGCGACGGCGCTGATGGGCGATTCCATCGCCGCGAACCTGTTCCTTCTCGGCGTCGCGTTCCAGCGCGGGACGATCCCGTTATCCTTGAAATCCATCGAGACGGCGATCGAGCTTAACGGCATCGCGATCGAGGCCAACAAGCGCAGCTTCGCCTGGGGCCGCAAGGCGGCGGCGGATCAGGCCAAGGTCGAGAAGATCGCCCTGCCCGATGCCTCGGCGGAGGTTGTGGAAATCGAAAGCCTCGATAAAATCATCGAGCGGCGCGCGGACTTCCTGAAAAAATACCAGAATGGCCGCTATGCGAAGCGCTACCTGACCCTCGTCGAGACCATCGGAAAGGCGGAGGCCGCAGCGGTTCCCGGTTCCACCGCCCTGACGGAAGCGGTGGCGCGCTACTATTTCAAGCTGATGGCCTATAAGGATGAGTATGAAGTCGCGCGGCTTTATACGGACGGCAGTTTTGCGAAAAAGCTGAACAACCAGTTCGAGGGCGATTTCAAGCTCAAGTTCCATCTCGCGCCGCCGATTTTCGCGAAGAAAAACCCGGAAACCGGCCATCTGATCAAGCGCGAATTCGGCCCCTGGATGATGACGGCGTTCGGCCTGCTCGCGAAATTCCGGTTCTTGCGCGGCACGCCGCTCGATCCGTTCGGCAGGACGGAAGAGCGTAAATTGGAGCGGGCACTGATTACCGAATATGAGGGCACCATGACGGAGATCGCGGCGAAGCTGACATCAGAGACCCTCGCGCTCGCCGTCGAGATAGCTTCGGTGCCGGAGCATATCCGTGGCTTCGGCCATGTGAAGGAGCGGCATCTCAAGACGGCGAAGGCGGAGCGGGAAAGCCTGCTCGCCCGGTTCGAGAGCGGCGATGTTGAAACCCTCGCGGCGGAATAGGGCGCAAAGGCGGCAAAGCGGACAAAGGTAGCGTTGCATGGTTGAAATCGCCGGGCTTGTCTTTCCCCTGTTCGGGCTGATCCTGCTCGGCTATCTCGCCGCGCGCATCACCAGACAGCCCGCCGAGGCCATGGGCTGGCTCAATACCTTCATCATTTATGTCGCGCTGCCCTGCCTGTTCTTCAAGCTGCTCTCGAAAACCCCCATCGAGAAGCTCGCAAGCTGGGAATTTATCACCACCAATATCACGACCACCTTCGTCATCTTCCTGATGGTCTATGCAATCGCCCGGCTGCTCGCGAGGGCGACGATGCCGGAGGCGACCATTCAGGGCCTCGCAGGCGCGTATGGCAATATCGGCTATATGGGGCCGGGGATCGCCATCCTGACCTTCGGCGAGGAGGCCGCCGTGCCGCTCGCGCTTATCTTCTGTTTCGAGAATATCCTGCATTTCACCATCGCCCCGACGATGATGGCGCTGAGTGGCGGGAAGGAGCGGCATGTGGCGCGCCTGATGCTGGAGATCGCCAGAAAAGTCTTCCTGCATCCCTTTATCATCGCCACGATCGTCGGCGTCGCGGCGGCGATTGTGGAATTCACGCCGCCGCTGCCCGTGGCCCGGCTGATCGACTATCTGGCGCAGGCCGCCGCACCCTGCGCGCTCTTCGCCATGGGGGTGACGCTGGCGCTCCGCCCGCTCAAGCGCGTCCCGCCCGAGCTTGGCTTTATCGTGCCCTTCAACCTCGTGGTGCATCCGATGTTGATGTATCTGAGTTTAAGCTTCTTCGGCGATTTCGATCCCGTCTGGGTCACGACCGCCGTCCTGCTCGCAGGCTTACCGACGGCGACGAACGTCTTCGTCATCGCCCAGCAATACGGCGTCTGGGTCGAACGCGCCTCCGCCACCGTCCTCGTCACCACCTCGCTCTCGGTGCTGACCGTGACGCTGCTGCTCTACGCCATCACCACCGGAATGCTGCCTGCGGATTTATTTGTGGGGTGAGGGGGAATAATCCCTGTGTGCTTTAATCTCGTTAAAATCCTTAATTCGCCTGTTCTTGAGGAAGTGCGCCCGCAGGGCCAAGGTCAGATTCCTCAATTTCACCGGGGTCAGGGGCGTCACGTGATTTGACAGGTTTCGGGGGCGGAGCCTGCCATGTTTTCAGGTTCACGCCAACCAGATCGTAAAACTCCTGAACAATGCGTTCAAGGTCTTCAATGAACGTCTTTCGGCCCGTAAAGCGCGCACCAAGCCGCTCGACGATGAGAACTTCAAAACCACGGGGGACGGAATCGGGATTATCATTTTGAATCAAAGTTGGATCAGATCGCAGGCTATTGACATCTTTTGTGGTATAGGCCGCTTTGCCGGGCCATAGTGCCCTGAGAAGCAAGCGATCATCATCGTCTTTTAACATCCCGAGAACCCAGTTAACACGTGCTCTTGTTGATACCCTGTCTCCGCGGGCCTTCAATGTCATGGAGACGGAAACCGTTCTTCTGGCAATATCGGCCGTAACAGTAATATCGGACGCACAATCCGGCACTCTGATGGTGGAGGATAAAGATTGCGTCTCTATCAAGTCAGAAATCCCCTGCTTTATTCGGGCAGACGGATCGTCGGAAAGCTTTCGTTCAATCGATGCGAATACTTCTCGACCAACGTGACTGCACATATGCAGACAGAGGTCTCTCTCTTCCGCAAACCAGCTTGTAACCGCTTCTTCTATTTCCGGTGCATTTTTTTGCAATGCTTCATTGTTCGAGACGGCCTGTACAACGTCCTTCCACCGGCTTCCCATTTGGGTAAATCGTTCAACGCCTGTCGCAGGATGGGCCAGGAAATGAATGAATTGTCCCAGTAAATATTTTTGCTCCGAATCCTCTACAGATTTTTGATAGTCAAGGATTTCGCAAGTCGTCGCCAGCCAGGGCCATGACCAATGATACAGATCGGCCTTTTTAAGTTCTTTTTTCGGCAGCGAAATGGGTGATATGTCTGCCCGTGCTACAAATTCATTGGATATTGTAACTATGGCGTCAATTTTGTTTGCTTTCGCTAGCTCCAGGTAACGCTGGACTTGTGTCGTATCAAGTGTAGCTCTGCCGATTTTTGCTTCAACCAGCGCCGTCCAAACACTGCGGCCCGTATTCACCACAATCAATCCATCGGGACGGCATTTGCTGTCTGTCTCACCTTTGAGAACAACTTCCGTATAGGTCTCTATTTTTGTTCTTTGACCAACGCGAATACCGGCAGTTTTAAAAACTTCTTCTGCCAAAGCCGGAATTTGGGTCAGGACAGCCAAGAATATGGAGGCCACGCGCTTTTCTTTGCTTGTTTCGGCAAGTATGGGAAATAGGCGCGCCTCGTCTCCGCTGATTAAAAAGTCAGGTCTATCGCTCATTGAATCCCCCCAATCAATTTCAATTTTTAAACTTAACGACTTGGAAAAATTAGAAAATTTTATTGAGGTTTAGCGCTTAACCTCAATTCCCCAACGTTACGAGTAAAGCTTAATTTGTTTTTCTACTCCAATCAACAAATTCACTACCCCATCCCCATCACAGCATTTGCTTAA
Source organism: Sneathiella sp. (assembly GCA_040880045.1). GTDB lineage: Bacteria > Pseudomonadota > Alphaproteobacteria > Sneathiellales > Sneathiellaceae > Sneathiella. Next base: position 8,393 of record JBBDJF010000112.1, read on the forward strand.
TTCCCGTCGCTTCGCTACAAGGGGCGCAATGAAATTCTTGTGAGCGGGAGCGGTTATTCTTATGGCGTCTTATCAGTATATTTATGTGATGAATGGTCTCTCAAAGACCTACCCGGGCGGCAAGCAGGTGCTGAAAGACATCCGGCTGAGCTTCTTTCCCGGTGCGAAGATCGGCGTGCTCGGCCTCAACGGCTCGGGTAAGTCGACGCTGCTCAAAATCATGGCGGGGATCGAGACGGAATTCACCGGGGAGGCCTGGGCCGCCGATGGCGTCAAGATCGGTTATCTCCAGCAGGAGCCGGAGCTGGATGCGGCGAAAGACGTGCTCGGCAATGTCATGGACGGGGTGCATGAAAAAAAGGCGCTGCTCGATAAATTCAACGAGGTGTCGGCGCGCTTTGGCGAGGACCTCACCGATGACGAGATGAACGATCTCATCACCGAGCAGGGCGAGCTGCAGGAGCAGATCGACGCGCAGAACCTCTGGGATCTGGAGCGCGAGGTGGAGATTGCCATGGATGCGCTGCGCTGTCCGCCGGGCAATGCCGATGTCGCCAAGCTGTCGGGCGGGGAGCGGCGCCGCGTTGCGCTTTGCCGCCTGCTGCTGTCGCAGCCGGATATGCTGCTGCTGGATGAGCCGACCAACCATCTCGATGCCGAGAGCGTCGCCTGGCTGGAGCGGTTCCTGCATGACTATTCCGGCACCGTCGTGGCCGTGACCCATGACCGCTACTTCCTCGATAACGTCGCGGGCTGGATTTTGGAGCTCGATCGCGGCCACGGCATCCCGTGGGAAGGGAATTATTCAAGCTGGCTGGAGCAGAAGGAAAAACGCCTGGCGCAGGAAGGTAAATCGGAGGATGCGCGGCGGAAAACGCTGGACCGCGAGCTGGAATGGATCCGTCAGGGACCGAAGGGCCGCCAGACGAAATCGAAAGCCCGCATCAGCGCCTATGAGGATCTGCTGGCCGAGCAGAACTCGAAACAGGCCGACAATATGCAGATTTACATCCCGGCGGGACAGCGGCTCGGCGATCTGGTGGTCGAGGCGGAGAATGTCTCCAAGGCGTTCGGCGACAAGCTGCTGATCGAGGGGCTCTCCTTCAAGCTTCCGGCGGGCGCCATCGTTGGCGTAATCGGCCCCAACGGCGCGGGCAAGACGACATTGTTCAAGCTGCTGACCGGCGCGGAGGAGCCCGATAGCGGCAGCTTCAAGGTCGGGCCGACGGTGCAGCTCGGCTATGTTGATCAGGATCGCGACAGCCTTGATCCCAACAAGAATGTCTGGGAGGAAATCTCCGAAGGCAACGAGGTCATTTCCCTGGGCAAAAAGGAGATCAACAGCCGCGCCTATGTCTCGGGCTTCAACTTCAAGGGCTCGGACCAGCAGAAGAAGGTCGGCCAGCTCTCGGGCGGCGAGCGTAACCGCGTCAACCTTGCGAAGATGCTGAAATCAGGCTCGAACTTCCTGCTGCTCGACGAACCGACCAACGATCTCGATGTCGATACGCTCCGCGCGCTGGAGGAGGCGTTGCTGCAATTCGCCGGCTGCGCCGTGGTCATCAGTCATGACCGCTGGTTCCTCGACCGCGTCGCCACCCATATGCTCGCCTATGAGGGCGACAGCCATGTCGAATGGTTCGAAGGCAATTTCGAGGCCTATGAGGAAGACAAGCGCAAGCGCCTCGGCAAGGAGTCGACCGAACCCCATCGCATAAAATACAAGCCGATCAAGCGGTAGGAGGCTTTTGCGTCCGCCTGAAGAACTTTTAAATTGTTTAAAATATATATTTGCACTATATTTACGAGTAAGACAGGCTGAACATCAGGGGCGTAGGGTGAACAAACTTGAAGCGGAACGGCGATCGCGCCGGATCAGGGCCTTTCGTGACGAGCTGTCAGAACTGGAGGAAGAGGGCATTCTCCGGCTCCCGGCGGAGGATACCAGTCGCGTCTCCGCCTATCATGACGAGTTGCTCTCCCGCTTGTCGGCGGCGTTCGATACGGACCTCAATGACGGAGAGGCGCGGTTGTCCTGGGGCATGCGCCTTGTGTCCGGGCTTGGCGCGGTGGCCCTGTCCCTCGCTGTCTTCCTGTTCTTCAATCACTACTGGGATGAATTCTCAACACCCCTTCAGGTGACGCTGGCAACCCTAGCTCCCTTTATTGGTTGGGCGGTGACCGAGATAGTGGCCTACCGGTTCAAAACCAGCTATTTCACCGAGCTTGCGGCGATGGTGACGATTGCCTGCTTCGTTCTCAATCTTCATATTCTGGCTGAGATTTACAATATAACACCTTCACCTATTGCGTTTTTCTCTTGGGGGATATTTTCCCTTCTTCTGGCCGGGCGGCATAAGCTGGAACTGGTTCTCGGTCTGGGTCTTGCCAGTCTTGCCGTCTTCATCGGGGCCTCGCTCGCGGGTTTCACGGGGTATTACTGGCGGCAAGAATTTATCGCCGAGTTCTATCTCGCGGGCTTTGCGCTTATCCTGCTCTCGCCCGTGGTGCTACCGTTCTCATGGGTCAGGGAAAACCGTTTCATCTTTTTCCTTGTCGGCCTGTTGGGCATTTTCCTGCTGCTGCTGTCCCACACCGCCGGGGTACCGGACAGCTTACTGCCGTTTAGCTCCGAGGGACGAAAATGGATCTATCTCGCTGTGGCGCTTGTGGCCGGATCGGGTGTGCTTGCGCTCTCCGTGCGCGCCGGCTGGGGGCTGGGGGCCTATCTCGCCGCCGGTTTCCTCGTCCTGTTCCTGCTTTTCAAATATTTCGACTGGTTCTGGGATAAATGGCCGACCTATATATTCTTCCTCATACTCGGGCTGCTGGCCGTCGTGGTGATCGTGATCTTGCGGAAGCTGCGCCTGATGGGGCGAGGGGAGGCACGTGATGCGGATTAAGGTTCTTCTGCCGTTGTTTGTGCTGATCCTTGCCAATGGCTGGCTGTTCGGCGGTATCTGGTGGAACAGGAGCGGGGCGGCAACCGGGGAGATCACTTTCGATCAATGCCATTTTTACGGACCTGCTAGCCACCACCTGCAAAAAGAGGGACGGTATTTTACCTTGCGGATTGCCTCGCCCGCCATTCTGGACGGCGAGATGATGGCAGATACCGCCGGTTACGGAAGGCGAAAACGGGTACGCGCCGCTTATCTCCTGATCGAGCAGGGCGGACCGGCTTGGGAAGAGTACTTTACCCACCAAACTGAGAAATACTCGGAGACTAAAAGGGTTACCGGTTCGAACACTCTTGTTTTCGCGGACAGCGCCGAGAAGGCGGCCGATCTGAAGGTCCCTGATCCGGGCAGTACAGGCCATGCGATCATCAACGGGTATGTGCGCATTTATGAAAACGGGCAGGGGGAGGAATATTATTTCCGGGGAATCGCCCGGCCACGCATTGCCATCGACAGCGACTATCGCGATATTTTCAAAGAGATATACGCACGCGGAAATCCGAAGGGGGTAGCCGCTTCTCCCGCCTCCTGCGAGCCGGAATACCGGATCACCTTACGCTTCGGTGCACGGTTTGAACCCTGGATCAGCCGCGTTGAACGCCTCTAGGCGGGGCCGCAGTTACATCCCCTGCTCGGCGAGGGCGCGCTTGACCGCCTCGCGGTCCGTCATGCGGGCGCGGTGGGCGGCGAGTTTCGGGAAATCCGCAAGGTCGAGCCCGTCGCCTTCCAGCCAGTTCCC
>JBBDJF010000113.1:0-11872 GCA_040880045.1 Sneathiella sp.
AGTGAACCGGCCGATTTCGGGATTGCTTTTCGAGAAAGGCCGCCGCATGATGAGCGAGGCAATCACCGGCAGGATGATAATCAGGCCGAGACTCGTCCAGAACACCGGGAAGATCTGCCCCGTCAGGTCCTGGCGCTTGCGGGCCCATCGGTGGACGACCACCGACAGCACGATGGCGACCAGAAACGCCACGGGAAGAACCCAGAACCCCTCGGAGGGAATAATCGCCGGGAAATTAACACCGCGGTTGTTAATGAAGAAATTTTCGCCAATCGAGAAGCTGTCGCCGACAAGCGGTAGGACGGACAGCACCGCGAAATACCAGAACATCAGCTGCACCAGCAGCGGGATATTGCGGATCACCTCGATATAGACGGCGGCGATCTTGTTGACGACCCAGTTCTTCGACAGGCGAAGAACACCGAAGATGAAACCGATGATGGTCGCAACGAGAATGCCCGCAATGGAAACGGCGAGGGTGTTGATAATACCGATGAGAAGAACATCAAGATGGGTCGATGTCTGGCTGCTGTAGTCCATCAGGAGGACAATGCCGATGCCAAATCCCGAAGGCTGGCTTAGAAATCCAAATCCGGACGCGATGCCGCGATTTTCCAGATTGACCGCTGTATTGTGGCTGACATAGGCGACAAACAGGACAAAAATCGCGATTACGACAATCTGGTAGAAGATCGCCCGGTAACGCGGGTCTCGAAATTTGTTGAGTTTGGCAACTTCAAGATCTGCTGCTTCTGCCGTCATAAACTACTCCTCCCCAGGGATTGTCAAGATTCCGGCTATTAAAAAGCAAAAGGAGCGCATGTCCGGTTGAAACAGGCCATGCGCTCCTTTCACATAATCGTTATACCTTTAGCGCAGTGGCGGTGCGTAGAGAATGCCCCCCTTGTTCCACTGTGCGTTCAGTCCGCGATCGATGTTGAGAGGCGTTCCTTCACCAAGGTTGCGGCCAAAGCTTTCGCCATAGTTCCCCACCATCTTGATGATGTTGTAGGCCCAGTCATTGGAGAGGCCCAGCTGCTGACCGAGATCGCCGGAAACACCGAGGATACGCTGGATGCTCGGGTTTTCGGTTTCTGCCTTCAGCGTGTCAACATTCTGGGAGGTGATGTTCAGCTCTTCACCCTCGATCATCGCGTTCAGCGTCCAGCGGGCAATATCACCCCACTGGTTGTCGCCATGACGGACGAGCGGTCCGAGTGGCTCTTTCGAGATGATTTCCGGCAGAATGATATGCTCTGACGGATCGGCGATCACCGAGCGCTGTGCATAAAGACCGGATGCATCCGTCGTGTACACGTCGCAGGTATCTTTCAGATATGCTTCGCGCACCTCATCGGCGGTGTCGAAAACGACTGAGTCGTATTTCATGCCGTTAGCCGTGAAATAGTCGGCGAGGTTGAGTTCCGTCGTCGTACCGGACTGCACGCAAACGCGGGCACCGTCCAGCTCAAGGCCGGATTTCACGCCGAGCGCCTTCTTGACCATGAAGCCCTGGCCGTCATAGTAGTTGACGCCAATAAATTCAAAGCCGAGGTTCACATCGCGGCTGAAGGTCCAGGTCGTGTTCCGGGCCAGCACGTCGATTTCACCGGACTGAAGCGCGGTGAAACGCTCCTTCGCGGTTGTCGGGGTGTATTTGACTTTATCCGGATCCCCGAAGACAGCGGCCGACATGGCGCGGCAGAAATCCACGTCAAATCCTTCCCACTTACCTTCGTTATTCGGTGCGGCAAAGCCGGCGAGACCTGTTGTGACGCCACATTGGATGAAGCCCTTGGCTTTCACATCGTCCAGTGTCGCTGCGGTTGCCGCTGTCGCCATAAAAGTCGCTGTTGCTGCGACAGCAATAAAACTCGCTTTTTTCATGTATAGACCTTCCTGTCCATTGATTATCAGTCAGTATTTTGTCTGTTAAATCACTTGCTTCTTTTAAGAAGTTTAACTTCTTTCTGAGCATTCGCGTGAAGTACATTTGAAAGTCATGATTTAAATTACCATGGCCCTCTAAGTCTTTGACGATAGTATTTTTGTTCCTTGCGTCAATGTAAAAATATGCTGCACCTGCGAAAAAATGTCGAAATCGACGGTTCCGGCGCGGAAATTTATCCCTTTTAAGTTCCCCGCGCTTCCTATATTCAACAAGTCATATAAAATCACAGGAAGCACAGGTTCCAGTACCATGAAAGATGAAACAAAGATCGTTGTCGCCGGGCGGGATCCGGACTCCAATTTCGGCATTGTCAACGTACCCGTCTATCACGCCTCGACCGTTCTCTTTCCGTCATTGAAGGCGCGGCAGGAAGCCCATGCCGCCCGCGCCGCCGGGGAGCGGGTCGTCTCCTACGGGCGGATCGGCACGCCGACGACATGGTCGCTGGAAGATGCCGTCGCGGAACTCGAAGGCGGCTATCGCGCGCAGGTTTTCCCCTCCGGCATGGCGGCCTGCGCGAATGCGATCCTTGCCTTCGTCAAGGCCGGCGATCATATCCTGATTCTCGATACCGTCTACAGCCCGGTCCGCTCTTTCTGCGAGGGGTATCTCAAGCGTTTCGGGGTCGAGACAACCTATTACGATCCGCAGATCGGCGCCGGGATAGCCGAATTGATACGGCCCAACACCCGCCTTGTTTATGTCGAGGCGCCCGGCTCCCTCACCTTCGAGATGCAGGATATCCCGGCCATCGCGGACGTAGCGCATTCAAGGGATGCACTGGTCGTGATGGACAATACCTGGGCCTCTCCGCTGTTCTTCAAACCGTTCGCGCATGGCGTCGATATCTCGGTCCAGGCGGGAACAAAATATATTGTCGGCCATAGCGATGTGATGATCGGCCTTGTCACGACAACAAAGGACTGCTGGCCGACGCTGCAGAAGGGCGCGAATCTGCTCGGGCAGACGACCGGGCCCGACGATGTCTATCTGGCGCAGCGCGGTCTGCGCACCCTGTCCGTCCGCCTGAAACAGCATATGGAAAATGGTATAGCGATCGCCGAATGGCTGAAGGGCCGGAAAGAGGTGGCGGCGGTTTTCCACCCCGCCCTGCCGGACGATCCGGGCCATGCCCTGTGGAAGCGCGACTTCCTTGGCGCCTCCGGATTGTTCTCGATCCGACTCCATGAAATCTCCAACGATGCGCTCGCCGCGTTTCTCGATCATCTGGAACTTTTCGGCATGGGATCATCATGGGGCGGCTATGAAAGCCTGATCCTCCCGGCTGACCCGACGGGGTCACGCTCCGCCACCAAATGGGACAATACAAATCCGCTGATCCGGCTTCATATCGGGCTTGAATCCGTGGATGACCTGATTGCCGACCTGAAAAGCGGATTTGATCGACTGAATGCGGCAAAATAGCGGAAATTTTACGAATCAGCGCAAATGATTCGCAAATGCAGAAGGAAAGCGTCCGGATGAACAGTGCGTTACTCGACAAGATCAGTTTCGACAGGAACGGCCTCGTCCCCGCCATCGCGCAGCAGCACGACACCGGCGAAGTGCTGATGATGGCCTGGATGAACCGCAACTCGGTGCTCGCGACGCTGGAGGAAGGGCAGGTCTGCTACTGGTCGCGCTCGCGGAAAAAGCTCTGGCGCAAGGGGGAGACCTCGGGCCATATCCAGCGGCTCGTCGATTTTCGCATCGATTGCGACGGCGACACCCTGCTGCTGCTGGTCGATCAGACCGGCGTCGCCTGCCACACCGGGCGGCATAACTGCTTCTTCACCGCCTTTCGCGAGGGCGAGGCCGAGATCATCAGCGAGGTCGAAGTCCCGCCCGAAGAGATGTACGGAAGTAAACCCGCAGGGTCATAAGGGGTCATGAGCATGTCATCGGCGGAGCTGGAAATCGTCCTGCTGTCTTTGAAAGTCGCTCTCTGGTGCGTCGGCATTTCCTTTATTCCGGCGCTTCTTGTTGCCTGGGTGCTAGCGCGCCGCGACTTCTACGGCAAGACGGTGCTCACCGTCATCGTCCATCTGCCCATCTTCCTGCCGCCGGTGGTGGTCGGTTATTTCCTGCTCGTCCTGCTCGGCAACCGCGGCATTGTCGGAAGCTGGCTGTTCGAGCATTTCGGCATCTCGCTGATTTTCAACTGGAAGGGCGTTGTCGCGGCAACCGCCGTCATGGCCTTTCCCTTCATCACCCGCGCCATCCGCCAGGCGATAGAGGCGGTCGACCGCAATCTTGAGGTCGCCGCCCTCACCCTCGGCCGCTCGCCGCTCATGGTGTTCCTCACCATCACGCTGCCGCTGATTGCTCCGGGCATCCTCGCCGGGATCACGCTCGGCTTTGCGAAGGCCCTCGGCGAGTTCGGCGCGACCATCACCTTTGTCGCCAATATCCCCGGCCAGACCCAGACCCTGCCGCTCGCCATCTTCGCACTCCTGCAAACGCCGAATGCCGAGACCGCCCTTTGGCGGCTGGTCATCATTTCCGTCATCCTTGCCTTCGCCGCCATCGCCCTCTCCGAATGGCTGAGCCGTCGCTCGGTGAAAATGCTGGGGGGCCGCGACTGATGCTCGATATCCGGCTCAAGAAAACCCTCGGCGGGTTCCATCTCAGCGCCGCTTTCACGGCGGAACCGGGCCTGATTGCGGTTTTCGGCCCGTCCGGCGCGGGCAAGACAATGCTCGCGAAACTGCTCGCGGGGCTGATCACACCGGATGAAGGCCGCATCGAGATTGACGGCCGGACGCTGTTCGACACCGCGAAAAATATCAACGTCCCGGTTCATCAGCGCCATGTCGGCTTTATCTTTCAGGAGCATCGCCTGTTCCCGCATTATTCCGTGCGCGGCAATCTCACCTATGGCAAGGGGCGGCGGACGCGCAGCGCCGCGCCGATAGAGTTCGGCAAGGTTGTCGGAATTCTCGGGATTGAGAAGCTGCTGGACCGCAAACCCGCCTCCCTTTCCGGCGGGGAGCGGCAGCGTGTTGCCATCGGCCGGGCGCTGCTCAGCAATCCGCGGCTCCTGATCATGGACGAACCGCTGTCCAGCCTCGATGACGGGCGGAAGGCGGAAATCCTGCCGCTGATCGAGGCATTGAAATCGGAGTTTGGCCTCACCACCCTCTATATCTCCCATTCGATCGAGGAGATTACCCGCCTCGCCGATACGCTTGTGCTGATCGACAAGGGGAGCGTGAAGGCGGCGGGTCCGGCGGCGGAGATTTCAAGCCGTCTCGACCTCATCCCGTTCGCGGGCGGCAGTGACGCCGGAACGCTGGTCGAGGCAACCGTCATCAGTTTCGAGCCCGGCCATCACATGCTGACGCTGGAGACGGCGGGCGGCGGGCGGCTCTATCTCACCGGGGAGGCGCGGACGCCGGGCACAACGCTGCGCCTGCGCATCCAGGCGCGCGATGTCGCCCTCGCCAGATCGGAGCCGAAAGGCCTGTCCATCCTCAACCGGTTCAAGGGGCAGGTTGTCGATCACTGCGCGGGCACGCGCGGGATGGAGGAAATACTGCTCGATGTCGGCTTCCCGCTGACCGCGCGGATCACCCGCAAGTCGTTTGAGGAAATGAAGCTCAGGAAGGAAACGCCGGTCTGGGCGCTGGTCAAGGCCGTCACCCTCAGCCATAGCTGAAAGCCTGCGCCGCCGTGTTTTCAGACCATCAGCGGCCGCTCTGCCCCGAGGTCATGGCGAGGGTCTTGATATAATCCTCGATCGCGCCCTTGTTCTTCAGGTACAGCGTCTTGCCTTTTTTCAGCACCATCCCCTCATGGGAAAGCTGCCCGAGCACGCGAGCGACAGTTTCGCGCGTCGTCGAGATCCGGCTGGCAATCACGCTCTGGGTCGGCATCGGGTAGATCAGCCAGCTGTTGGCCGTCACCGGGTCCGGCTCCGCCATACGCAGGAGTTCCTGGCAGACCCGCTGCACCGCGCCCAATGTGGACAGATCGAGAATGCGGTCGTCATTGATGCGGATGATCCGCACCAGCCGTTGCAGCACCGACATCATGATCGCCGGATTCTGCATCAGCAGTTCCTGAAACAGCTCCGGGCTGAGGCTGGCGAGCAGGCAGCGCGCGTTCGCCACCACATTGGCCGAGCGCGCATGGCCGTCAATCGCCGAGAGTTCACCGAAATACTGCCCCTCCCCGACCGTGGCGTAAGTCACCTCGCGGCCCGAGACGCCGTAGTTCACGATATTGACGCTGCCCTCGACCACGAAATACATGTCGCGGCTGTCGGTGGACCGCTCCAGTATCTGCTCATTCACGCCAAACGTCCGCCAGGCGCATTTGCTGGCAATAGCCCTGCGTTGCTCCGCCGTCAGGCTGCTGAGGAGCTCAATTTTATCAAGATTTTGCATATCCCCCGGACCATCGTCCCCCTTGTCCCTCGCGATCGGAACAGACTATAAAGGATAAATTCGAAAATCAAAATTGCAATTGAAGGACACTCGTTGGCGCAACCAATCCGGATCAGGGACTTCAGGTTCCGCCCTCCGTCGGGACAGCAGCTTAAGGCGGGGGCCGCATGACCGCACCCGCCCCGGCAGACAGCCTGATCACGCCGCTGTTCAAGAAGCTCGACCTCAAGGCGAAATCGCTGCTGGTCACCGTCTGGGGCGATTGCGTCGCGCCCCATGGTGGCACGGTCTGGCTCGGCAGCCTGATCACGCTGGTCGCCGCGCTGGGGCTGAACGAGCGAGTCGTCCGCACCGCCGTCTTCCGGTTGCAAAAGGAAGGGCTGCTGTCCTCCGAACAGGTCGGGCGGAAGAGCTTCTACAGCCTGACCGAGAGCGGCGCCCATCGCTTCGCCGAGGCAACGCACCGGATCTACGCCAGCGGCGACATTCCCTGGACGGGAAGCTGGCTGTTGCTGTTTGTTGCCCGCCGCCAGCTCAAAGACGCGGACCGGCGCAGGCTTGAGACGGCGCTGGGCTGGCTCGGGTTCGGCGACCTTGGCGCCGGGATCCATGCTCATCCGACGGCAACGGCGGCAAGCGTCGAAACGTTGCTGCGCGATCTTGACCTCTCGGGCAAGGTGACGATCCTGAGCGGCGGCAGTCCGCTCGATACGCCCTTCGATGCGCCGGAGATTCTTGTCGCGAAAGGCTGGAACCTCGACGATCTGGAGGCGGACTACAACCGCTTCATCGGCCATTTCCGCAAATTCACCGGGCTCGATATGGCGGATATAAAGCGCGATGCAAAAAAATGTTTTATCATTCGCAGCCTCCTGGTGCATGATTACAGGCGGGTCCTGCTTCGGGACCCGATGCTGCCGGCGGAGCTGTTACCCGCCGGCTGGAACGGCAACCCGGCACGGGCGCTGTTTCAGGAAATCTACCGCCGGGTCTGGGAGGGCGCGGAACAACATTTGATGACTGTACTTGAAAATGCCGACGGGAGACTCCCTCCGGCATCAGAGGAATATAACGACCGTTTCGGCGGCCCGAAACGGTCAAAAAAAAAGAGTGTATAATTATGGGGTTGAAGATTTGTATCGTCGGCTCGGGACCGGCAGGGATGTATACGGCGGGGGCCATCGTCAAGAAAAGTCCGGACAGCCGGATCGATATCCTCGACAAGCTGGCGACGCCTTACGGTCTGGTCCGCGCCGGGGTGGCACCGGATCACCAGACAACGAAGGCCGTCACCCGCGCCTATGACAAGGTGATGGATAACGCCAATGTCCGCTTTGTCGGCAATATCGGCCTTGGCAGCGATGTCCCGCTCGACCGGCTCCGCGCCTTCTATGATATCGTGGTGATCGCGACCGGCACGCCGAAGGATCGCAGCCTCGGCATCCCCGGCGAGGAAAAGGAAGGCGTCTTCGGGGCGCAGACCTTCGTGTACTGGTATAACGCCCATCCGGAATATCGCGACGCGGTGCCCAATCTCGATATCGAAACCGCCGTCATCATCGGCAACGGCAATGTCGCCCTCGATGTCGCGCGAATCCTGATGCGCACGGAGGACGAGATGGTCACCTCCGACCTTGCGGAACATGCGGCCAGCGAGATTTTCAGGAGCCCGCTCAAATGCGTGCATGTGGTCGGCAGGCGGGCGCCGGAGAATGCGCAGTTCTCCTCCAAGGAGCTCGGGGAATTCGCCGAACTGACCTCGGCCACGACCTATACGGACAAGGCCATGCTGCCGGACGGGTTCACTTCCGACGACAAGAAGGAGGAAAAGGTCGTCAACACCAATCTCGACCTCCTCCGCCGTTTCGAGCATATCCGCCCCGGCATCGAGGGCCGCTCCATCCATCTCGATTTCCTCGCGAGCCCGATCGAGATTCTCGGAGAGGAGGCCATTACCGGTGTCCGGTTCGAGCGCAACAAGATCGTCGATGGCAAGGCCGTCGGTACCGGGGAGACCTATGACCTTGACTGCCAGCTTCTTGTCTCCTGCATCGGCTATGAGATGGGCATCCTTGAAGGGCTCCCCATCGAGAAAGGCATCGTCCGGAATGACGAGGGCCATGTCGCCGACGGGCTCTATGTGGTCGGCTGGGCCAAGCGCGGGCCCAGCGGCACTATCGGCACCAACCGCATCGACAGCCAGAATGTCGTCGACCGCATGCTGGCGGATTTTGCGGGCGGCGGCAATCCGGCGAAGGGCGGCCCGGCGGATCTGGATAACTGGTGCGTGGAAAAGGGCATTCATGCGGTTTCCTTCGATGACTGGAAAAAGATCGATGCGGCGGAGGTGGCGCGCGCCGGGGAAAAATCGCCGCGCCGGAAATTCGTCCGTACCCGGGACATGCTCTCCATTGTGCAGGAAAAGGGATAGATCATGCTGATCGCGCAGCTCAGTGATACCCATATCGCCGCGCCGGAGGATGAATTCGCCAGGCTCTATCACCCGGCGGAGAAGCTGCGCAACGCCGTCCGCCATGTGAACGAAAGCGTCAACCGGCCCGACATCGTCTTCCTCACCGGCGATCTTGTGAACAGCGCCAGGGCGGCGGAATATGTTATCCTCAAGGAGATCGTCGCGGAGTTCGAGATGCCGGTCTATCTGATGCCCGGCAATCACGACGACTGCGACCTGCTGCGCGAAGCCTTCCCCGATCATGATTACCTGCCGAAATCCGGCAGCCTCAACTATGTGGTCGACGGCTGGCCGCTCAAGCTGATCGCGCTGGACACCAATATCCATGGCAAGCCGCAGGGCCATCTTGGCGAGGAACAGCTCACCTGGCTGGAGGATGAAATCACTGTCGAGGTAAAACGGCCAATCGTCATTCTCCTGCATCACCCGCCGTTCAAAACCGGGCTGACCAGCATGGACGAGATGGGCCTGCTTGATATGGACGACTTCGTTGATGTGATCAGCCGCTATGACACGATCGAGCGGGTGCTCTGCGGCCATCTGCACCGCGCCATCCAGAAGCGCATCGGCGGAACGCTCGCGCAATGCTGCCCCTCGACCTCGCATCAGGTGCGGCTCCTGCTCGGAGAAAACAACGAGCTCGGCACCGCCTTCGAGCCGCCGGAATATCTCCTGCACTACTGGACCGAAGAAACCGGCCTCGTCACCCATAGCGACTATGTAAAAGACTATGATATCGCCTGGACCCTGAAAGACGGCGCGAAGTAGCGTCTATAAATAGTGTTATAGTTATTGATTTCATAACACTAAGTGTTATATATTGGGTTTATGAAATGACCGGGAAAGCTCAGAAAACAGGTATTTTCAAGACCAGAGGGTTTGATCGTTTCGCCCGGAAGGAAGGGATTGACGATGCCGCTCTGTGCCGGGCGATCCGCAATGCCGAACAAGGCCAAATAGACGCCGATCTCGGCGGTGGCGTGATCAAGCAGCGGATTGCGCGACCGAATGAGGGAAAGTCAGGCGGATACAGATCAATTGTTCTGTTCCGCTCCGGAGATAAGGCGTTCTTCGCCTATGGATTCGCGAAAAACAGGCAGGGCAACATCAAACGGGATGAATTGCAGGGCTTCAGGGATCTGGCGGACGAAATGCTCGGGTATGACAGCAGGGCCCTGTCCAAGGCACGGAAAAGCGGCGCGATTATAGAGGTGACATGTGATGAAAAAGACATATCGAAGTGAGGCCCTTGGTGCAATCCATGAAACCGCGTCCGATCTTCATGACGCCGGTATCATGAGCAAGCGCACGTTGCGCAAATTTGATGACATGTGCCTGACGCCGGTTACCCCGCTCTCTCCAAAGGAGATTCAGGCGCTCCGCAAGCGGGAGCATATAAGCCAGGCGGTTTTCGCCCTGCATCTAAATGTCTCCAAAAGCGTGGTTAGCCAATGGGAACGCGGCGAAAAGCATCCCGCCGGTGCGTCGCTCAAGCTTCTCACTCTCGTTCAGAAAAAGGGGCTGGACGCCATCGCCTGACATCAATCGCGCTTAGGCCGCGTTCAGCCCCATCTGCCAGAAATCGGCTTCGAGTCTTGTCGCCATGCCGAAGGTTTTTGAGAGGTCAGGAAATCGCGCCTCGGTGAAGCGTTTGATGGCGATCTCGTCGATGTCCGCCGTCATGGCGGCGACAAGCTGTTGATAGTCATTGCCCGCATACATCTCGATCCAGGTGAGATAGGGGTTGCCCTCGATCTTCGTCTCGCGCGACCTTGCGAGCGCCGCGCCGATCTGCCCGTAGCCGATGGCGCAGGGGCTAAGCGCCACCATCAGTTCCAGCAGGTCCCCCGCCATGCCGCGTTCCAGCACATAGCGGGTATAGGCGATGGTTTCCGGCGCTTCCTCCAGCGTCTCCAGCGCTGCTTCCTCAATGCCCCAGTCGGCGCAATAGCGGACATGCAGCGCCATCTCGGTATCGAGGATGGCCTTCACCCCTTCAAGGGCGCTCCGCATCTCGGCAAGGTTATCGGCCTTATAGATGGCGAGCGCAAAGGCCCGCGCAAACTGGATAAGGAACAGATAGTCCTGTTTCAGGTAATGCTGAAAGGCGGCTTTGGGCAGGGTTCCCGCCTGCAAGCCTTTTACGAAATCATGGTCTGTATAGGCGGTCCAGGCCTGCGTATTGTCGGCCTTCAGGCGATCGAATAACCCCGCCATCACAGCATCATATTGTTCGAGCCGCCGGGCAGGCTGACGACGAGGTCGTCCAGCTCCTCGGTGATCTCGATCTGGCAGCCAAGGCGGGAGGTACGGGTCAGGCCATAGGCGAGATCGAGCATGTCTTCCTCATCCTCCGTCGGCTCCGGCAGGCGCTCGAAATCCTCGTCGCTGACGATTATATGGCAGGTGGAACAGGCAAGACTCCCCTCGCACGCGCCTTCCAGATCGATGTTATTCCTGTGGGCGATTTCCAGTATGGTATCACCGAGGGGCGCATCAACTTCCTGTCGGCTGCCGTCGGGCTTGATAAAGGTCATTTTCGGCATACGAGGTCAAACTCCTGAACTTGTCTAGCTGTTTACTTAACCTGCCGATTGCTCTGTGTCTAGGCCGCAAATTTCGGGGATTTTCGCCGGTACAGCTTGCCCCAGCTTTCAATAAACGCGTCAATCTCCGCGTTTGTCGTGTGCCAGCCGAGGCTGACGCGGATGGCGGTGCCTGCCTCCTCCTCGCTCGCGCCCATGGCCTTGAGGACGTGGCTTGCCTTCACCTTGCCGGACGAACAGGCGGACCCGGCGCTGACCGCGAAACCGTCAAGATCGAGGGTCATGACCTGCAGCTCGGCCGGCACGCCGGGCATGGAAAGCGAACTGGTATTCGGCAGGCGCGGGGCACTGCCGCCGTAAATCCGGCTTGCGGGGGATATGTCGGTGAGGCGCGCTTCCAGCTCATCACGCAGCGCGGCGATGGCCTCCCCTTGCGCGATGATCTCTCCGGCGACGCGGGCGGCAACGCCAAGGCCGGCAATGGCGGCGACATTCTCCGTTCCGGCGGGCCCGC
>JBBDJF010000114.1:0-11695 GCA_040880045.1 Sneathiella sp.
GCCCGACGCCGGATCCCCCTGAAGCGCTATGGTGTGCCGGAAGAGGTGGCCCATGCGACATTAAGCCTCGTTCTGCCTGCCGCTTCCTATATTAACGGTGTGGCGTTGCCGGTCGATGCAGGCCTGACGATCAAGAACGCCTGAATCACTGGACCGAGCAGGGAGGAGCAGATCATATGCCCCTCCCCAATATCTTACTAGATCTCAGTCAACGTCGCGGCATTTAATCATACGAAGCGGTGTATACTCAATCACGACCTGTCCGTTTTGATTGATAATCTTATTTCTTGTACGTACCAATCCGCGAGTTCCCTTAGAAGTGAGACGTGATTCAATCACCTCACATTCCACATGAATGGTGTCTCCGGCAAACACCGGTGCGCGGATATCAAGTTCCATATTCAGAAAAGCCAGCCCCGTATGCTGCATGGTCGACTGAACAAGCAACCCTTCCGCGATGGTATAGGCAAGCGCCCCCGGCGCCACCCGGCCCCGAATATCTGAATGGTTCTCAAGATACTCCAAATCTATGAAAAGCACCTCTGTCATACCGGTACAGTTTATAAAATTGACAATATCGGATTCAGTCACTGTCCGTCCGATTGTTTTAAACTCTCTGCCCATCGGCAATTCTTCAAAATGTAATCCCAATCCAACGGTTTCCATTTACCTCTCCTTTTTCTTAGTTAATTGATTCTTATGTGTAGGCCGCCTGTTAACCCGTCGACGCGCCTTTGGGAACCTTCGCTGTCATCAGCCATGCCCCGCTTGCCGTCGCGATCAGCGCCATTAAGACATATGCCTGCCAATAATCGGCTCTCTCACCCACGATCAGACCGAAGACGGTGGGCATGATCAGGACTCCGGCGAACATGGCACCTGATCCCAGGGCTGTCGCCTCTGTTCTGTACTGCCCGCTAAAGGCGGCAAACGCCCCATAGGCGATGCCGGTAAAACCGCTTGCTGTTGCGCCCGCCACGACAGCAACCAGCAAAATAAACCAGATCGACCAACCGTCGGATAATTGCCCCATTGCAATTGCTGCAAGCCCCATAACTAGCCCCAGCAGGCCCAGCAGCCGGATTGACGTTATGTATCTGTCGGCAAGCCATCCCCACACCGGTCGGCTGGCAACTCCGGCGATCTGGTACAGGGCAAGGACCTGACCCGCAGCGATCAGGCTGAGGCCGGTTTTTTCCGTCAGATGCAATGCCATAAAACCGATAAAACAGAGCTGGATTCCCGCGTAGGAAAAGCTGGCGAGGGCGAGCAGTCGCATCAAGCGGCTATCGCGGAGAAGGTAAAACGGCCGCCATAGCTCCCCCCTGAAGAGCCGATGTGTCCGGTTCCTGCCCGCATCCCAGCTATTGCGATAATACTGGAACCAAAGAAGGAGCAGGATGGCCGGCACAAGCTGCGCCCAGAAGGCAATCCGCCATCCGTATTCAACCGCCATGAACGGCAGCAATAATGCTCCCAGCACACCGCCAAGCGGCACGCCGATCTGCCGGATGGAAAAAACAAGATTGAGAACGCTGGGCCTTGTCCGAGGGATGAGCAAATGCGTCGAGACCGGCGCTGTCGCACCATATCCAATGCCAAGGACCACCGCACAGAGGGCCAGCGCATTCAAACCACCGGAGCCCGCAATTGCAAGCATGGCGATCACGCCGAGCATAACGAACTGTCCAACGCGGACCGCCCCGAACTTCTGGATAAAGTCAGGCGAAAGAAGCGCCGAGAAAATGCCTATGCCATAAACGGTAGAGACAAAAAAGCCAATTAAATGGCCATCCACGCCAAGGTCTTCGGCAATTTTCGGCGCGAGGGTAGGGGCGGAAAAGGCGGCCATCGTCGCCAGGGTTTGCATCGCCAATGTCAGGATCAATGGCCCGTAGGGAATCCCGGATGCTAGCTTCCCACCCTCCGGCGTGTCTTCCTTGCCGCCCGATGATGCCATCCCTACTGCCCGTCTTTCCGGGACCCTTTTGAACGGGCGAGAAATTCCTGCGTCTCCGGCTGTTCGATCAACAAACGGCCCCATTTTGCACAAACCTTGGCCAGTCGCTCAGGCTGGACACCCAGCTGCGCCATGGCAACCCCGCCATTGACAGATTCCCGATAGTCCGCAATCAATCCGTCCCGGAGTTCAAACCGACTCATTCCGTCGATAACAACTTTCTGCCCGGTAAACTCCGGGACAGTAGATGTAAAGCTCGACAAGGACCAGGCATAGGCCAGATTATCCTCGCATATCGGATCGAACATTTCCCAGCGATAATCTGTTCCGGCATCCCGATGAAACTGGTTTTCCATCATATCGGAGATTTCCGCTCGGCCCTTGTGATCACCATAGACATAGTCATGATAAATGCCGTCTTCGGTGAAGCAGGCGGCGAAGGCTTCTCCATCTCCGGCCTCAGCTGCACTCGAAAACCGTTTCAGGAATTCTCGAAATTCGGGCGTCTTCATTCTTGCCTCTTTTTATTGCTTTTCTTTCACCAGCATGCGTTATGATTTACTTTCAATCCAGCAAATATGTCAAAAAAAATAAATGCGAGATAGAAAATGACAACATTCTCCCTGCTCCATTGTTCCGTGGAGGACGGGATTGCCGATATCATCCTCGACAACCCACCTGCCAATGTCATCAACCCGGAAATGACCTCTGAATATTTCGCCGCACTTGATCAGGCGAATGCAGACCCGGAGGTCAAGATTATTATTATCTCCGGCAAAGGGAAGGGGCTGTCGGGTGGTGTCGATCTGAAACTGCTGGATACATACGGGCCAACGGACATGAAGGCCTTTCTCTCTCGCTTCTATGTAGAGATGATTGACAAGGTTCGCGCCTTGTCAAAACCCATCATGGCCTCCGTGCATGGATATGCCATGGAAGGCGCCTGCACGCTCGCCTTCGCCTGCGACATGGTTATTGCCTCATCGGATGCGAAGTTCGGCTATCCCGGCGTTCCAAATCTTGCTGTCCCGCCCGGTATGCATGTGTGGTTTCTGCAACGACTGATTGGTCGAATGAAAGCGGCTGAACTGATATATACAGGCGATGCTATTTCAGCAGTAGAAGCAGAGCGACTGGGCATGATTACACGTGTCGTCGCACCGGAAAATCTGACTTCCGAAAGTCGCAAACTGGCGATGAAAGTTGCGAGTATGTCACCCGTCGGGCTGAAAGCTGCACGTGAATTAATCTATCGGATGGAGAATATGGATTTCAAGACAGTCCCCGGCACTGCACTCGATGCGGTTTCGCTTGCTTTTGCGTCCGAGGATAGCAAAGAGGCCCGGAGGGCCTTTGTCGAAAAACGCAAACCAGTCTGGACAGGGAAATAGGGCTGAAAATCCTTCAGGATTCTCAGCCCGGGAATTTAGTTCTGCTAAGCTGACACCAGGCCGGCAAGACGCCCCCTGATAATTTCCTCCGCTTCACTCATGAGACGGTCGATCAACTCCTTACAGGTTGGGTTGTCGTGGATAAGTCCCGCAACCATGCCACAGCTCCAGGCACCAACGCCGACATCTCCTTGTTGCATGACTTTCGGATAAACGCCACCGACGAGATCGACGATATCCTCGATCTTCGTGTTCGCGCCTTTTTCCCGCTCGATCTCGAGAACCTTTTCCACCGCTTCATTATTCAATACACGTTCCGTATTGCGGAGTGGACGCATGATCAGTTTCGTATCAAGCTCGCTTGCCGCAATGATCGCGTCTTTCACATTCTGATGTACCGGCGCTTCTTTTGTCACCATGAAACGGGTACCCATATTGATCCCATCGGCACCGAGAGCCAACGCCGCCACGAGTTGCTGCGCATTTCCCATGCCACCGGACGCAACAAACGGCACCGTCAACTCCTCTGCGGCGCGGGGCAGCAGGATCATGTTGGGAATATCATCCTCCCCGGGATGGCCACCGCATTCAAAGCCGTCAACACTGACCGCATCGCAGCCAATCTTCTCTGCTTTAAGCGAGTGACGTACGGATGTACATTTATGAATGACCTTGATTCCAGCCTCCTTCATAGGCGGCAGGTATGCTTCGGGGCTTCGTCCGGCGGTTTCCACAATCTTCACACCACCCTTGACGATCGCCTCAATATATTCTGGATAAGGCGGGGCCGTGAAACTTGGCAGAAACGTCAGATTCACGCCAAAAGGCTTGTCTGTCATATCCTTACAGCGGGCGATTTCATTAGCGAGGTCCGCCGGTGTTTTCTGCGTCAGGCCCGTGATGATGCCCAGCCCACCGGCATTGGAGACAGCCGCCGCCAGTTCAGCATAGCCAACATAGTGCATACCGCCCTGAATGATCGGGTGCTCAATACCAAAAAGTTCCGTTATTCTTGTTTTCATGGATGCCTCCAACTGATTGTTATTCTTATTGCTTTATAGGAAGTGATCACCCGCGGCGCAACAATCCGTCACAAGAGGCAATCCCTGAACCTGAGTATTTAACGGATTGATCGGCAGAAAGGCAATTACCAATTGCTCATGCTTCCACAATAAATCACAGGGAAGCGCCAGCGCGCGTCAGGATAGCGTCGAAATTCGTGCCGTCCGGCAAGGTGCCGTAGGCACCTGACCAGTAGTCACCAAGGCGGGAGGCGCAGAAAGCGTCGGAAACCGATGTCGGTGCATGTTGCACTAACAAGGCACCTTGCCACGCAAGCGCCATCATCTCGGTGATACGCCGGGCCCGGGCTTCAAAGTTACCATGTGCATCGGCTTCGACTTTCAGGCGGGCGATATGAAGGTCGAGATTATTATTGCCGCCTTTAGCCTGTTCTACTTCCGCAAAGAACGCGGGCAGCGCACCGGGATCCTTATAAAGGGCGCGCAGCACATCAAGACAGATTACATTGCCCGACCCCTCCCAGATACTGTTTACTGGCGCCTCGCGATATAACCGTGGCAGAATGTTCTCTTCAATATATCCAGATCCACCATGACATTCCATTGCCTCATAAACATGGCCCGGAGTCCGCTTGCATATCCAGTATTTCCCGATTGCCGTGCCGATGCGCGCTAACGCAGCCTCGGTTGGATCAGTCTCACCCCCGCCGATTGCCCGGCCAAGACGTAAAAAGAGAGTCGTAGCGGCTTCTGATTCCAGCGCAAGATCCGCGAGCACATTCTGCATCAAAGGTTGTTGAATCAGTTTTCTCTGAAAGGCCGAACGATGGGTGGCATGGTGGATCGCCTGCGTTACCGCCTGTCGCATAAGGGCTGCGGAGCCCACCGCACAGTAGTAGCGCGTGCCCTGCACCATCTCGATAATGGTGCGCACACCCCGCCCCTCCTCACCAAGCATCAGACCCCAGGCGTCGACAAGTTCCATCTCGCTCGATGCATTGGATTTATTACCCAGCTTGTCTTTAAGGCGCTGCATATAAAGGCCATTGCGAGTGTTATCGGGGCGCCATCTTGGCAACAGAAAGCAGCTAAGGCCCTTGTCGGCATAAGCGAGGGAAAGAAAGGCGTCTGACATCGGCGCGGAGCAGAAGAATTTATGCCCGGAAAGGATATAGGGTGCGCCTGGGCCCGTTTTCGACCCTTCCGGTCTCGCCGTCGTCGAATTGGCCCGCACGTCAGAGCCGCCCTGCTTCTCCGTCATGAACATGCCCATAGTGATACTTTTCTTTTCGCTCGCCGGAATATCTCGCGGATCATATTCCTGCGCGAGCAACCGGGGTATCCATTCATCCGCAATTTCCGGCGTGGTCTTTAGCGCGGGCACCACCGCGTAGCTCATCGCCATCGGACAGAGAACCCCACCTTCAATCTGGTTAAGAAGGTAGGAAAGCGCGCCATGAGCAACATGATTACCAGTGCGTGGATTATTCCAGGCGAAGCTCGGCAGATCATTGGCAATCGCAAGATCCATCAGGTTATGGTATGCGGGATGAAAGGTCACCTGATTGATCCGCATGCCATTGCGATCGAATGCCTTCAATTCAGGCGGATACCGATTGGCCTGATTGGCCCATTCAAGGGTTTCTTCCGTCCCTGCTTTCATGGCGAAGTCTATGACACTGCGCTCCGCCCATCCGGCACCTTCACGGCGCAACCCTTCTTGTAACGCCAAATCCTTGCCATAGAGGTCCTGATCCCCCAAGGGAGGAGGCACATTGGTCACCTCATGGGTAGGCAGGCTTGAAATCGGGCTGCGGATTGTCATGACACGCCTCCTTCTCAACTAGTTTGCCGTTGGCATTCTATATGGGTCACCCTCTCAGTCTTGCCAAACAACCTCATGCCGCATGGTATAGGGGCCGAGCTTTTCCGCAATCTGACCGCCCAATTTTGCCTTATCGCCACCCGTCACTGACACAGTTGCCAAATTGCCATGCACCGGATGATTGTCGACCGTAACGACGATATCCACTCCATCCGCAGCGAGTGACGCAAGTTCGGCATTGAAGACCTTCACTGCCGCGTCGTGGCGGAGCGCTGGCTTGAATATCTTGCCGACACCTGTCAGCGGCATTTCGCTTATAATTGTAAGATCAGCAGGGTTCGCGGCCCGTTCCGGGATATGCTCGCGGGCGAATTCCTTTAATTCCTCAGGGGAAATTTTTACATCCGGCTTCAATTGCACATAAGCCACCGGCATTTCGCCCGCATAGGCATCCGGACGCCCGACAGCGGCTGCAAGCTCCACTCCCGGATGCTCGTGCAGCACCTCCTCGATAATTGAAGGATCGATATTGTGGCCACCGCGAATTATCAGGTCTTTTGCCCGCCCGGTCAGCCATATATACCCGTCTGCGTCAATTCGCCCGAGATCACCGGATCGCAGCCACCCATCGGTTGTGAAGGCCATTTGGTTGTATTCCGCCTGAACATAGCCCGGCGTCACACAAACGCCTTTCATGATAATCTCGCCAATTTCGTCAGTATCGGAAAATCGGGTGATGTTCCCGCTTTCGTCAATATGGGCTGATTTCACGTCAACAAATGGAAAGCGTAACCCAACGGAACCGAAGCGTATTTCACCTTGCTGCGGTTGCATGGTGGTGAAGCATGTCACTTCCGTCATGCCATAGCCTTCGAGCATGGGCACACCGGATTTTTCGCTTATCGCCTTCAGAACTTCGACTGGCGCCGCAGACCCCCCGGTTAAACCTGCCCTCAACGTGCTGATATCTGAATCGCCCACAGGCACATTCAACAACGCGGACAACATGGTTGGCACTCCGCCCAGAACAGTCACATTGTATTTGTCCACAAGCCGCCAATAATTACCGATAACCAAAGGGTCGCGAAATCCCTGGGGACTAGGAACAACCAATGTAACACCAAGCAGCATTGGCACGAGACCGACGACAATGGAGCCACTGATATGAAACATGGGCAAACCCGCGAGCAGGCAGTCTTTTTCGGAATAGCCTAGGCCAAATCCACTCGACGCGATTTGAGAGAGCTGCATCCGGTTGGTATGGGGCGCAAGTTTCGGCACACCCGTCGTACCACCTGTATGGTAATAGCCAATGACATCATCCAGAGCCTCATTTCGCGGGCCGTTTATCGCGTTCGTATCCTGTTTCGCGGTCATTTCATGGAGCGGGAAGATTTTCTTGCCGTCACATTCCGCATCACCACCCAGAACATATACTGCCTTGAGTTTTGGCATCCGCTCGATGACATAGGCGGCCTTCTCCCAAAGTTCCTGGCTCAGCGCCTGACCCGTCGCGATGAGGATGGTCGCGTTTGCCGCTTCGGCGATGCCAAGAATATGTTCCGGCTCCAGCAGCGGATTAACTGCATTGACTGTCCCAACAGCCTCCGCGCCCAGCATTGTAAAATATGCCTGCGGACATAGGGGAAGCAGATAAGTGACTGTCTCGCCCTTCTTGAGCCCAGCAGAAAGAAACATGTTGGCCGTCTGATTCACCTTTGCCAAAAGGTTCTGATAGGTGATCGGAACCCCCACTCCCATCGGATCGCCGGGCGGCAGGGCGATCAGGGCGGCCTTGTCCGGGAAGTTCTCGACGGTCGCACAAAACGCATCATATACGGAGTGGTAGGGCACCCATTCCTCGACCGGCGTCTGCTCAAACTTTTCGACATCAGCCAGTGATTTGAAGGGTAGATTGAACGTTTTCAGCGAATTCGCCATTCTTTATTCTCCCAAGGTATTTTATTTTTATTAGGATGATTGTTCATCTCTTATTATGTTGTCCATGATGCCAGATTAAAGGCAGGACACAATGAAAATCTGGTGATTTCACCACGCCGAATACCGCAACGCCCGGAGACTTCATGAAGAATTTTACGGATTTAACGGCCCTTACCATTGGTTCCGCAACAATTGACGTTATCGCCTCGGTCGCGGATCAGGATATCGAGCGTATGACGATGCACAACGCCACATCGTCATTCCTGTTACTCGAAGAGGGCCGAAAGATAGATGTAAGTTCGATAAAATCCTCAGTTGGCGGCGGGGGAACGAATTCCGCGGTTGCTCTGGCTCGCCTTGGATGTCGTACCAGCGCCTTCGTCAAGACCGGAAAAGATATTGAAGGCGCAAAAATCAGGGAAGTACTGGAGTCAGAAAAGATCGATACCTCGTTGATCATAGCGGATGATGCGTTGCCGACAGGGCAGGCAATCATGGTAATGTCCCATGTCCGCAACCCCACCATATTTACAAATCGAGGAGCTAATACGGCGCTCAATAAAGACGAAATAAATCCCTCCCTGTTTCAACAAAAAGATCTTGTTTATATTGCCAGCCTGTCTGGAAATTCAGCAGCATGCCTGACACATATCACCCGGCTCGCAAAGGAAGCGGGTGCCTTTGTTGCAACAAATCCGGGCATTCGTCAGATTACCTATTGGGCGGGCGATATCGTGGAGGCGCTGGTTCATGTGGACCTTCTCTCAATAAATGCTGTCGAAGCAGAACATCTCGCCCTGACCCTGTTGCCCAAAGGACAGCCAGTGCCCACGGAAAAGACAATCGGTGACGGACCCATACTTTTGGAAAAAGGCCTGGGTGGTCGATCTTTTGAGAGATTTGTGCGCGAAGTCTGTAAACTCGGACCGAAAATCGTCCTGGTCACAAACGGCGCAGAAGGAGCCTATGCCGGAACAATGGAGGGTCTCCGTTTCCAGCCGGCCGGTAAATCAGAGGTTGTCAATACAGCCGGCGCTGGCGATGCCTTCGCGACTACCTTCTCCGCATATGCTGCGATCGGTGCGGATATTGAACTTTGTCTCGAAGCAGCAACAGCCAATGCCCTTTCCGTAATTGGCGCGCCGGACACACAAAGTGGCCTGCTACGAAAGCAGGAACTGCAAACCCTGTTATGTGTTTAAGATCACAACCATTGATAAATTTTATAGTTAATGCTTCATTAATGTTATAGATAGGCGTCCAACTAGAGGGCTCTGTCGCCATGATCAGAAATCTTTTTCTAAGCATCATTGTCTCGATTTTTATCGTATTATGCACGTTGCCGCTGGCGATTGCCGACGACGACGTTGGAACGGTAACGAGGCTGAAAAATACAGCGTCTGTTACTCGCCTTGGACAGCAAGTCAATATCGAAACCGGCTTCAAAATCCAGGAATTCGACGAAATCCGTTCCGGAGAAGAGGCTCGCGTTGAGATCACCTTTCACGATGGTACAAAGCTTAATATCGGCGCGAATTGTCACATTGTCATTGATAAGTTCCTGTTCGACCCTGATACCGATATCGGCATCGCAATTTTGCGGGTCTTCGAGGGACCGTTTCGCTTTATCACAGGCCGCATTGGAAAAACTCAGGATCCACAAATCGTGGTGCAATCCCGCTTTGGCGTGATCGGTGTACGCGGAACGGATTTCTGGGCAGGCCCGTCACGCGGTCAATATGGCGTTCTGTTGCTTGAAGGGGCAATTTCGGTCACCAATTCGTCCGGCCAGCGTATCCTCACAATCCCGGGAACCGGCGTCAACCTGACAAGCAATGATATACCGCCGAGTGAAGTGACGACCTGGGGTGCCGAACGGGCAGCAGAGGCGCTCGCTGCCGTCGCATTCTAGGCCATAAACTTATAAACTGAGTACAATCCTGTCTCTCTATCAGGCCATACTCGGCAAAAGAAGAAACCCCAGAACGGGTTTATCTCTATACAAGGTGGCCTCCTTCCGGCAAGATGCCCTCACAGGAAAGGCCGGAGAACGGATGCCGTTTGTGGCCTAATGAATAAACATTTTTGAGTATGAAACTTTCAACTCGCTTTACTCGTTACTGTACATGTTGCTTGAAATTAAAGTGATCCTTATCGAGGGTCGGTTCGTATTGCTGTGCAGCAAGGAGGGTTCGGCACATCGACCTTAACCCGACCCATTATCCATAATTCCCATTTGAGGAGAGCGGTATGTTAAAGAATTTACTTCTGGTTATGTCTCTGACGATAGTTGCGGTCATCTCCTTGGCTGGGCAAAGCTTCGCCGCTAATCCTGAGGTCGGGACCGTTACACGACTTCAAAGCAGTGCGGAAGTCATCCGTGACGGCAAGGGCATTCCCCTTGAAGTAGGCACCATCGTTCAGGAGAACGACGAGATTAACTCCAAATCGGATGCCCGCGTTGAAATTACCTTCAACGACGGAACAAAACTTCTGATCGGTGAAAATGCCCGCATCGAGATCGATGAGTATCTTTATGAACCGAACGAAGGCATCGGCACGGCAATCCTGAGCGCAGTTCAAGGACCGTTCCGGTTTATTACGGGTAAAATCGGCCAGATGAAAACGAAACGTCTTGAAGTGAAAAGCAGCCTTGCCACAATCGGCATACGCGGAACGGATTTCTGGGGTGGCCCCTCAATGAATACCTATGGCGTTTTCCTGTTTGAGGGTACAATTGTTGTCTTCAATTCGGAAGGTGGCCGAATTGTCAATACTCCCGGCACCGGTGTCGACCTGGATGGAACTGATAAAGTGCCAGGCGAGGTTAAGCAATGGGATGAAGCACGGGCACAGGCTGCGTTAGCCACTGTGACGTTTAAATAGGGCGGCGGCCCCTTCTGGAGCGCGATGGACCGAGTTAATGTAAACCTGCCTATATCGCCACGCAGCCTGATAAGAATTCGTGACTATTGGGTAACATTGCGAGGGAGTCGACTAATGCCGTCACGGCCGGAATTCAACCCCGCAGCCATTGCCCGTTATTTATCCATCGTTGCTCTGGTCGATGTTTTCGAAGATCCGCTACGATTTCGTTATCGCCTTGTTGGAACCAGGATCACCGAGCTCGCCGGGCGCAATGCGACCGGAAAATGGCTCGATGAAGACCTTTATGGTGATAAAACGGAGGATATGCTCTGGGCCTACAAGAAATGTGTAGCAAATAAAAAACCCGTCGCCGTTCGCGAACTGGTCCAGTTTGTCGATAAATCATGGGTTACCGTCGATGTCGCTATGTTTCCGCTAGGCGATGCCGACGGTAATATCAATATTATCCTGACCGCAGTGGACGGAACCTCTCCCGACGCAAAGATACCTGGGCCCGAAAAATGCTATGTTCTGAACTGGAAAGCAAAGCATGGAACTGACCCGGAAAGCTCACCCTGAGCTTTTTTAGACGGCATTGGGTGGCATCATTCATTTATAGATATTAATATATTGATAAATATAGTATTTTAATGATGTGAATTTCACTTATACCCCCAATTATACCCCC
>JBBDJF010000115.1:0-11688 GCA_040880045.1 Sneathiella sp.
CCGAAGGTTCCGGCTCCGCCTGTCCGATCACCAGTGAGTTCAAATCCTCAAAGCCCCCGGAAGGATTGTCCAGGAATGGCAGGGCTGCGAGTATTTTAGGGAAATTTTCGCCGCCCTGTGCAAGCTGCATCCACCATGTATCCCGCTCCCGGGAGAGCCACGGAAGAACACCAAGGGTTGCCGGATTTTCATAAACTTCACGGAGGACAACAGTCGGAAGCTGATAAAGCTTCATCGGCGTGGCAGAACCAAAATGAAATCTAGCAAGATCCCAGTAGCCAACGGATTTATCCGGTGCCGTAATAGAAACGGAATAGGGCCGCTGCATTGCGCTGACGGCGGAAATAAGTTCCCTCCAGATGGCCGCGATAACCGTGTCCGGCAATTTGCTGGAATGTGACTTCAGAATATTGCGAAGAATGGATGCCTCTCTGCCCGGACGAAAGGCAATTGCCTTGCCATCTTCCTTTTTCGCCGCCGCAATGTCCTCGACAATTGCAATCCGCTTCTCGAGAACCGATAAAAGCTCCGCATCCAGCCGATCGATTTCCGCCCGCAGTGTTTCCAGTTTTGAATTTTTTATTGTCACTTTAGTTACCTGAATAAACAGACCATTTCGTCAAAATTGGACCACAAAGCCCGCTATTTGGCAAAGAATATATTGACAGACCTCGCCCCGCCGCACTAGCTAACAGCAAAGTCAACCAAAACAAAGATTTTTCTAATCCAATTGCACGAAAAGAGAAGTAAAAGTGTCCGCAAACCCTCCACATTCCGGTAATCACTCCGTTGTCCTCGCGACGGAAACACCGTTACCGCTTGATTGTGGCGTGTCGCTGGAGGCCGTCCATATGGCCTATTGTACATATGGGGAATTAAATGCGGATAAATCGAACGCGATACTGATATGCCATGCCCTCACCGGAGACCAGTTTGCCGCAAGCCGGCAGCCGTTGACGGGCAAAAACGGCTGGTGGGATATCATGATTGGACCCAAAAAGGTTCTCGATACCGATAAATATTTCATCGTGTGCAGCAATGTGCTGGGTGGCTGTATGGGAACCACCGGCCCGAAAGATACGGATCCCAAGACCGGCAAGCCCTATGGCCTGAACTTCCCGATCATCACGATCGGCGATATGGTGCGGGCGCAGGCGCTTTTGCAGGACTATCTCGAAATAGAAAGCTGGTTCAGCGTCATTGGCGGATCCATGGGGGGAATGCAGGCCCTGCAATGGGCAAGCGCCTATCCGGAAAGATGCTTCAGCGTCATTCCCATTGCCTGTGCGGCACGACATTCGGCGCAGAATATCGCCTTCCATGAAGTTGGGCGACAGGCGGTTATGGCAGACCCCAATTGGCAGGGCGGCGACTATTATGCGAGCGACGAAAAGCCGACCGCCGGTCTCGCCGTTGCCCGCATGGCAGCCCATGTGACCTATTTGTCGGAAGCGGCATTGCATCGCAAGTTTGGCCGAAATTTACAGGACAGGGATAATCTGACCTACGGATTTGACGCAGATTTCCAGGTGGAGAGCTATTTGCGGTATCAGGGCATTAATTTTGTCGATCGCTTCGACGCCAACTCCTACCTCTATATTACGCGCGCCATGGATTATTTCGATCTGGTGGAGGATCATGGCGGCTCCCTTGCCAATGCCTTTAAAGGCACAAAAACCCGGTTTTGCGTCGTTTCCTTCACCAGCGACTGGCTGTTCCCGACATCAGAGAATAAAGAGATTGTACATGCGCTGATTGCGGCGGCGGCGAATGTAAGCTTTGTCGAGGTGGAGACGGACAAGGGCCATGACGCCTTTCTCCTTGATACACCGGAAATGTTCAAAACCATAGACGGTTTCCTGCAATCAACCGCGAAAAGCCGGGGTCTGCCATTATGAACGACCCGATTAAATTTACCCCCAAGCGGGATATCCGTGTCGACTGGCAGCTCATCGCCGATATGATTGAACCGGGAAGCCGGGTTCTGGATGTCGGCTGCGATGACGGGCAGCTTCTTGCACATCTGGCAGAGACGAAAAATGTCGACGGACGTGGATTGGAGCTCAGCCAGCATGGCGTGAATATTTGTGTTTCCAACGGTCTTTCCGTGGTTCAGGGCAATGCCGATACCGATCTCGTATATTACCCCGACGACAGTTTCGATTACGCAATCCTGAGTAAAACGCTGCAAACTACCCATCAGCCACATGTCGTGCTGGAGCAGCTTTTGCGTATTGGGCGGCGTGCCATCGTGTCATTTCCCAACTTCGCCTATTGGCGGTGCCGGGCATATCTAACCGTCAAGGGCCGCATGCCGATGACGAATTCGCTTGATATTCCCTGGTATGAAACCCCCAACATTCATTTTTGCACCCTGATGGATTTCACCGCCCTTTGCGCGCAGATGGATGTGAAGATTGAGCAATCCGTTATCGTCAAAGCCTCCGGCAAGGTTATGACACGTGCATCCTACGGCAAGTTCGCCAACTTCTTTGGCGCGGATTGTATTTTCATGTTGTCCAAAAAGGACTAGCTGTCATTCCTTGTCCGACGCGTCTCTCGCCCGGCAATTACAGGGCGTGCGGCAGGAAGGATGACCGGACGCTGACGCACTTTCCGTTCCGGCAGGGCAGTCAAGGCGTAAACCTGCTTTTCCGCCTCCATCAGCCGGACGCCACTGAAATGGCCCCACCATTTTTCGCCTATATTCTCCCAGGCCTGGGCCAGCCGTAAGTTAATTCGCCACTTACTTGGCGGCATATATAACGCCCCTTGAAGGTCACCGGGCGTAAAGCTGTTGTCACGTAGCAGGCGGTTGAGTTGTTTGTCGCTATAGGGATGGCCATAACCAAATGGCGTATTTTCCGTCCGCGCCCACATCCCGCGTCGACCCGGCACCACGACCAGAAGCTTGCCTGTTGAGGTCAGTACCCGCCAGAGCTCCTGCATGATCGGATCGACATCCGTCGTATTTTCCAGCCCATGCACCCAGATGATCCGGTCAATGGAGGAGTCGGGCAGCGGCAATGTCCGCTCATCCACGAGGCTGACGAGGCTTCCGCCTTCCCGCGGCCACTGGATTACCCCCTGCTGTAACGGCATGAAGGAAATGACCCGTTCCGCCTCGGCGCGGAATGAATTGAGATAGGGCGTCGCATATCCAATTCCTAGAACACGGAAATTTTTCAGGTCCGGCCACATCAGCCTGATTTTACGGCCAATCGTCCGGCGCACCATCTGCCCGAGGGAGCTGTGATAAAAATTCCGCAAATCAATGACATCAGGTCTGATCATAGTGCTATACTGCCATAAAATATGAAAACGGACACTTAACAAAAACCGAAATTCCGAAAGATCACATTATGAGCAAGTTGGAAATTCATCAAATTCCCGTCCTCAGCGACAATTATATTTATCTCTTCCGCGATCCTGTCAGCGGTCAGGTCGGTGTTGTCGACCCGGCGGTCAGCGAACCGGTACTGAACAAACTGGAAGAGCTCGGCTGGAAATTGACCCATATCATCAATACCCACCATCATCCGGACCACACAGGCGCCAATCTGGAACTCAAGGAGAAGACAGGCGGCACCATTGTCGGTGCGAAGAATGACGCTGCGCGCATTCCGGGGATCGATATCCAAGTCGAGGAAGGCGATATTTTTGAGTTTGGCAGCCAAAGCGCACAAGTCTTTGAGGTTCCGGGGCATACCGTCGGTCATATCGCATACTGGTTCAGGGACTCTGATGCGTTATTTTGCGGTGATACTCTCTTCGCCCTTGGCTGCGGCCGACTGTTTGAAGGAACACCTGCACAAATGTGGCATAGCATTGGCAAATTTCGCGCCATGCCGGATGAGACAAAAGTCTATTGCGCCCATGAATATACCGAGGCAAATGGGCGATTTGCCCTCTCGGTGGACCCAAAGAATAACGCCCTGAAAAAGCGCTTTGCTGAAATCCTGGAGATGCGGAAAAAGCAACTCCCGACAGTTCCCTCGACCCTTGGCGAGGAAAAAAAGACCAACCCCTTCATGCGTGCCGATGACCCCGGCCTGCAGGCTGAGCTCGCGTTATCGGGCGCGGATCCGGTAGAGGTGTTCGCCGAAACCCGTCGCCGAAAGGATAGTTTCTAGCCCATGAGCAATGAATTGACTGCTGCGGATATTATCCGGCGCCTCGATATGCAGCCGCATCCGGAAGGCGGTTTTTTTGTTGAGACTTTCCGCGATGAAATGACATTGCACGAGCAGGAGCGGGCGCTTTCCACAGCGATCTATTACCTGTTGGAGAAAGATGACTATTCTCACTGGCACCGGGTTGATGCCGTAGAAGTCTGGCACCATTATGCGGGCGCGCCGCTCACCCTGACAATTGCTGCAGACGACGCACCGGCGGAAGAATGGATTTTGGGGACCGACCTTGTTGCAAGCCAGCGACCACAACTCGTTATCCCGCGCGGCTACTGGCAGTCGGCCCGTTCCCGCGGAGAGTGGACCCTTGTTGGCTGTACAGTTGCGCCCGGATTTCAGTTCGAAGGGTTCGAGATGGCGCCGGAGAACTGGTCCCCCGAGAACAGCTAGTCGGGTGTACCGGGTGAACTCAGAGACCGCAGCAAATTTATAGAGCCCACAAGCGCCCCGATTGTGATAAGAAGGCACCCGAGAATCAGCGACCAAGAAAAACTTGCCACCCCCATGATCAGCAAAATTAATGTTGATAGCAGGGGCGAGAGATAGGAAAGCACACCGAGGGACTGGATGTCCCCATGCTTCATTCCCCGATCCCACAGGAAGAAGGCAGCGCCAACAGGTCCGAGACCCAACCCCAATACGGCAAGCCATTGCAGCGTATTCTGAGGCCATAGCGTTGCTTCAAACAGAAGATGGGCTCCAAGTGACAGGACGGCTGTGATACCACAGAAAAGCCCGATCACATCGGAGGAAACGCCTGCGTATCGCCGGCTAAGCACGGAATAGCCGGACCAGATGAAGGCGCAGCAGATGGCCGCGAGATAGCCTTTCGTATATTCTGGCTGAAGCTCAAACGCCGACCCCTTGGTGATCAGTAGCCCTGCGCCCACCAGACTGATCAATCCGCCCACAAAATGAAACCAGTAGAAACGTTCCCCCGGAAGCAGAGTGGAAAAAAGGACGATCAACAAGGGCCATAGATAAGCGATCAGGCTCGCCTCTGCTGCCGGGGCATTCTTGAGGGCGAGAAAATAGAAGAAATGATACCCGAACAATCCGGCAACGCCGAGCGCCCAGAGAGATAGCGGTATGCTGAAAAATTTCCGCACATCCTGCCGATAGAAAATCCATTTCAGGGAAACACCGAGAAAGGCGATCAGGAATGTCATCGCCGTCAGTTGAAAGGGCGGGATTTGCGCCGTGCCCGCCGTGAAGAGCGCCAGCAACGCCCAGAGCAGGATAGCCCCGAGCCCGCAAAGGCTCGCAATCGTTCTGCCTTCAATCTGCTTGTTCATGAAATTACCGGACGAATACTCGAAAAGAAATGGCATGATGTGCCGCAGCGCATCATGCCATTCCCGAAATTCGCCGTAAAGCCGGTAAAATCAGTACATATGCTGCCCGCCATTGATGGACAGGGTCGAACCGGTAATGAAGCCTGCATCATCGGCGGCGAGGAAACAGACTCCCCGCGCAATCTCCGATGCCTGACCAAGGCGGCCGACAGGAATCCCCGCAACAATCTTCGCCAACACATTTTCCGGAACGGCGGCGACCATATCCGTATCGATATATCCCGGAGCAATGGCATTGACCGTAATGCCCTGTGCCGCTCCCTCCTGCGCCATCGCCTTGGTGAAGCCATGAATGCCGGACTTTGCCGCCGCATAGTTAACCTGGCCATATTGCCCGGCCTGGCCGTTGATGGAACCGATGTTGATCACACGACCGAACTTGCTGGCCCGCATATCCTCAATTGTTACCCGGCACATATTGAAGCAGGAGCCAAGATTGGTATCGATAACCTTTTGCCAGCTTTCCGGATCCATTCGATGCAACGTGCCATCGCGGGTGATACCCGCATTGTTGACCACGATCTCGATGGGACCAAGATCCGCCTTGACCTTGGCAACACCCTCAACGCAGGCACCATAATCAGAGACATCCCATTTATAGGCGGAAATGCCGGTCCGGTCCGAGAAGTCCCTGGCCCGCTCATCATTTCCGCCATAGTTTGCCGCAACCTTATAGCCTTTTTCATGCAACATGATGGAGATTGCCTCCCCAATCCCTCTCGTTCCACCTGTCACAATTGCTACTCTCGACATTATCTGCTCCCTTTAGATATCTAAGTAAGTCTACCTTTCGACACACATGGCAATGCCCATGCCGCCCCCAATACACAGGGTTGCAAGCCCTTTGTGCACATCACGTTTTTGCATCTCGTGCAACAATGTCACCAGAACCCGGGCACCCGAAGCACCGATAGGATGGCCGATGGCAATTGCGCCGCCGTTCACATTGACCTTGTCCGTGTCCCAACCAAGATCCTTGTTCACCGCACAGGCTTGCGCGGCAAAGGCCTCATTCGCTTCAACCAGATCAAGATCATCTTTGGTCCAGCCTGCTTTTTCCAGCGCGGCGCGACTTGCCGGTATCGGGCCGGTGCCCATAATTGCCGGATCGACACCGCTCTGTGCCCAGGAAACGATCCGCGCGAGAGGCTTCAGGCCCTTGGCTTTAGCAGCATCCGCTGTCATCAGAACAACAGCCGCCGCACCGTCATTGATGCCGGAGGCATTGCCCGCCGTGACCGAACCGTCTTTTGCAAAGGCCGGGCGCAACCCGCTCAGTTTTTCAACGGTTGTTCCGCCGCGAATATATTCATCCTGATCAACAACCACATCTCCCTTTCGGGTGGAGATTGTGACGGGCACGATTTCATCCTTGAAACGGCCGGACGCTTGCGCCTCCGCCGCTTTACGCTGGGAGTTGGCGGCAAACTCGTCCTGCGCATCGCGGGTGATCTGCCATTTCGCGGCAACATTCTCGGCTGTATTTCCCATGTGATAACCGTGGAACGCGTCGATCAATCCATCTTTGAGCATCGTATCCGTGAATTCAAGCGCGCCCATCTTCTGGCCATCACGCAGATGCGCACAATGCGGAGCCCGGCTCATGCTTTCCTGACCGCCGGCGATCACAATCTGCGAATCGCCGTTCAGGATGGCCTGATATCCAAGCGCGACTGCCCGCAAGCCCGAACCGCAAAGCTGATTAACTCCCCATGCTGGCACTTCATAAGGAACGCCCGCATTGACGGAGGCCTGCCGCGCCGGATTTTGCCCTTCACCCGCGCTCAGGATCTGGCCGAGGATTACCTCCGAGACTTCAGACGCGTCTATCTGGGACCGTGACAGTGATTCCTTGATGACGATTTCACCAAGCTGGTGAGCCGAAAGGGGCGACAATGCGCCATTGAAGGACCCGACAGGCGTCCGTACTGCACTGGTAATGACAACGTCCATAACTTGTTTCTCCTATTCACCGATATTGTAATTATAATTCAAAAATTACTCCATATGAGAAACTTTACATCTTTTTAAAGCCTTCATACGAAATAACGTTAGTTGTCTTCGTTCGCAACCTTTTTTTATGCCCTTACGAGCAAAAAACTCAGTTCGCCAGAATCCAGTCCCCCAGATGCTGCCATAATCCATCTTTTGCTTGCCGGCCTGTCATCATGCCGACATGCCCGGAGGGCGGTGTAATCACCGTCGCCGCAGGCAGCGCCAGCGCCAGCGCTAGCGCCGAGGGCCGCGGAACGATCTTGTCTGTTTTCGGAACGGCGACAAGCGACGGAATGGTTATATCCTGAGGACGAACGACCTTTCCGTCAACCTCCCAACATCCGGATTCCGGTTCATTCCGGCCATACCATTTATCAAAGACGTCAGCGGCTACACCTTTCACCAACGGATAGCCGTCATTCAACCAGTCCTCAATGGCGACAAACTCAAGCGCCTTCTCCGAAGTCATGTCCATTTTCGCAAATTTGCTGAATTTCCGAAGCCCCAGATTGGGATCCAGGCTGGCAAATAGGGTTTGCAGCAGATCAACCGGCAATTCGCCAAACCCGTCGAGAATATTGGCCCACATTTCCCGCTGGCCCAGCAGAGTTTTTGCCTGAGCACCAATCTCAGCGTGAAAATCCCAGGGCGAGGCGATCGCGATAAAACTCCGGATCTTTTCCTGCTGTTTTTGCGCGGCGGCGGCGGCAAGTGTGCCGCCCATGCAATATCCGGCAAGATGCAGCGGTTCGTCCGGATAAGCCTCCACGACAAATTCAAGCGCCGGACAAATCCTCTCCGTTATATAGTCGGCCACATCGAATTCGCGCTCTTCCTCTCCGGGCGCCTTCCAGTCGAGGATAAGGGGCCGAATGCCGCGTTCCGCCAGGTAATCAACCAGGCTTCGTCCGGGCATCAAGTCCAGAACATAGGCGCGGTTCACCAGGGAAGGCACCAGAAGAACAACGGGCGCCGTCGGCACCGCATCCGGCGCGCCATCCAGAAGGGCTGTTGTTCCCGCTCGCCAGATTACCGGACGATCGCGCGGAATGCGCCGATAAGAATGACAATGATAAAGACGGATTCCGTCAATCATGCCCTGAACCAGTCCGCTGCCCTGATCTGCCAGCACCTGCAGCATTTCGGCGCCGCCAGCTGCCGCGGCGGCGTTAAGGGCGCCATTAAAAGAGTCGGGAAGCTGCGGCAGTAAGGATGCCCCCTGCTGACGAAGGGGCAGAGATGCAAGAGAGCTGGCTACGGTTGTCGTTGCCAGCCCCAGATGCAATGCCAGTGGCCGCGGGCCAAGGCGTGGCGCGGGCGGCTTCATTTGCGGCGTATATGTCATAGTCTGCCAATTAGGTTTTCTCGCGGTGCAATCAAAGGCCAACGTCAGATTAATCCGGCCATTGTTGCATATCATGGTGCTTTATATATACCCAGAAAGCGAGCTAATCCACATATCAGGGAGGTAATATTTCAATTTTGAGAGGTTTTTTTGCGAACGGCATTGCACAATAAACTTGCGCAACGCAGCAATAAAAGGCGAAAATACCCCGCAACAACTCTTCCAACAGAAGTTAGGAGAAACAGTGGTTGATAAAACGTCAGATGACAAAAAGCCTATTGTCATAAAGAAATACGCGAACCGCAGGCTTTACAATACCGCCACCTCTTCTTACGTCACGCTGGATCATTTGAGCCGGATGGTCAAGGACGGGGCGGAATTTGTCGTGTTCGATGCCAAGACAAATGAGGATATTACGCGATCGGTACTCACCCAGATTATTTTTGAAGAAGAAGCCAAGGGGCAGAACCTTCTCCCGATTAGTTTCCTGCGCCAGCTGATCAGCTTTTATGGAGACAGGTTGCAAACCGTGGTCCCGGATTACCTGGAAATGTCGATGCGATCCTTTACCGACAATCAGGACAAGATGCGCGATGTTTTACCGGAAAATCTGACGACAAACCCCATGTTCAAGCAGTTTGAGGAGATGGGACGGAAAAACATGGAAATGTTCAGCCAGGCCGTGCGGATGTTTACCCCGCCCACCCTTTTCGGCGGAACAGACGGCGACCCGACGGACGAAAAACCTGCGACATCAAAGGAACCCAGTCCTGATCAGACCGCTGAAATGATGCAGGAATTGAGAGCGCAGCTGGAATCGATGCAAAAGCGTATTGATGAAATGAGCACGAAAAAGTAACAAACCATATGACCCGCTTCTCGCCATGAGTTGTATTCCACGTAATTTCGTGCTAATTTTTTTGCAGTATTTTATTTTCTGTTAAGGATTTATTGTCGGGTCTCGGCAATAATTGACGTGCACGGCTTGGGATTGACGGAGAATCCAAATCATCCCTCACTGTCAAACGACCTCAGAATGAAGGTCGAATGCTCCCGCAAAACACCTAGGTCCGGGATCGGATATTGATGGAGATTACGCGGCCCATTGCCAATATAGTTCCGTTGCCGTCCAAGCGCGACGATGCCGACGCATATTTATTCGGCCGAAAAAGCACCGCGTCCAGACGTGATAGTGCGCCCATTGAATCAGGTCAGGATCTCGCCGCCAAGCGCCAGCAGTCCCAGCCAAACACCGAAACCGCGAAGAACCCCTCTAACGCGCCCATCCAGTTGCGGGATATTCAGCCGACTTTCCTGTCTTCGCGCGAGATTAAAGACGCCGCCCACTCTCCCTATTCCGCCCAATTCCTGGCGCAGCAGCTTGGCCAGCAGGAGGCCGATATGGTCAGCGTCAGCCCGATGCACGCACATGGCCGCGCTGCCGCGGCTTACGACAGCAGTCTTAGCCTGACGGCGACAGTCATCGGCTTCGAAGGGCGTGCGGAGCGGTTGGCTTGAACGAGGTTACAACCTCGCCTAAATATGACAGGTTGCAAGACCCCGTTTCTCCAGATACTGCTGATGATAGTCTTCTGCAGGATAGAAATCGGGGGCCGGTGAGATTTCCGTTACGATCGGGCGGCGAAACAATCCGCGGCGACCCTGCGCCTGCCTGGATGCCTCCGCAATCACTTTCTGCTCTTCATTATGGTAAAAAATGGCGGAGCGATACTGGGTGCCAACATCCGGCCCTTGGCGATTGAGTGTCGTCGGGTCATGGCTTTGCCAAAAAATATTGAGCAGCTCGTCATAGCTCACAGCCTCCGGATCAAAGACAACCTTGACAACCTCTGCATGCTCCGTTTGACCGGTGCAAACGTCCTGATAGTTGGGATTGGCGGTGACACCCCCCTGGTAGCCAACAACCGTTTCCCGAACACCCTTCACCTGACGAAAGGCAGCTTCTACGCCCCAAAAACAGCCTGCCGCAAAATAGGCGATATCTGTTGTACCTGTCATTTTAAACTTCCTCTCTACTCAAGATCGGTGCTGGTCTATATTTTGCGCTTTTTCGGAAGAATACAACCACGCGCAAGAAAACTTGAACACAAACATCAGGCCCCGGAAATAAATCTTGGTATTGGTCAGAATTTCAAATAGAATTTCCGATATTTTCAAACCACTTTGGTCGAAGCCTATGTCCCGACGGCTTAAGAACGCACAGTTACAAACGATATCTCTCGACAGCAACAGTAATATTGCCTTGCATCAGCAGCTTTTCCTTGCCTTGCGCCAGGCAATCCTCGATGGGCGGTTAAGACCGGATACCCGCTTGCCCTCCAGCCGGTCACTGGCTGCCGACCTCGGGGTTTCGCGAAATACGGTTCTCAGTGCCTATGACCAGTTGATGGCGGAAGGGTATCTGATCAGTCGCGTTGGCGCGGGCTCTTACGTTTCCGATCAACTGCCTGATGATCTTTTACAGCGAAAGGGAGGCAGGGTTGTCTCGGGTGTCAGGTCGCGCGATGTTTATCTTTCGAAAATGGCCGCCTCGTTTAAAGAGGTTCCCTTGAAAGGACAATATCGGGGCTTACCTTTTTCCCCCGGCCTGCCGGCGCTGGAAGCCTTTCCATTTGAAGACTGGGCGCGATTGCTTGCGCGTCATTGGCGCCGTCCCGGCCGGGAATTTCTGGTCGACAACCCCATCGGCGGCGCGAAGGTCCTGCGTGAGGCCATTGCGTCCCATCTCGGGCAAACCCGCGCCGTGCGATGCCATGCCGATCAGGTGGTTATTCTTTCCGGC
>JBBDJF010000116.1:0-11605 GCA_040880045.1 Sneathiella sp.
ATCCTTCAGCACCGCCTCGATAAAGGCGTCGGTGATGCGCACGGAGTTGTTGGAATTCTGCCCCGATACCGTGAGATAGGCGTCCGAATCCCAGTCCGTGTCATAGGTCGGGAACTCGACTTCCGTATAGCCCTGCCTGGCGAACTGGATCACGCGCTGGACATAGTTTTCCGGCACCATGGCCTTGCGCGCGCCGATAATCGCCTTGCGAAGCGCCGGGTTCTCGGACGGATTGAAGGCCTCATCGCCCTTGATGTCATGGCACGCCTTGATGACGTTATTCAGATGGATATTGCACAGC
Source organism: Sneathiella sp. (assembly GCA_040880045.1). Taxonomy (GTDB): domain Bacteria; phylum Pseudomonadota; class Alphaproteobacteria; order Sneathiellales; family Sneathiellaceae; genus Sneathiella. The sequence continues at coordinate 302 of JBBDJF010000116.1, forward strand.
TTCGATCCGGCGACGAGGGCGGCAACCTTCTGTTCCTCAACGGCTTTCCAGCCGATATACTCCTCGATATCCGGATGGTCGATATCGAGTGTCACCATCTTCGCCGCGCGCCGCGTGGTACCGCCGGACTTGATCGCGCCCGCCGCCCGGTCGCCGATCTTGAGAAAGCTCATCAGGCCGGATGACTTGCCGCCACCGGACAGGCTTTCCCCGGCGCTGCGCAGGCCTGAGAAATTGGTGCCGGTGCCGGAGCCATATTTGAACAGCCGCGCCTCCCGTACCCATAGATCCATGATCCCGCCTTCATTCACCAGATCGTCATTGACGGACTGGATAAAGCAGGCGTGGGGCTGCGGATGTTCATAGGAGTTGACGGATTTCTTCAGCTTGCCGGTCTTGAAATCGACATAGGAATGACCCTGCGCCGGTCCGTCAATGCCATAGGCCCAATGCAGGCCGGTGTTGAACCATTGCGGGGAGTTGGGCGCGCCCATCTGGCGGGCCAGCATATAGCGCATTTCGTCGAAATAGGCGCGGGCGTCGTCCTCGCCGTCGAAATAGCCGCCTTTCCAGCCCCAGTAGGTCCATGTTCCGGCGAGCCGGTCAAAGACTTCGGTCGAGGAGGTTTCACCGATATAGCGTTCTTCCTCCGGCAGGGTCGCCAACGCGTCACGGTCCACTTCCTGGCGCCAGAGCCATTCGGGCACCTCTTTTTCGGTGACCGGTTTCAGGCGGGCAGGAACACCGGCCTTGCGGAAGTATTTCTGCGCGATGATATCGCAGGCGACCTGTGACCAGTCGGCGGGCACATCAATATTTTCCAGCCGGAAAACGATCGAGCCATCGGGATTTTTGATTTCACTGGTGGTCTGCCTGAATTTCACGCTCGCGTAAGGAGAAGAATCTTTATCTGTAAACCGTCGCTCTATACGCATCTTGTACCTTCCAATCACCAGTTCGTTTTTGTCGTCATCAAGCGGGAAAATCGGATAATTGTGCAGGAAAACGCAGGGTCAGCAACGGCTCCCTCATCTCCAGAACCCACTAGATATAGTAGGAAAGTCCCCCTCGACGCCTAGGATCATGTCGACGACATTTGTTGAAGTCAACATCAAAAATACCATATCTAGTAGCTAAAATTTTATCGATAGCGAGATGTCGCCAATTATTGCGGTTTGATGACAATCGGGGGATTTTATGGTTAATAAAAAATCCTGATCAGGTTGCACAAAAGCAACAGCCGCGATCGGCCGGGCCGGAAAAAGCAGAATCAAACGACGGAAAAGGGTGTCCTCCGGCCGCGCCTCCGGGTAAAAGTTAGACTGGACGAATGGGCCTCACAATGCCATATTCCGGGCAAATAGATGTGATCTTATTCAGTGAGACGGGTTAAATGGCGACGATTGGCACAAGGCTGTACACATGGTGGCATGGCGAGCAGGTCGGAGAGGACCAGTTCGGCAACCTTTACTACCGGGAAAAAGGCAAGCCGACAGGCCCGGTTGGGCGGGAGCGTCGCTGGTGCCTGTACAAGGGCGCGCCCGAAGCCTCGAAAGTCCCGCCGGCATGGCATATCTGGCTGCATTACACCACGGACAAGCTGCCCGATCAGCAGGATATATCCCGGGCCGACTGGCAGGAAGAGCATATACCGAACCTGACCGGAACCGAATTTGCCTATCATCCCGACGGTTCCATCGCAAAAGGGGCCGACCGCAAGCCGGCGCTGCCCGATTACGAAGCGTGGAAACCATAAACAAGGACGCATTCCCGGAGCCGTTGAACGGGTTCAGGCGGAGGAGATATGATGAGTAGCAATATTGTCGAAACTGTCATTGGCGCCGTGGTTCTGGCCTTCGCGGCCATTTTTCTTATCTTCGCGTACCGCACCGCGGATGTCACCACGGGCAGCGGCGGATTCACGCTGTCGGCCTCCTTCGATAATGTTGACGGATTGAGTGTCGGCAGCGACGTCCGTATGAGCGGCATCAAGGTCGGAGCGGTCACTGCGCAGGAGCTGGACCCGAAAACCTACCGCGCCGTGCTGAAGATCAGCCTTGAAGAAACGGTTGAACTGCCCGAGGACAGCTCCGCCAAGATCACGTCCAGCAGCCTGCTTGGCAACAACTACCTGCAGCTCACACCCGGTGGATCGGATGACATGCTGAAAAATGGCGGTACGATTTCCTATACCCAGGGCGCGGTGAATATCCAGGACCTGATCGCCCAGGCGATTTTCAGCAGCAGTAGCGGCAGCGGCGGAAAAAGCAGCGAAACTAAATAACGGACCGCCGTCGTCTTGACCCATTTATCCCAGTCCCTCCGGAAAACCCGGCGTCTCAATGCCTTTCGGTGCGGCATTTTTGGGGTGCTGCTTGCCTGCCTGCTCACGCTGGCGGGTACAGAGGCGATGGCCCAGTCCCGGACAGAGAAAAAGACACCGGAAGGGGACATTGTCGTCCTTCGGGCGCTCGACAAGGTGACGGCACGGACCGAGGATCTGTTTGTCTCGATTGATGAAACGGTGATGTTCGGCAGCCTCGCCATCCGGCCGCGCAAATGCCTCAAACGCCCGCCGGAGGAAACGCCGGAAACCTCGACCTTTCTTGAAATCACCGAAATTCACGACGGAGTGGAGGGGCCGCGCCTGTTCAATGGCTGGATGTTTGCCTCAAGCCCGGCGATCAACGCGCTGGAGCATCCGGTCTATGATGTCTGGGTGATCGATTGCAAAATTTCCGAGCCGGTCAGCCCTTCGGGCAGCGAATAAAAATCTCCCTGTGACTGCAACCCGCGCTTCAGACGCGCCTGATATTCCGCGCGGCTGATCTCCTCGGCACCAAACGTCGCAAGATGCGGGTTCAGGAACTGCGCATCGAGAAGCGTGAAGCCGCCCCGGATCAAGCGCGCCACAAGATAGACAAGCGCGATCTTGCTGGCGTCCGTCACCCGGGTAAACATGCTCTCACCGCAGAAGATGCTGTCAAAGGCGAGGCCATAGAGGCCGCCAACCAGCTCACCCTCCTGCCAGCATTCAACGCTGTGGGCATAGCCCATGTCATGCAGCTCGTCATAGCATTCAAGGATCGTCGGGTTGATCCAGGTATCCCCGCCATCGCGGCGCGGCGCGGCGCAGGCCCGCATGACGGCGCGAAAATCGCGATCGATGACCACCTCGAACGGCATCTTGCGAATGGTCTTGGCCAGCCGTTTCGGGACATGAAAACCATCGAGCGGAAACACCCCGCGCCAGTCCGGATCGACCCAGAACAGCTCCGGGTCGCTGGCGTTGTCGGCCATCGGGAATATCCCGATCCGATAGGCGGCGAGGATCGTGTCGGCCGATATGAAGGACATCTCAGTCGCGACGGTTATCGCGAGGCAATGAATTTTTCCAGCCAATGAATATCATAAATGCCCTCGCGAAAGCCGCTATCCTGGATGATCTGCTGATGCAGCGGCAGGGTCGTCTTGATCCCGCTGACCACGAATTCCTCAAGCGCGCGGTTGAGGCGCAGCAGGCATTCCTCGCGGCTGCCCGCATGAATGATCAGCTTGGCGATCAGGCTGTCGTAATAGGGCGGAATGTTATAGCCGGTATAGAGCGCAGAATCGACCCGCACGCCGAGGCCGCCCGGTACGTGAAACTCCGTCACCGGACCGGGGCTCGCGGCGAAGGTCACCGGATCTTCCGCCGTCACCCGGCACTCAATCGCGTGGCCGGAAAACTTGATGTCCTGCTGGGTCAGTTCCAGCGGGTAGCCCGCCGCCACATTGATCTGCGCCTGAACGAGGTCGATCCCGGTGATCATCTCGGTCACCGGATGCTCGACCTGCAGGCGGGTGTTCATTTCGATGAAATAAAATTCGTCATTCTCGAACAGGAACTCGATCGTGCCGACGCCTTCATAGCGCATGTCGCGAATGGCATCGGAGACCGTCTTGCCGATCCTTTCCCGGAGTTTATCGGTGATGGCCGGCGAGGGGCTTTCCTCAAGCGCCTTCTGGTGCCGCCGCTGGAGCGAGCAGTCGCGCTCTCCCAGATGCACTACATTGCCCTTGCCATCGGCGAGGATCTGCACCTCGATATGGCGGGGGCCGCTCAGGTATTTCTCCATATAGACGGCGTCATTGCCAAAGGCGAGATTGGCTTCCGAGCGGGCGGAGGAAAAGGCCTCCGACAGGGTCTCCTTGCTGACCGCCACCTTCATGCCGCGCCCGCCACCGCCAGCGGAGGCCTTGATGATCACGGGATAACCCATTTGTCCAGCCTCGGCCACCGCCTCGGCGAGGGTATGGATTTCCCCTTCCGATCCCGGCACGCAAGGCACGCCCAGCTTGCGCATGGTCTCCTTCGCCGTGATCTTGTCGCCCATCATGCGGATATGATCGGCGGACGGGCCGATAAACTTGATCCCGTGCGCGGTGACGATATCGACGAATTTCGCGTTTTCCGACAGGAAGCCGTAGCCCGGATGGATGGCGTCCGCATTGGTAACTTCCGCCGCAGCGATAATCGAGGGGATGTTCAGGTAGCTCTGGGCCGAGCTTGGCGGGCCGATGCAAACGCTTTCATCCGCAAGGCGGACATGCATGGCATTCGCGTCGGCGGATGAATGAACGGCCACCGTCTTGATGCCCATCTCCCGGCAGGCACGATGGATACGGAGGGCGATTTCTCCGCGATTGGCAATCAGGATTTTTTCAAACATCGAACCTACTGTCGGTTATTCAATAATGACGAGCGGCTGGCCATACTCGACCGGCTCCTTGTCGGTCACCAGAATCTCGGCGACCTTGCCGGCTTTCGTCGACGCGATCGGGTTCATGGTTTTCATCGCCTCGACAATGACCAGCGTCTGCCCCTCGTTCACCGTGTCGCCGACGCGGACAAACGGCGCGGCGCCCGGCTCCGGCGAGAGATACACCGTTCCGACCATCGGTGACTTGACCGCCCCGGGATGGTTGCTGTTATCGGGTACCACCGCCGGTGCCGGTGCGACCGAGGTATAGCCCGCCGCCGGAACAACGGCCTGCACCAGTTCCTGTGCGGTCGCGCTCGCCGATGATCCGCGCGAAACGCGCAGGCGATGATCGCCGGTTTCAATCTCGATCTCGCCCAGGCCGGTCTCGTTCATGATCTCGGCCAGTTCGCGGATCGCCTTCTTGTCGATGTTGAGTTTATTCATAATGTCCAGGTCTCGGTTTACTTAATCCATAATGTCGGCAAGGGCCTCAAGGGCCAGTACATATCCTTTTGCCCCAAATCCGCAGATAACGCCAGCGGCAACAGCGGATATATAGCTGTGATGGCGGAATTCTTCACGTGAAAAGACGTTGGAAAGATGCACCTCGATGGTCGGCACCCCGGACGCCTTGATCGCATCGCGAAGCGCGACGGAGGTATGGGTGTAGGCCGCGGCGTTGAGGATAATGCCGTTATGGTTGTCGCTGGCGCGCTGGATCACCTCGACCAGATCACCCTCGCTATTGCTCTGGAAAAAGACGGTCTCGATCCCGAGCGCCTCGCCATGGGTGCGGGTCAGGGCCTCGATATCCTTCAGCGTCGTGCTTCCGTAAATCTCCGGCTCGCGGCGGCCCAGCAGGTTTAAATTCGGACCGTTAATGATGATAACTGATTTACCCATACACTTCCCCGCAACTCGCCTCACAACACGGCCCACCGGCCCAACCGCCCCCTTATACAGAAGTCCGCGTCGAGTTTAAAGCAGTTGTGAAAATTAGTTGATGCGGGAGTGGGGAGATGAGGTTGTATTTCCATGTTTCCTTTTCATGAAAAAGTTATTCCAATAGGAATGTCGATAGACTACTGTAGCCACATGAAGGTAAAAATTTTATCTATTGTTCTCTATCGCGTGGAAGGCCGGGAAATTGCATTCCCGGCTCCTGCCAGCTCCGCCAGAATCGGCGCCAATCTCGGCGCGGTCTATGCGGGCATGACGGTCAACTAGGGTCAGGCGCGGCGGATGTGAGGCGGGTGGCAGAAATTCATTGAGCGGGCGGCAACTTTGTGCAAGATTCCGGCGCAGACCCTTCTGTTTGGAAAATTTCGGTAAAGGATTATTATGTCGGACGACAGGCTGTCATGGAGACTGATGGCGATTGCCACTGCGCCCATCATCATCGGCTTGCTCCTCGGCTGGTACTGGCTCGATGATCAGGCGAAGTTCTTCGATGAGAACCATACGGTTGAGATCCTGTCGCTCATCGTATTGTTGCAGGGGGCCGCTTTCTGGTTTGTCATCAATGGGAGTGAAGGCTGGAGGGAATGGCAGATTCCGGCACTCTTTATCCTGTTCGCCATGCGCGAGCAGGATTTTGACAAGGCATTTACCTCAAGCGGCCTGTTGCAGCTGCGCACCTTCACAAAAGACGCCCCGTGGCAGGAAAGACTGCTCAGTGCAATAATCATTGCCTTCCTGCTTCTGTGTCTATGGCGAATTGCCCGGCGTAACCTGCCCGGATGGTGGCGCGATCTCAAAAACTTCCAGGGCTATGCGATCACCCTCCTTGCCGCAGGAATATTGGGGCTAGTAGGTAAATGCCTTGATGGTCTGGCCCGCAAGCTTTTTGATTTCGGAATCGTGATCGATCAGGAAACCAGCGACCTTGTCGGACGGTTCGAGGAAACATCGGAACTTGCCGCCTGGTGGCTGCTGTGCCTGTCGGTCCCCCTGTGGCATCTGGCAAGGACGGGGAATCGCCGACAGCCGCCGGAGCAATGGCAAGCGGGCATTAAAGATCTGTAATTGCGTCCCTTGTAAATACCGCGCACGCAGGGTTGATTTCACGGATCGGCGGTTTATCTGTATAGTCTTTGTGATAGACAGATTTTCTTGAAAGCGGGCATGGCGGCGTTTCGTAAGATCATACTGGTTACTCTTAGCGCCGTGGTGCTCTTCGGCTTGCCGCAGATGCTGTCGATGGCGCTTGGCATGGCGGCGGAGGGGCAGAGCTGGTCCTCGGCGCGGCGGGACGCGAGCGGGCTGTCGCCTTCGCCAGAGAGCCATAAAGAGGCCATCATCCAGGTCTTCGGCGCGCGCACCTGGGGCTGGCGCGGGAATTTCGCCATTCACAGCTGGATTTCCATGAAGCGGGGAACGCCGCGAATTATGATCGCTATGAGGTCATCGGCTGGCGGGCGCGGAACGGCGGCAATGCGCTGGTGCAGAGCCGAAGCGCGCCGGACAATCACTGGTTCGGCAACAAGCCCGAGGTACTGGCCGAGATAAAGGGCCCGGCGGCGGAAGCCCTGATCACGCGGATCGAGGCGGCGATTGAAGGTTATCCACATAAATATGAGTACAAGGTCTGGCCCGGCCCGAATTCCAACAGCTTTATCGCCCATATCGGTCGCGAGATCCCGGAACTGGAGCTCGACCTGCCACCGACGGCCATCGGCAAGGATTTCATCTCCGGCAGCCATATGCTCGGCAGCGCGGTAAGCGGGCGCGGTATGCAGTTTTCTCTGCTCGGCCTCGGCGGCTTCACGCTCAGCCCGGTGGAAGGGGTGGAGCTGCATTTGCTTGGCCTCACCCTCGGGCTTGATGTCGATGACGGTGCGCTTAAAGTGCCGGGTTTCGGTCGGCTGGAGCTGTTTGGAAGATAGCCCGCCGTGATTACAGGCTGCCCTTCAGGGCCTCGGCCTTCGCGTCCAGCCGGTTCAGGAAATCATCAAGCTGCTCAATCTCCTCGGGCGTGAAGTTCTTCAGAAGCTGATCCTCATAGCGTTGCGCAATCGGGGTGATCTCGCTTAGCATTCGCTGGCCCGAGTCAGTGAGATAGAGCGCGGCGGAGCGACGATCCCCCTCCAATATGCGTTTTTCGAGCCGATCCGATTTCGTTAATCGTTCCACGGCGCGGCTGATACTCACCTTGTCGAGCGAAGCAGGCGGCGCGATTTCCCGTGCGGTAAGGCCGGGACGGGAGCCCAGAAGCGCAACGATCCGCCACTCCGGGACTGTCAGGTCGAACGCCGCCGAATAATGCCCCGCGAGATTGCGGCTGACCATGCCCGACAGCTTGGTCAGGCGGTAGGGCAGGAACCGTGGCAGATGGAGACCTCGTTGCGCGTCATTCATGGAACAGCCTTGACTTTAATCATTACCCGATCCATTTTACAGATTAAAGTTTCAAATGAAACTACTTTCTGCAGGAGGAAGAATAATGGCTGAATTATGGGATAACCCGATGGCAACCGACGGCTTCGAATTTGTCGAATATGCCGCCCAAGACCCGGAGGCGCTTGGCGCGCTGTTTATCTCCATGGGCTTTCGCCCGGTGGCGAAGCATCGCTCCAAGGATGTCACGCTGTATCGTCAGGGCGATGTGAATTTCATCGTCAATGCCGAGCCCAACAGCTTCGCCCAGTCGTTCGCACGCATTCACGGGCCCTGCGCCTGCGCCATGGCCTTTCGCGTCAAGGATGCGGCGAAGGCAATCCGCCGCGCGGAGGAACTTGGTGCCTGGGTCGTGCCGTCCGATGCGGGACCGATGGAGCTGAATATCCCGGCGATCAAGGGCATCGGGGATTCGCTGATCTATCTGGTTGATCGCTATGGCGACAAGGGCTCCATCTACGACGTTGATTTTCTGCCCATCGAGGGGGAGGAGCGGCACCCGGCGGGCACCGGCCTCACCTATATCGACCATTTGACCCACAACGTCCATCGCGGGCGCATGTCGGAATGGTCGGAATTCTATGAGCGGCTGTTCAATTTCCGGGAAATCCGCTATTTCGATATCGAAGGCAAGCTGACCGGCCTGAAAAGCAAGGCGATGACCAGCCCCTGCGGCAGGATCCGCATCCCGATCAATGAAAGCTCCGATGACAAGTCGCAGATACAGGAATATCTCACTGCCTATCACGGCGAGGGCATCCAGCATATCGCGCTCGGCACCAGCGATATCTATTCAACGGTCAAGGCCATGCAGGAGACGGGAGCCCAGTTCCAGAGCACGCCGGATACCTATTTCGAACAGATTGACGAGCGCGTAAAGGATCATGGGGAGGATGTCGCGAAACTCAAGGAGCTGCAAATCCTTGTCGATGGCGCGCCGACCGAAGGGCAGGGGCTTCTGTTGCAGATTTTCACCCAGAATGTCATCGGCCCGATCTTCTTCGAGATTATCCAGCGAAAGGGCAATGAGGGCTTCGGTGAGGGCAACTTTCAGGCGCTGTTCGAATCAATCGAGCTTGACCAGATCCGCCGCGGCGTTATCTAGACGTCCGGCTCAGGATTCGCTATCGGCGGCAGATTTCGCCTTTTCGCGAACCTCCGCGACGATCCGCTGCATTTCCTCGCCGGAGATCGCGCCGGGAACGAATTCCTCATTGATGATGAAGGCGGGCGTGCCGTCGATCCCGAGTTGCTTGGCGATCCGGTAGTTATTCTCGACAGCCGCGCGCACCTTGTCGCTTTGCATATCCACTTCAAGTTTTTCGACGTCAATGCCCGCATCAGACGCCAGCGAGAGAATGCGGTCAATGGTCAGACCGCCGCGTGAATTCATCAGCGCGGTATGAAGCTCCATATATTTGCCCTGTTCAATCGCCGCAATCGCCGCCTGTGAGGCGAGGATGGAATCGGGGCCAAGGATGGGAAATTCCTTTAACACCAGCCGGATATTGCCATCTTCCTCGACGGTTTTCATCAGGTCGGGAAAGCTGCTCTTGCAGTATCCGCAGCGATAGTCGAAAAACTCGACAATGGTCACATCGCCTTCCGGATTACCCGCGACAAAGCTGTAGCCGTCATTCTGAAGATCCGCCGCGAGGGACACTACCATTTCCTTCTGCCGGGCGACGCTGGCAACGTCTTCCTGCTTCTTCAACTCGGCAATGACCTCACGCAGGACTTGCGGATTGGAAAGGAGATAGGCGCGCACCCGCTCCCCGAATGCCGCCTCGGTCATTTGCGGTTTCATGATCACATACTGATAAACGCCAAAGACGATCAGCCCGACAAGGACGCAGAGGGAGACAAGGCTGAGGGTGCTGAGTTTACGGGTTTTGGGCATATCGTACTTTCACAAGAATGAATTCGGTGATTATGCGACAGGGCTTGCGAAAATTAAACAAACAATTCTGTAAACCGGGACATCAGGCCGTAGAAACCGGCCTGTCGCCGCGAAAGAATGCGCATTGTGGATTTTTCAGAAGCTATTTATAGTTAAAAAGCGGGTTTTCTGCGCTTTGGCCCGCCATCAGGATGAAAGAGTGCGTCTTCATATAAAAAAACTTGTTGAGGGGTAGATGATGTTTAAGGAATTCAAGGACTTCGCCATGCGCGGAAATGTTGTCGACATGGCTGTCGGTATCATCATTGGTGCGGCATTTGGCACAATTGTCAAATCACTGGTCGACGACGTGCTCATGCCGCCGATCGGCATGATGCTGGGCGGCGTCGATTTCTCGGACTTCTTCATAACCCTCTCGGGGGGTACCTATGCCACGCTTGTCGCGGCAAAAGAGGCCGGGGCCGTTACGCTGAACTACGGGTCGTTCATCAATACGGTGATCAGCTTCGTCATCGTTGCCTTTGCGATCTTTGTCCTGATCAAGCAGCTCAACCGCCTGGCGACGAAGGAAGAGGAAAAACCGGGCGCCCCGGCAACACCTGCGCGCGAGGAAGTCCTGCTTGAGGAAATTCGCGATCTGCTGAAAAACCAGAGATAACCGATCCGGCCGTTACGCTAGTTCTTTCGGCTCGCCCGGTTCGCCAGCGTGATAATATCCTCCAGCCGGAGATAGGACGGGCTGCCGATCTTGAAGAAATCCTGTGCCCGCTCCGCATGGAACACCGCCTTCTGGAAGTCACCTTCCAGAAGGGATCGTTCCGCGCTTGCCAGCGATAACATGCCCGTATCGCCCGTCCGGCTATAGGCAATGGCGAGCTGGTCCCATGTCGTCCCGTTATTCGGATCGAAGGCAAGGCTGTCATTGAGGATGGCAATGGCCTTTTCCGAATTCAGCACATCGCCCGTGGCATTCAGGATCGTGCCGTAGAATGTCAACAACAGCGGCTCGGCGGGGGCGAGATCGACCGCCGTTTCAAGCGAGGGCAAGGCGTCATAGATATTGCCATTCTCATACAGCGCCTGTCCCTTTAATTCATGAAAATACGGGTCCGTCGGATGTTCGGCGATCAGGCTGTTGATTTCTGCGAGCGCCTTGTCAAGATCCGGATAGCGGAAATAGCCGATGGCGCGGGCATAGCGCGCCTCAAGGCTTGAATCGCTCAGCGGATATTTGGCGAGGGTCTTGGGAAGCGGCCGGGTAAA
>JBBDJF010000117.1:0-11411 GCA_040880045.1 Sneathiella sp.
CAGCCGGCATGTCGATCATCCCCACCACGACCGGCGCGGCCAAGGCTACGTCGCTTGGATTTTCTGATAAATAACTGGATTTACATTCCGGCCTTTATTGTTGTTATTACTGTGCTGGTGTTTGTCCATGAATATGGGCATTACAAGGTGGCGCGGCTCTGTGGCGTGAAAGTCGATGCCTTTGCCATCGGTTTCGGGCCGGAACTCTGGGGTCGCTATGACAGGAATGGATGCCGCTGGAAAGTCTGTGCTGTGCCTTTTGGCGGTTATGTGAAGTTTCACGGCGACGCCGGTGTGGCCAGTGACGCGTCTGATGACATAGAGGATATGTCTGAAGAAGAAAAGAAAACCAGCTTTCATCATAAATCCCTCCTTCAGCGGGCTGCCGTTGTTTTCGCCGGACCGGCGGCCAATTTCATTTTTGCGATTGTTGCGATGGCTGTGCTGTTCATGGCGCTAGGACAGGCCCAGACACCGCCTGTTGCCGGAGAGGTTCAGCCGGAAAGCGCCGCGGCGGAAGCCGGGATCGAGGTCGGTGATCGTGTGTTATCCGTGAATGGGTCCGCGATCGCCAGTTTCGAGGAACTTCGAAGAACCGTTCTGGTTGGCCTGGATGAGCCCCTCAGGATGAAAGTTGATCGCGGGGGACGTACAATTGATTTATCTGTCACGCCGCATATCGTTGAGGAAATCGATGCGGACGGCAATGTTCAGAAAATAGGCCGCCTCGGTATCGTGTCGACGGGGCGGGAGTTCGTCAAGCATGGCCCGATCAGTGCGCTTGCCAGTGCCGTAGACCAGACATGGTTTATCACCACAGCGACGCTGAAGGGGGTCGGGCAGATGATCTCCGGCGCCCGCGATACAAAGGAGCTTAGCGGCCCGCTCGGTATCCTTAAAATGTCCGGCGATGCCGCCAAGCGAGGGGAGGATTTCATGGATAATGCTCTCTCGCTGTTCAATTTCATGATTTTTGTCTCCATTAGCCTTGGCCTGATCAATCTTTTCCCGATCCCGATGCTGGATGGCGGGCATCTTGTTTTTTATGCCTATGAAGCGGTTCGCGGCAAACCACCCTCAGCAAAAGCCATGGATTTCAGTTTCCGAATTGGACTATCCCTCGTTCTGATGCTAATGGTATTTGCCACATGGAATGATGTTAACAAACCTTGGGTAAAAGATTTTTTCACCGGCTTGTTTTCCTGACAGGCAAGGTCTGATAGAACTGTTCGACGATAACTGAGGCTGTCCGCTCAGGGGGGTGGGAATTTGCGCGTATTTTTGTTACTTGCAGTGTTCGCATTTGCAACACTCTCGACGATGCTGACAGGCAGCCAACCGGCTTTCGCGCAATCATCTGTCATTATTTCCGAGGTCCGGGTTGAGGGGAACCAGCGGATCGAGGCCGATACAGTCAGGTCCTATCTGCTGGTGACGGCAGGCACCCCGTATGATCGGTCCCGCGTGGACCGTTCCCTCAAGGCGCTTTTCAATACCGGTCTTTTTGCCGACGTTACCATCCGTCAGGAAGGGGACGTGATAATTGTCAATGTGGTTGAAAACCCGATCATCAATCGTCTAGCCTTTGAGGGAAACCAGCGGATCGACGATGAGACCCTGACGGCAGAAATTCAATTGCGGCCGCGCATTGTCTACACCCGTGCACGGGTGCAGAACGATGTGCAGCGTATTATTACGGTCTATCGACGGAGCGGTCGATTTGCGGCGACTGTTGAGCCGAAGGTTATCCTGCTTCCCGAAAATCGCGTCGATCTTGTATTTGAGATCAATGAAGGAGAGCAGACCGGGATCAAGAAGATCCGATTCTTCGGCAACAAGAACTTCAGTGACAGCCAGCTGCTGGGCGAAATCTCGACCGAGGAAACCCGTTGGTATAACTTCCTTTCCGATTCTGATACCTATGATCCGGATCGCCTGACTTTTGACCGTGAGCTGCTTCGCAAATTTTATCTTTCCAAGGGCTATGCGGATTTTCGCGTTGTCTCGGCTATTGCGGAATTAACGCCGGATCGCGACGGATTCTTTATCACCTTTGCGGTGGAAGAGGGAGCCAAATATAAATTCGGCGCCATCGACGTAAAGAGTGAAATCAAGGATCTTTCTGCAGAAGCTTTGCTCGACCAGGTGACGACGATTGAAGGCGAGACCTATAATGCGGACAAGATCGAAGATACCATTCAGAAAATCACGTTTGAGCTTGGCAAGCTGGGTTACGCCTTCGTAAATGTCCGCCCGCGAATTGACCGGGACCGGGAGAATCTGACAATCTCCGTCACCTATGAAGTCAACAAGGGCCCCCGCGTTTATGTCGAGCAGATCAATATCACCGGTAATGTCCGGACGCTAGACTATGTTATCCGGCGGGAGATGAAGCTTGCGGAAGGGGACGCCTTTAACACAGCGCTGCTGCGGCTCTCGCAGTCCCGTGTACGCGGTCTTGACTTCTTTCAGAAGGTTGAGGTGACCCAGGAAGAAGGAACAGCGCCTGACAAGACTATCATCAATGTTGATGTGCAGGAAAAATCGACAGGTGAACTCAGCGTCGGTGCCGGTTTCTCCACAACTGATTCCGTATCTGCTGATCTTCAGATCAGGGAGCGCAACCTGTTGGGCCGGGGGCAGGACTTGCGGTTTGGCATATCCGTCGGGGCGGATAGCCAGACTATTGACATTGGTTTCACGGAGCCATATTTCCTCGATCGCGACCTGAGTGCGGGTTTCGATATTTTCAGGACGGTTCGCGATTATCAGGATGAAAGCGGATATGATCTGGAACGCACAGGATTTGTACTGCGGTCCGGCTTTCCCATTCGTGAAAATGTCCGCGGGGACGTTTTCTATAGTCTGGTAAACGAGAAAATTGATAATCTGGCGGCAAACGCCCCCGTAGCCATTCAAAAGGCGGCAGGTGAATATCTCATATCATCTGTTGGCTATACGATTACGATCAGTGATCTGGACGACAGGCTGTTCCCGACAACAGGGAGCAAGTACACATTCGGGCAAGTATTGTCCGGTGTTGGCGGTGATGTACGCTCTCTTGCCACGAACGCCAGCTATATCCGGTTTTTCCCGATCTATGAGAATGATGTTGTCTTGAGTACAGGTATTACGGGCGGGTATATTTTCGGACTGGGGGAAGACGTCATTCTCGCGCAGCGCTATAATGTTGGTGGGCGTAATTTCCGCGGCTTCGATAATCGTGGTATCGGTCCGCGGGATCTGGCATCCGGGGATGCATTGGGAGGCAACGCCTATTTTGTTGCCTCTGCCGAGCTTCGCTTCCCCGTCGGCCTGCCGGAGGAGTACGGCATTCTGGGGAGGACATTCCTTGACGTAGGGACGTTGACGGGCATAGATGATAACGATGCCGGCATTGCGGATGATCCCAGCATACGGGCCTCCGTTGGTGTCGGCCTGAACTGGGTCTCGCCTTTCGGACCAATTCAGATCAATGTTGCGGTTCCGATATTGAAAGAGGATTACGATAAGGAAGAAATATTCCAGCTCGATTTCGGGACACGATTCTAGGATAAGGAAATATGATCTCAAGAATTCTGCAATACGTCACATTCCTGTTAATTTTAATTCCGGCTTTTAGTCAGCTGAGCGCTGCGCAATCCCCTTCCAAAGCGCAAATCGGCGTTGTTGATATGCAGAAAATTATGCGCGATATTGAGGTCGCGAAGGATATCAACGCGCAAATAGCTGCATTTGAAGAACAGGTGAAGGCGGAACTGGATGCTGCGGAGCAGAAACTTAAAGATGAAAGAACCCAGATTGAACGCCAGAAAACCCTGGTAACACCCGACGCCTATTCAAAAAAGCAGGCGGAGTTCAACCGTAAGGCGGCGGCTTTCCGGACGAATGTGCAGGATCGGAACCGGCAATTGCAGCGTAGCCGGATCGTGGCTCTCGACAAGATCAAGGAGCAAATGATCCCTATTGTCCGGACAGTTATGGATGAACATGGGGCGACGCTGGTCGTCG
The DNA here is from genome assembly GCA_040880045.1 of Sneathiella sp. Taxonomy (GTDB): domain Bacteria; phylum Pseudomonadota; class Alphaproteobacteria; order Sneathiellales; family Sneathiellaceae; genus Sneathiella. The sequence goes on from JBBDJF010000117.1 coordinate 4,012, forward strand.
ATGTGAGTGAGATCCTTTTTGCAGAAAAGCCGCTGGAAATTACGGATGAAGTGATTGACCGTCTCAACAGGGATCTGAAAAAAACCAAGGTTGAACTCGTCCCCTTGAAGAAAAGCTGATGCCTGATCCTCATTTCCACCGCGCGGCGGGCCCGTTCTCTCTTGCAGAACTCGCTGAGATCCCGGGTGTAGAACTGGCGCCGGGCGTTGATCCGAATGTCATGATTTCCGATATCCGGCCGCTGGATCAGGCCGGGGAAGGGGATCTGACTTTCCTCGGCAACCCAAAATATATGGATCAGTTTTTGAGCACCAATGCAACGGCCTGCATCGCGCCGCGGAAAGCCCTCAAAAAATCTCCGGACGGCCTGGCCATTCTGGTAGCGGAGGATCCATATAAAGCCTACGCACGGATTGCGAATAAATTTTATCAGTCCATACTTGGTAATGGTGAGGTCCATCCGACCGCGTTGATTTCACCCGGGACGACCATTGGTAAGAATGCGTCTATCGGGCCCTATGTGGTGATCGAGGAGAACGTTATCATCGGGGACAATTGTATCATTGGCCCGCACTCGGTCCTGAGCCGGGGAGTTAGTCTTGGCAAGGATTGCTCTATCGGCGCTGGTGTGCTGTTAAGTTTTTGTCATATCGGGGACAATGTCTTTATTCATAATGGCGTGAAAATTGGCCAGGATGGTTTCGGATTTGCCCCTGATCCTGTACAGCATGTAAAAATCCCGCAGCTCGGCCGTGTTATTATTGGTTCAAATTGTGAATTTGGTGCGAATACGACGATTGATCGTGGATCTGGCCCCGATACCGTCATTGGCGATAACACCTGGCTTGATAATCTGGTGCATGTGGCCCATAACGTTACTATCGGCAAGGGTGTTATCATCGCGGCACAAACCGGTATTTCGGGCAGTGTGGTGATTGAGGACTTTGTGGTTATCGGGGGGCAGACCGGGCTGGCTGGTCATATTACAGTTGGAAAGGGCGCCCAGATTACGGGTAAATCCGGTGTTATTTCAAATGTACCACCCGGTGAGATCTATGCAGGTTTCCCTGCGCGGCCCCGCAGGCAGTTTTTCCGCCAGATGGCGATTTTGGGTAAATTATCGAATAACAAGGGTTCTGTAAAATGACTGAAGAACAATCCTCCGGCACCGCTGATACCCTCGATATTCTGGATATTCTGGATATGATTCCGCATCGATACCCGATGCTTCTTGTCGACCGCATGATTGATATCGTTCCCAATGAGTCGGCTGTCGGTATCAAGAATGTGACGATGAACGAGCCGCATTTTCAGGGGCATTTCCCCAATCGGCCGATCATGCCGGGTGTGATGATCGTTGAATCCATGGCACAGACGGCGGGCGTTCTTGTGATCAAAAGCCTGGGGGCGGAATCGCAAGGCAAGCATGTCTTCTTCATGTCCATCGACAATGCCCGTTTTCGCAAACCCGTAACCCCCGGCGACACCATGTATGTTCATGTCAAGGTAAAGCAGAGCCGGGGCGCGGTGTGGCGGTTTTCCGGCGAGGTTATGGTGGACGGAAAGAAAGTGGCGGAAGCGGATTTCTCCGCCATGATCGTCGATTAAAATACAGGTAACCGGCTGTAACATAGCTTGATTTGTGATCCGGCCTGTTCCGCGTTAGCAATAGCGCAGATTTTGATTTGATTAATTAGGTTGACTGGGTACCGAATGGGCAAAATTCATCAGACTGCGATTATCGAAGATGGCGCCTCGGTACATCCGGAGGCCGAAGTCGGCCCCTTTTGCGTGGTCGGTAAGGACGTCACGCTGGGGGCCGGTGTTACTCTGAAATCCCATGTCGCGGTCGCCGGTAATACGAAGATCGGGTGGGGCACGACCATATTTCCCTTCGCCTCCGTCGGTCACGCGCCGCAGGACCTGAAATACAACGGTGAGAAATCGGAACTTGTTATCGGCGAGCATTGCACCATCCGTGAACATGTCACGATAAACCCTGGTACTGAGGGCGGCGGTATGCGGACCGCAGTGGGAGATCATTGCCTGTTGATGATCGGCGCGCATGTTGCCCATGACTGTATTCTTGGAAATCATGTCATCCTGGTTAATAACGCGACATTGGGCGGACATGTCACGCTCGGTGACTTCGCCATTATTGGTGGCTTGTCGGCGGTTCATCAGTTCGTCCGGATCGGGGAACATGCGATGATAGGCGGGGCTTCGGGCGTGGAAACGGATGTTATCCCGTTTGGCTCAGCCACCGGTAATCGCGCGGTACTCGGCGGCCTTAACCTTACGGGGATGAAGCGGCGTGGATTCTCCCGCGATGATATTCACGCCTTGCGCAGCGCCTATAAATATCTCTTCTCCGGTGATGGCACCTTTGCGGAACGCTGTAAATCCATGCCGGAGGAATTTGCCAGGTTCCTGTCGGTTCAAACGGTCCTCAATTTCATCAATGAAGAAACAAAGCGTGGATTCTGTCATCCGGAGTAACACAAACTCAATGCGTGTCGGTATCATCGCCGGCAGCGGAAGCCTGCCTGTTGCGCTGGCCACGGCGTTGCAGGCAGAGGGAAAGGCACCCTATCTCGTTCTCGTTGAGGGAGAGGCCGATCCGGCGCACTATAAAGATTTTCCCCATGAAGTTATCCGGATCACCAAGGTCGGGCGCTTTCTCAAGGCTCTTGCGCGTGAGAATTGCACCCATATTACCCTTGCCGGACCGGTAAAACGCCCTGACCTGAAAAATCTTGTTCCTGATTTCGAGGGCGTGAAACTGCTTGCCCGGATCACTGGTGCCGCGCGCAAGGGGGATGACGGCTTGATGCGGGCGATCACAACCTATTTGCAGGAAAAAGGCTTTACGATCATTGGCGCCCATGAACTGGCTGGGGACTTGCTGGTTCCTTCCGGCCAGCTTGGAAAAATCATGCCAACGGAACGTGACAAGGCGGATATCGCGGCGGGCATGCGTATCGTCAAGGCAATCGGCGCGCTGGATATCGGTCAGGCCGCCATCATTCGGGATGGCTATGTCCTCGCGGTAGAGGCTGCGGAAGGGACCGACGGCCTGCTGACGCGCTCTGCCGCATTTGCCTGGGAAGAGCGGGCAGGGGTTCTGGTCAAGCTGTCAAAGCCGGGACAGGAACTGAAGGCGGATATGCCGACCATCGGTCCGGATACGGTGACCCTGGCAGCAGAGGCGAATTTGCGCGGCATTGCACTGGAGGAGAAAAAAACCCTCGTCCTCGATCTGAAAGAGACGATCCAGCGGGCGGACGCGGCGGGTATCTTCCTGATCGGGCTGGACCCCGAGAGCAGTTCATAATGGAAAACGAAGGCCGCTACAGGGTTTTTATCCTGGCGGGTGAAGCCTCCGGTGATGCACTGGCGGCGCGCCTTATGGCTGGTCTGAAAGAGCGGGCGAAGGGTGGTGTTGAGTTTCATGGTGTCGGGGGCCCCCTGATGTCGGCGGAGGGCCTGCTAAGTCTGTTTCCGATGGAAGAGTTAAGCGTGATGGGCCTGCTTGAGGTCCTGCCACGACTTCCGCAGCTTCTGAGACGGATCAAGCAGACAGCGACCGCGGCAAAAAAGCTCTCTCCTGATATATTTATCTCTGTTGATGCGCCGGACTTCAGTTTCCGGGTTGCCCGGCAGCTAAAGGAAAGCAGTTTTCCGAAAGTCCATTATGTTGCGCCATCCGTCTGGGCGTGGCGACCGGGACGGGCGAAGAAAATAGCGGCGCTTTACGACCAACTTCTCACTCTGCTGCCATTTGAACCACCCTATTTTGAGGCTGTGGGCCTGCCCGCAAGCTTTGTCGGTCATTCCGTCATCGAGAGCGGCGCGGACAAAGGGGATGGCCCTGCGTTTCGCCTGCGCCACGATATCAAGCCTGAGGAGAAACTTCTGATGCTGCTGCCGGGAAGCCGTCGCGGAGAAGTGACGCGCCATCTCCCCATCTTCAGGGAAGCTGTGATTCAGCTGCATGAAGATATCGGCACATTCCGGATTGTCGCCCCTGTCATTGGGCGTGCAGGGGATATTGTCCGCGAGAAGGCCGCGAACTGGGATGTTCCCGTACTCGTCGTCGACGGGGAGGCAGAGAAATATGAGGCCATGGCCGCCGCCGATGTGGCGCTTGCGGCCTCCGGCACTGTGGCCCTGGAACTGGGCCTTGCCCGCCTGCCAAGCGTCATCGCCTACCGTATGAACATTGTCACCAACTGGATCGCGCGCCGTGTGGTGAAGCTTGATTATGTCAATCTGGTCAATATCCTTCTTGGAAAAGAGGTTGTGCCGGAGCATATCCTGGAAAACTGCACGCCGGAAAATCTGTCGCACGCACTTGCCGATCTTTTCCGTTCAGAGGAAAAGCGTCGCCAGCAGATTGTTTCCTATGGCGAGGCCATGTTATTGTTAGGCGAGGGCGGCGAGGCCCCCGGCGCGCGGGCGGCGGATATCATCCTGAAACTCATTGCAAAGGGAAAAACACCATGAGCGGCGACATTAAAAGCAATTTCAGACTGCTGCACACGATGATCCGGGTCAAGGACCTGGATAAATCGATCAACTTCTATGTCGACAATCTGGAGATGAAGCTTCTGCGGCGGACGGATTTCCCGGGCGGCAAGTTCACATTGGCTTTTGTCGGTTACGGCGATGAGAAGGACACGGCGGTCATCGAGCTGACCCACAACTGGGATCAGGAAGAGCCTTATGACCTAGGTAACGGCTTTGGCCATCTCGCGCTCGGGGTGCAGGATATTTATGGCATTTGTGAGAAGTTATCCGCGCAAGGGATCAATATCCCCCGTCCACCGGGACCGATGAAGCATGGCACCTCCGAGATCGCTTTTATCGAGGATCCGGATGGCTACAAGATTGAACTTATTGAACGAAAATAAGCAGTTACGCGCCGCCGAAATACCAGACGGCGGCAAAGAAGGCCAGCATCGCCGCCGGCAGTAAAATCATCGAAAGTTTTCTGACGCGATAGAGAAACGGCGCCCTATTGTCATTGGCCGCCTTGAGATAGAGCCGTCCGGCAGGTCTGGCGCCTCCGGTCGAAACCGAAGGCGCTATTTTCTTGCCCGTTGGTGAGGCTCCGTTCATCCGATTACCGTTTGCCGATGTCAACAAAGGGCCGTTCGGTTGGGCCCGTATAGAGCTGACGCGGACGGCCGATTTTCTGTGACGGGTCTTCCATCATCTCGTTCCACTGGGCAACCCAGCCAACAGTCCGGGCCACCGCAAAGAGCACGGTGAACATGCTGGTCGGGAAGCCGAGGGCCTGAAGAATGATGCCGGAGTAGAAATCCACATTCGGGAAGAGCTTTTTCTCGACGAAGTAAGGATCGTTAAGCGCGATCTTCTCCAGCTCCATCGCGAGCTTGAGCATTGGCTCATCCTTGATGCCAAGCTCGTCAAGAACTTCATGGCAGGTCTGCTGCATGACCTTGGCGCGCGGATCATAGTTTTTATAGACACGGTGTCCAAAGCCCATAAGGCGGAAGGGATCGTCCTTGTCTTTTGCCTTGGCGATAAATTCCTGCACCCTGTTTACATTGCCGATCTGGTTGAGCATGGTCAGCACAGCCTCGTTGGCCCCCCCATGAGCCGGGCCCCAGAGACAGGCGATACCGGCCGCGATACAGGCAAAGGGATTGGCGCCTGATGATCCCGCAAGACGCACGGTCGATGTCGAGGCGTTCTGCTCATGATCCGCATGGAGGATGAAAATCCGGTCCATGGCGCGGGCAATGGTGGGCGACAGCTTGTAACGCTCTGCCGGGACACTGAAAGTCATATGCAGGAAATTTTCCGCATAGGACATTTCATTACTCGGATAGATGAAAGGCTGGCCGACGGAATATTTATAGGCCATCGCCGCGATTGTCGGCATTTTCGCGATCAGGCGATAGCTCGCAATCATCCGCTGTTTCGGATCCGTGATATCCGTGCTGTCATGATAGAAGGCGGAAAGGGCGCCAACGACGCCGACCATCACCGCCATCGGATGGGCATCGCGCCGGAAGCCGCGATAAAATTGGGTCAGTTGCTCATGCAACATCGTATGATAGGTGATGTCGTGGGTGAATTTGTCTTTCTGGCCCTGATTGGGTAATTCACCTTTCAGCAGCAGATAGCAAACTTCCATGAAGTCGCTCTTTTCCGCCAGCTCCTCGATCTTGTAGCCGCGATGCATCAGAATGCCTTCGTCACCATCGATATAGGTGATCGCGGAATCACAGGACGCTGTAGAGGTAAAGCCTGGATCATAGGTGAAATGACCTGTATCGGCATATAGCTTGCGAACGTCAATAACAGACGGTCCGACGGTTCCTGCAATTAGCGGCAGGCTGAGCGTGTCGTCATTCCCTTCGGACAGGGTGACATTGCCGGTAACGGTAGTGCTACTCATTCATCCACTTCCTTCTTATTTTTCAGGCTGGTTGCGCCCTTAACAAACATCAAAATTCCGGGTGGAATTTCTTTTTTACTGATGACGTTTTCATTGGGGCATACGGCCCCCTCGGTACAGCATCTATTACGTGATAGCCGCATCCCGAATACGTCCGATTGACTGCTCCCGTCCCAGAACGTCGAGAACGTCAAATATACCGGGTGAAACTGTGGTTCCCGTTAACGCCGCCCTCAAGGGCTGCGCGATTTTCCCCAGTTTGAGGTTTTCCGCCTCTGCCGTCACCCGAACGGCTGCTTCCAAATTTTCCGCATTCCAGTTGTCCAGCGTCTCCAATCGGTCCGCCAGCCGCATCAGAACGGCGCTCGCCTCTTCGGTTATCAGGCTTTTGGCTTTTTCGTCCAGCGTGAGTGGCCGCTTGGCGATGAGGAACAGGGAACTCTCCGCTAGGGAGTTTACAGATTTTGCGCGTTCTTTCAAGCCATTCATGGCTTTTTCTATTAATTTCAGATGATTAGAGCTTATCTCCTGCCCGGTTCTTTCCGCCAGAATTGGGGCCACGAGGCCAGTCAGATAAGCATCATCCGCGCCGCGAATATAGATGCCGTTAAGGTTTTCCAGCTTGGCAAAATCGAAGCGCGCCGCTGATTTTCCAATACTTTCAAGGTTGAACCAGTCAATTGCCTGTTCAGTCGAGATTACTTCGTCATCCCCATGGGACCAGCCCAGCCGCAACAGGTAGTTTCGCAATGCCTCGGGCAGGTATCCCATCTCACGATAAGCCTCCACACCGAGGGCGCCGTGACGTTTGGATAGTTTCGCACCATCCGGGCCGTGAATCAGCGGGATATGGGTATGACGGGGCACCGGCCACCCAATTGCCTCGATCAGCTGTTGCTGTCGCGCCGCATTGGTAAGATGGTCATCGCCACGGATAATATCCGTAACTCCCATGTCATTGTCGTCCACG
>JBBDJF010000118.1:0-11180 GCA_040880045.1 Sneathiella sp.
CCGTAGGAAACTCAGGCTTCTAAGCAGGATGTTGCAGGTTCGAGTCCTGCCCCCGAAATAAAATTAAACGCCGCTATTCCAATAGGATAGCGGCGTTTCGTCGTTAAGGCGGAAACCGCAAAAAATAAAAATGGAAACATAATGGAAGCAGGCGGTGGCCAAAAACTGGTTTTTTATCATTACTAATTTCATAGGCAGTTTAAGTAAAAAATGACCTATTCGCCATTCTTTAATGAATGCCTTAAGCTTCCTGTTTTTTGTTATATTTTTCATAGCATCAAATACAAGTTTGTAGTCTTGACGAAGACACCTTGCCAAACTCCATAACATAATGCTCGTAGCTTGTTTTTTACTATTGATTGGAATTTCCGCGTCCCAAATTTCAATGAGAGATTTGAGTGCTACCGAGGAATGCGATTTGATATCGGCGTCTCGTCCCCCTAAAATACTGACAAATGTTTCATATTCTTGCAAAGAAATTTCTTCGAATGCGAGCAATTGAGCAGCTACTAAAAATGCTTGGGATGAATAGCCCCGTATTTTCTAGACACCCTGTGGTTTCAGTTTTTGCTGCTTTTCGAACTCGACGGGTGACAGCACCACTAGGTCTGTGTTTCTTCATATTATTGATTGCTTTGCCCGTCGCGCAGGTTTTTCTTTATTCTTAAGGTTTTGTACACGGCACTTAAACATTAGTGGCGGGTAGCAAATTGCATTAACATTTATTCTCCTCTAAAAGCCGCAATGCGCTTTTCTAGAAATGCCGACACTCCTTCTTTTGAATCATATCGTTCCCGCAACTCCGCGTTCACTTCAAGTTCCCGGCGAAACTGGGTCTTGAAATCGTTGTGGGTGCTTTCATCAACCGTTTTGCGGGTCATGGCAAGTGCGTAGGTAGGTCCATTCGCCAGTTTGGCGGCCAGTGCATTTGCCTCGTCCATTAATTTGTCATCATCGCAAACATCACTGACAAGGCCCCAATCAAACGCTTGATCGGCGGAGACTGGCTCATTGGTCATCATCATTCTCAATGCTCGCGCCCGGCCGATGGCCTGCGGTAACAGATAGGTCGAGCCGAGATCGGGGCTGAGTCCGATACGACTGAACACTTGAATAAATTTCGCCGACTTGCCGGCAATTAAAATATCGCCAGCAAGGGCGAGAGAGAAACCACCACCAGCCGCCGCACCATTAACTGCCGTTATGACTGGCACTCGGCAAGTGCGGATACCGTTCATGACATCGAAATAACAACCGGTATACAATTCAACGATATCACTTCCTTCCGGTGGGCGGTTGCGAAGATCCTGACCCGCGCAAAAACCGCGCCCGGCGCCTGTGAGGATGAGGACACGAATGTCCCGATTCTCCTCAATGATTTTTAGGGCATCCTGTATTTCATACATCAGTTCGAAGGTCATTGCGTTTAACGCCTCCGGCCTATTCAATGTTAGCGTGGCAACCTTATTGTCAATTTCGAAAATAATATTCTTGAAATTTTTCATCTCTGAACTCCAAAAATGCTGTCTGTTTGTTAAAGGCGTCGACCAGTTACGGTTGTAGTGTGACTTTATCTTTTATGAATTGATCGATTTCCGTTTCGGAATAGCCTGCGTCCCGAAGGATTTTAGCGCTCTGCTCTCCCAGGTGCGGGGGCATGCTGCGAATGGTTGACGGTGTTTTTGAAAACCGGATAGGTGGATCAATCATGCGCAATGTTCCCTCGGTTGGATGTTCCTCAAACCTCCAGAATCCTGTTGCCTTCAGCTGCTCGTCTTCCAGCAACATTTCCTTTGTCATCACTGTTTGCACAGGGATATTCAGGGCATCGAGATCACGCTGCCATTCAGCCGAAGAACGGGTTGCAATGATATCGGCGAGCAGGCCATAGATTTCCTGAGAATGTGCGACGCGGGTGGCGAGGGTATTAAATCTCGGATCCTTCTTGAGGTCGTCCCGGCTGGCGATGTCAAAGAGGTCTTGCCAGTTGCGATCAGTATAGGGCAGAACCGCGAGATAGCCGTCCGTGGTTGCATAGGGCTTGCGCATTGTGTTCAGCAGGCGTTCGTATCCCATCTTGGCAATGGGTGGTTCGAAACAGGCGCCATACAGGTGCTCGACCATGATGAAATCGACCATCGCCTCGAACATGGGAACCTCGATCGCCTGCCCGCCACCGCCGCGCTCGCGGTTCACAAGACCGGCCAGTATCGCCATGACGAGGTTGAGTGACGACGTTTTGTCCGCAATGATTGTCGGCATGTATCGTGGCTGGTCAGAAGTAATCGTCAAAAGGTCGGCAAGTCCTGAAGCCGCCTGAATGATGTCATCATAGGCTGGCTTGTCCTCCATCGGTCCGCCCGCCCTGAATCCATAGGCGGCACAGTAAATCAGGTCGGGAAAATCTTCTTTGAATTTGTCATATTCCAGACCGAGTTTTTTCGCGACTTTCGGACGTAGATTGTGAACGAAGACATCGGCGGTCTTTATCACCTTAAGCAACGCCTCCCGCCCTGACGTCTTGGTTAGATCCAGAACAATGCTGCGCTTGTTGCGATTGGTTGCGAGATATAGGGAGCCCATTCCCGCATTTTTTTTGGGTCCGGAATGGCGTGTTGTATCGCCAGCCGGTGTTTCCACCTTGATCACTTCCGCGCCCATATCGCCGAGTATTTGCGTTGCCCAGGGACCCAGAATTACAGTGGTTAGTTCAACCACCCGTATACCGTCTAATGCGCCCGCCATTTCCTTGTAATCTCCTTTAACTAACCCGTAACCGCGGTGAATTATGATGAGATTGGGCTTATAAATGCCCATTATAAACTGAGGCGACACAGGCATGCCCTGATGTCGCCCCTGAATTCGCTAGCTTCGTGTCCTGATCTGCTCCGCCAGGGCCATTACATTTCGCGCCTGCTTCAGATGCGGCATATCCAGCATTTTTCCGTCGAGGCCGATGGTGCCGAGCCCCGGATTCTGTTCGAAAACGTCAATGACCTTTTGGGCGTAGGCGACGTCTTCCTCCGAAGGCGTGAAGGCCTCGTTGATGATTTCGCATTGCGCCGGATGAATCGCGATCTTGCCGATGAACCCGGATCGGCGATCGCGCAGACAGTCTGCCTTCAACGCATCAAGCGCACGGTAATCAACAAAGACAACCCCGACCGGCTGGACATTAATGGCGCGTGCGGTGGCCAGGCAAAGGGATTTCGCGAGCAGGAACGGGTCGTCATATTCGCCGGTTACCGGATGGCGATTGTCACTGGCACCGAGTGCGGCGGCGAGGTCTTCACCGCCCCAGGTCATGGCAATCAATCGGTCGCTGACGTTGTCGAGGTAGGTATGGAACGTCAGAAGCGATGCGGCTGTTTCTGTGGCAACGCAGAGTATTTTCGTGGAGCCCTGCTCGATCCCCTCGCGGACTTCCAGAACCGACAGGTATTTATCAAGCGTATTCACGTCTTGCGCGGAATATACCTTGGGGAGGACGATGCCATTGGGCTTGCCCGGCATGACGGTCGTCAGATCGGGCAGGGATAGAGGATTATCAAGCGGATTAATCCGAACCCACAGCTGCTGCCGCGACCGGTCTGTGTTGGCTTTCAGATATTCGCAAACCATTTCCCGCCCGATTTCCTGGCGGTCATCGGAAACGGAATCCTCAAGGTCCAGAATGAGGGCATCTGCCGGATTATCAAGGCCCTTACTGAGTTTTCGTTCGTTATCTCCCGGCACGAACAGCCATGACCGGATAATCATACCGGCTTCTTCTTCATCAGGCCGGTCCGCACGACATAGGCGATCTCTTCATCGCGCTGGTTGATGCCGATATGTTCGAAAACCACGAGCCCGGTAGTTGGACGGGAAGCGCTCTCGCGCATTTCCTTTATGCGGGTAATCACGTGAATGGTGTCGCCATGAAATACCGGATTTTTGAAGCGGACATCCGTCATGCCGAGATTTCCAAGCGTCGTTCCCAAAGTGGTGTCGGCCACCGTCACGCCAATGACAAGGCCCAGCGTGAACAGGCTGTTGACAATCCGCTGACCATACATCGTGCCCTTGCTGTATTCTTCATCGAGATGAAGCGGCTGCGGGTTATGGGTCATGGCGCAGAACATAATATTATCCATTTCCGTGATGGTTCGCGTCAGCGCATGATTAAATTCCATTCCGGGTTTGAATTCTTCGTAATAAAGTCCTGACATGTTTCTTATTATCTCCTGTTGAGTTTAAGTTGGTTAGTTTGTGGGGAGGGCGGTGGCACCCTTTTGTAAAAGGGCGGCGATTTTTTCTTCGCTATAGCCAATTTCGGCCAATATTTCCGCGCTATGTTCACCGAGGCGTGGCGCTGGCCGGGTTGGAGAGGGCTGGGTTTCCGACCATTGGCTTGGAACGGCCATATCCACCAGTTTCCCTTCGCTCGGATGATCGATTTTTTTGAAGAAACTCGTGGCCTTCAAATGGGGATCTTCCATCAGGGTGGTCGGTGTATGCAATGGCATCGCCGGAACATCAGCATCATCAAAGAGCTTAAGCCATTCCGCGGTTGTGCGGGTCAGCATCAGCGCCGAAAGTTCGGCATAGATCTGCTTGATGTTCTCTGTACGGGTCGTCATGCTTTTAAAGCGCGGATCGGCGTCGAGCTCGGCCTCCCGTCCAAGCGCTTGGTAGAATGAGCGCCAGTGACGATCCGTATAGATCATAACGCAGATATAACTGTCTTTTGTCTGGTACGGACGACGGTCCGGATTGATCATCCTGTCGTAGCCAAGCGGCCCGATCGGGGGATCGAAAGTATGTCCGGCCAGATGATCCGCGAGAACGAAGCTGGCCATCATTTCGAACATCGGCATGTCAATTTGCTGACCCTTGCCGGTGCGGCACTGATAGTAAAGCGCTGCATTTATCTGCCCGATGGCCCATAGGCCGACGCCGCGATCGACAATCGCCGTGGGGGCATAAACCGGTTTGCCTCCATCGGCCATGTGAGACAGCCAGGGAATGGAAATGGCTCCCTGGATCAGGTCATCAAAGGCGGGTTTCCGCTCATACGGGCCGCCTTGTCCATACCCGAAAAGACCTGCATAAATTAGTCGCGGATTGACCTTTGCAACGGTCTCGTAAGACAGGCCAAGCCGGGCCATCACTTGCGGGCGGCGATTATAAACCAGAACGTCCGCGTCGCGCATCAGATCAAGCGCCGCGGCCAGACCCTCGGGCTGTTTAAGGTCCAGAAGAATGCTTCGTTTGCTGCGGTTGCAGTTCAGGAAGATGGGTCCCATCCCGGGATGCCGATAGGGCCCGATACCCCGGACAGGATCACCACCCGGAGCCTCGATTTTTATGACGTCTGCGCCCATATCCCCCAATATTTGCGTCGTATAGGGAGCCATCAGCATATTGGAGAGGTCAATAACCTTGACGCCGTCAAGAGGCCTGGTCATAGGGAAACTCCTTCGGGGGTTATTTGCAAAGCCGGAAAACGGGTAACGACTTGTTGCCTTCGGTTTTACGGAAGGTGACCTCGACAGCCTTGCCGATTTTCACATCGTCAAAATCACTTTCAATAATGTTTGTCATCATCGTTACCCCTTCGTCCAGGGTCACATAAGCCATGACGTAAGGTATTTCCGATCGCCGCATGATGGAATAGCTGTAAATCTTGCCCTTCCCACTTGCTTCGTACCATTCTGTATCGCTGCTTGTGCAAACCGGGCAGATAGCACGTGGATAAAAATGGGTCTTGCCGCAGGAGTTGCATTTTTTCATCAGCAACTGGCCGTTTCCCGCGCCTTCCCAGTAGCGTTCGGTTTCCATGTTGATGTCGGGGTCTTTATATAGTCTTTCCTGCGGGCTCATGCGTCGTTCCTTCCCAAAATAACGGTTCCTGCGCCTGCGCGCGATGAAATCTGCCCACCCGTGCCATGGGCGAGGGCGAGCGTGCAGTCCGGGACCTGGACCTTGGGATGAGCTTCACCGCGCAACTGCCGGACGGCCTCGATAACCTTGGTCATGCCGCCGCGATTACTCGGATGGTTGTTGCACAGGCCACCGCCATCCGTGTTGAAGGGGAGTTTGCCGACGCCGGAAATCAGGTTGCCGTCGGACACAAACTTACCGCCCTGGCCTTTTTCGCAAAACCCGAGATCTTCGATCGTTTCCAGAACCGTGATCGTGAAACTGTCATAGATAGATGCGTAATCAATATCAGCAGGCTTAAGTTTGGCTTCGGCAAAGGCGATGGGGCCAGATTTGGCGGCGCCGGTATAGGTCAGGTCAAAGCGGCCGCCATTCAAATGCTTTACCGCCTCGCCATGCCCAAGCACCTTGACACAGCGATCCCCGAGCGACTTTGCGATTTCCGGGCTGACAACAATCAGCGCGCCGCCGCCATCGCTGATGACACAGCAGTCAAGACGGTGGAGAGGGTCGGAAATCATCGGCGAATTGACGACATCCTCCACCGTAACAACATCACGCAGCAGGGCATGTTCATTGTATTGCGCGTGATGCGAGGCCGCGACCTTGATCCAGGCCAGCTGCTCGCTGGTCGTTCCATATTCATACATATGGCGCATCGCGGCCATGCCATACATATTGGTGACCACAGGCGCATAGGGAATTTCGAAGCCACGCTCCGGCAATTCACCGCCTCGATCCCGAGCTCCGAGCGTTGCGAGACCTTCTGCCCGCGGGCGTCCGGCAAGGGTGATCAGCGCAACATTGCATTTTCCGGCGGCGATTGCCTCGACCGCATGACCGACATGGACGACATAGGAGGAGCCGCCCGTCTCAGTCGTATCCGTATAGGTTATGTTTAGGCCCATATATTCAGCCATGGACATGCCACCCAACCCCGGGACATCTCCGTCGCAGAAGTACCCGTCGATATCGTCCTTCGTCAGGCCCGCATCCTTCAATGCGCCAATGGCGACTTCTGCGTGTAACTGGGGGATTGTCTTGTCGACGGCCTTGCGGGTTGGATGTTCATATATACCGGCAATATACGCCTTGCTCGTTCGGCTCATGTTTTAACCTCTGTTATTGTTTTATTATGGGTCGTGGTTTCATTTTATTAGTACGATTTTGGAAGACCCAGGGCATTTTCGGCAAGATAACTCAGGATCAATTGCGGACTGATTGGGGCAAGGCGATGTATCAGGCATTCACGCATGTATCTTTCAACGTGAAATTCCTTGGCATAGCCCATCCCGCCATGGGTCATGACCGCAGTGGTGCATGATTTAAAAGCGGCCTCTGCGGCCAAGTATTTCGCCGCATTGGCCTGCAGGCCGCAATCCTTGCCCGCGTCATACATATTGGCGGCCTGAAAGGCCATGAGATTTGCCGCTTCCAGCTCCGCCCAGGATTCCGCAAGGGGATGCTGGATGGATTGGTTCATTCCAATTGGGCGTCCAAAGACAACCCGGTCGCGGGCATACTGGGTCGCTTTCTTGAGCGCGGCGCGTCCCAGACCGACCATGGACGCGGCGATCAGGATTCTTTCGGCATTCAACCCATGCAGGAGATACCGAAACCCCTTGCCTTCCTCGCCAACCAGATGTTCCCTGGGAATGCGCAAGCCGTCGATGAACAGCTGGTTGGAATCGACGCATTTCCGACCCATCTTGTCGATCGGACGGATTTCGACATAGTCACGATCAAGATCCGTGTAGAAAAGGGAGAGGCCATCTATCGGCCGTTTTGTCTCTTCCTCCCGTTTCGTTCGGGCGATGAGCAACATTTTGTTCGCGCGAAGGGCTGTCGATGTCCAGATTTTCTCGCCCTTGACGACATAGTCCTTTCCATCCCAGACGGCGCGGGTTTTTAGCCGTGTCGTATCAAGGCCTGTGTTCGGTTCGGTAACGGCAAAGCAGGCGACATCCTCCCGTTTGATGATCGGCGGCAGCCATTTCTGCTTCTGTTCTTCGGTGCCGAAAACCACGACGGGGTTGAGGCCGAAAATACCGATGATAAGGGCCGCAAAACCGGCATTGGCGGCACCGGATTCTGTGATTGCCTGCGCCATAACCGCCGCGTCCGTAATTCCAAGGCCGCTGCCGCCGTATTTTTCCGGCATGGCAATTCCCATGAAGCCTTCGTCAACGATGGCCTGACAGAATTCCTCGGGGAATTTTCCGTCCGTATCCCTTTGAAGCCAATAATCGTCTCCAAACGGTTTGCAAATCCGTGCAATGCTCTCCTTGATCTGCTCTTGTTCGGGTGTAAGTGCAAAGCTCATTTCCTGTCCTTCTTATCTTTATCGTTTTTATAGGCCTGGTGCGAGTGGATCGGCTGCGTTTTATTTCAGCTCCTTTAGCGTTAACGGAAGAGTATCTAGGGGAATGCCGCCGGTTACAGTGGTGCATTCTTTTGCTGCCTGAATTACAAGTTTTTCATTCCTTGCGGCGTTGGCGCGCATGCGCTCCGAGGGGCCAGCAATCAAAAGTGCCGCAATAATTTTCCCCGTGTTCGAATAGATTGGCGATGCCAGCCCGCTCGATCCCATAACCCGTTCATCTGACGTTCTGGCAATACCTTCGCGCCGGATTTTCTCAAGTTCCGCCAGGATCCCCAACTTGCCGGTGAGGGTAGTATCCGTATAACGTTGACGGCGATGCGACCGCAGATATTCCTCCAGCCGGTCAGGCTCAAAAAACGCAAGGAGAAGTTTTCCGCCCGCAGTGCAATAAAGCTCGCGATTTTCACCAATGGTGACGGAATAGCGGATGGAATTTATGCTTTCAACCTTGTCGAGATACGTCACCATATCGCCGTCGCGGTTCAACAAGGCGATCACTGCGGTCTCGCCGGTTTCCCGGGCAAGTTCAGCGAGAGCTGGATGGGCCAGCTTGAGAAATTCCCGACCTGAAACGGCGCGCATCGCAAGTGTAATAAATCGCGAGCCGAGATAATACCGGCCGGCGTCGTCCCGCCGCAGGCATCCTTCTTCAGTTAATCCGGCGAGCAGGCCGACGAGGCTTGTTTTCGGCGCAGAGGCCGACACGGCCAGTTGTGACAGCGTTGCCCCGGCATCGGTGGCGGCGAGGGAGTCAAGAATGGAAAAAATTCGGCCCACCGACTGCGGACCGCCCCGCGATGCCGGTGTTCCAGATTTCCGATCCTGCCCCTTAAACGCCATATTTTTTACCTAAACGCCGATCGTGTACCCGCCATTAACGGATAGATGCTGCCCGGTGATATAGCTGGCAGCCGGTGAGAGGAGGAAGCAAACAGGTTGGGAAACCTCATCCGGCGTCGAGAAGCGTCCCATTGGGACCTGGGCCATTACCCCGTCACGGAACTTGTCCGAGCGGATTGTCTCCGTCATCTCGGTTTCGACCACACCGAAGCAAATCGTATTTACACGGATCTGCTTTGCCGACCATTCACGGGCGGCGCTCATTGTCAGGCCCATGACGCCTGATTTGGCGGCCCCATAGTTGATCTGTCCAATTGTCCCGCGACGACCGGCATCGGAAGAAATATTAACAATCGCGGCAGGGCTCGTATCGCCATCCTGCGCCCGTTGATACATGTGCCGGCCAACGGCCTGCAAACAATAGAAGACGCCTGTCAAATTCACATCGATAACCTGCTGCCAGGTTTCCACCGGCATTTTTATCGCCATTGCAGCGCGGACAATGCCGGCATTGTTGACCAGGCCGTGAATGGCGCCATTTCGGGCCACGGCCTTCTCCACCATGCCTTGAACAAATCCAGGATCCGCAACCGAGCCGACATAAGCTTCCGCCTTGTCGCTTCCCAGCTCATCCGCCAGCGCATTCACCTTGTCCCCCTGCAGGTCGACCAAAATCGCCTTGCCACCGAGGTTAACGACAAGCCGGGCAACGGCTTCTCCAATCCCTTGACCCGCACCGGTAACGATCACGTTGTGGCTTTCAAGTGACATTGGGTTTTTCATTTTTTCTTCTCCTTTAATTGAAATACTTCGCAGTCGGTGCCGACGAACAAGGTCATCCAAGTTAGCAATAATATTCATATACGTAATCTATACGTATATGAATATAAATATAATTCGGCGCTGTCAATGATATCGCTATTAGAATTTTTAGAAAATTCGTGAAGCGAATTTTCATTATATCGCAGTGAGTTTTGAAAACAGCTGCATTTCTGGGGAAAAATGGGATTGACAGTTTAGGCTTATCAAATATTATATTCGTATAAAAATACTAAATACGAATATACGAACTATAATAATTAGAATGTTTAAGTGACTTCTCTGTTTATAAAAAAGGTCGGTCGAAATGAATCCGCAAAAAGTTTTCGAATACCGCTTTCCGGATGCTGAGGTTAGCTATACAGAACGCGACGTTATACTTTATGCGCTCGGTGTGAATGTCGGACTGGATCCGATGAATGAGCAGGAATTGAAATACCTGTTTGAAGAAGGGTTGCAGGCGCTGCCTTCGTTTTCGATGGTTTTAGGACACCCCGGGTTCTGGCTACGCGACCCAGCCTTGGAAGTTGACTGGGTCAAGCTTTTGCATGCAGAGCAGTTTCTAAGCATATCTCGGCCGTTGTCCTCAAAGGGGACAGTGCGGGCCAGTCACAGGGTGTTGGGGATCACAGATAAGGGCGTGGATAGAGGCGCCATTGTTTACTATGAAAAATTACTGCATGACGCTAAAACCAATGAAGAATTATGCCGGATCACCACAGGCGTATTCTGCCGCGGAGATGGCGGGTGTGGGGATTATGGAGAGACACCGCACGCATTGGTGGCAATGCCCGAGCAATCGCCGGATCTTTCTGTAAGCAAAACGACTGACCTACGGTCGGCACTGATCTACCGCCTTAGCGGGGATTATAATCCATTGCATATTATGCCTGATATTGCTCGGAAGGCGGGATACGACCGTCCAATCCTGCATGGGTTGTGCAGCATGGGTATTGTCGGCCTGATCCTTCAAGAAACTATTGCCAAGTCCGACGCAGCTATTTTTCGCAGTTATGCCTGTCGATTTAGCAACCCCGTTTTTCCTGGCGATACTCTGCGGGTTGATACCTGGATTGATGGTTCGGGCGGACGATTCCGCGTCGTTGCCGAAGATCGAAATCAAATTGTTCTCGATCGTGGTCATTATATCCTGAGTGCGCATTAATATCGCAATGAACGACATTGGGAGCGAAAAGTGTGAAGGCTAATCCGGTAT
>JBBDJF010000119.1:0-11070 GCA_040880045.1 Sneathiella sp.
TGAAAAGATTAATAATCGTCATTCGCTGGTCCATTTCCGTTCCGGGAGACTTCATTCCTTACTGCTGAGAAACATAATATCTGATAATTCTGGAAAATTTATCTTTTTTTGACAATATTCAGGTATAATATGAAACATAAGTTTCGTTATGGGTAAATATACGGATTATTTTCACATGGATGATATCGATCATAAAATTCTGGCCCGGCTGCAACAGGACAGTTCAATCGCCGTGGCCGATCTCGCCGCAGAGGCCGGATGCTCCCGCACGGCCTGCTGGCGGCGGATCAAGTCACTGGAAGAGACAGGCGTCATCCGCGCGCAGGTCAGCCTGCTGAACCGCCACAAGCTCAATCTCCCGGTCACCGTCTTCGTGGCCATCAAGACCAGCCGCCATGATGTGGAATGGCTGAAAAAATTTGCCGAAACCGTCGATAACTTCCCAGAAATAATGGAGTTTTACCGGATGAGCGGGGATATCGATTATCTCCTGAAAGTCGTGGTCCCCGACGTTGCCGCCTATGACCGCTTTTACCACCGCCTGATACAGCGCATCGATCTCTCCGATGTCAGCTCGAATTTCGCGATGGAGGAAATCAAGTTCACCACCGCCCTGCCCCTGCAGGCGACCTAGCGGGCAATCCGTGGACGCCCGAAGGCGATAACCTGCAGATGGCTTTCGACGAACATCTCCTGTCCCGCGATATGGGCGATATTGTCGCGCCGCTCAAATCTCGTACGGATATCACCGGCGCCTGCTTCAATCGCCTGTTGCGTCGCCTCGGCGATCAGTAATCTCTCGGCCTCAAGCGCCGCGTCCTCCAGCGACCGGAATTCCGCCGGGCTTCCCGTGTGAAACAGCCGGAAGCCTCCACCTTCCGTTGGGGATATGCTGGCATGGGCGGTCAGCCGTACCTGCCCCACGACGGCGCCGACGGCGTTTGCGACGCTGGCAAATTCAGGGATAATGGCCGTTGTCTTCAGTTTCGCCGCCACGTCCGGATAATAGATATGCGCCGACGCCCCCAACCCGATCACCGGCAGGCGCAACCCGATACTCACCTCGACATAGGGATGCGGCTCGGGCGAGGTGGAGGCTCGCAGCAAGACCCCTGCGTCCCTGCCCAGCACATGATCCTTTGCCAGCGCGGCATCCAGCAGCGTTTCACTCGATTTCATGACCAGTCGATCCATGATCATCCGGCTGATATCCATGGCGGAAGGTGCAATCGCCATTCCTCTCGCATCCCGGTTTCGCGCAAACAGGGTCGCCGCCTTTTCCGCCGCATCTCTGTCCCATGCCTCATGAAGGCCGAGAATATGCGCCGCATCGGACGGCGTAAGTCCGGAAATCATGGCCAGACCGGATGTTACCAGCCGTTCCAGCGCCGTGTGATGACGACGGCGCAGCAGAAGTTTTTCAAGCGGCTTGGGCCCGTCATGTAACTCGCCAAGCAACTCCCGCTCCATGTCATTGAGCGTCTCAAGATGGGCGCTGTTGCGGCCGACGGCAAGCGCGAACCGGCCGAAACTTTCCTGCGGCCGGTCGCGGCCAAGCTGCGAGTCCAGCACCGAATGCACAAGGTCCGGATGGTCCGTCGCCAGCAGGCTGATCGGCACCAGCCGCCGCGGACCCAGTAAAAGCTCCAGTCCCAGCCCGGACTTGACGGCCGCTATCTCGCTATCGCCCCCAAGCCCAACCGTGTAGATCGCAACCGCCTCCACCATCGTTCGCCAGCCGCCAACGGTTGCGCCATCGGGATCGAGGCGCGGGCTGCCACCTTCCAGTATCGCGATATCGGTGGTCGTCCCGCCAATATCGGAGACAATCGCGTTCTTCTCCCCGCTCAGGAAAGCGGCGCCGACAAGGCTTGCCGCCGGTCCGGACAGGATCGTCTCGATCGGCTTGACCTTGGCAATCTCCGCCGAGATCAACGCGCCGTCCCCCTGCACCACCATCAGCGGCGCGGTGATGCCGATGTCGGCGAACAAACCTTCCGTCGAGGTGATCAGGTGATGAATGAGATTGATCAGCCGCGCATTGAGCACGGAGGTCAGCGCCCGTCTCGGGCCGTCAAGCTTGCTGGAGAGCTCATGACTGCAGGTGACGCTGGTGCCGGAACGGGCGAGGATAAGCTCCCGCGCTCTTAATTCATGTTCCGGGTTACGGATGGCAAACAGTCCGGCGACGGCAAAGGCCGATATCGTGCCGCCGAGCGCCACCAGCTCCGCCGACAGTTTTTCCTCCGCAAGCGGGTACAACGCCTCTCCCTGCCCGTTATGCCCGCCCTCCAGAAAAATAACAGGATCGCCCTTCAGCGCATCGCGCAATCCATTCCGCGACAGCGCATCGTCGTCAAACCCGATCAGTATCAGGCAGATGCGCCCGCCCTGCCCCTCCACCAGCGCATTGGTCGCAAGCGTGGTCGATAGCGAGACAAGCCCGATATCGCCGGGCCGCACCTTCGCGTCGTCAATAACCCGCGCGACGGACCGGCCGATGCCGATGGAAAAATCCTGCCTTGTGGTGAGGGACTTGGCGCTGGCAATAACGCCTTCTTTCTCATCGAACAGAACGGCGTCGGTATAAGTACCCCCGGTATCTATGCCGAGTAAGAGCGCCATGTCTGTCCCCTCCTGCGGTCAACGCTTGTATAGCAAAAAAAGGCCGCCCAAGATGGACAGCCTGTTTCGTTACTTTGCCAATTGCATCGCGTTTGCACTCATCCCCTAGAAAGGGATATCGTCGTCAAAATCACCGCCCATGCCGCTGCCGGCCGGGCCGCCATAGCTGCGATCACTGCCGGACGCACCGCCGCCGCCATAGTCACTGCTGCCGCCCTGACTGCCGCCGCCTTGTCCGCCACCACCCTGTCCGCCGGCGCTGTCGAGCATGGTCAGTGTCGAATTGAAGCCCTGCAACACAACCTCGGTCGAGTATTTGGTGATGCCGTCCTGCTCATACTGGCGGGTCTGCAACTGGCCTTCGAGATAGATTTTCGAGCCTTTTTTCAGATACTGCTCGGCAATCTTGCAAAGCCCCTCATTGAAGATCACCACCCGATGCCATTCCGTGCGTTCCTTACGCTCACCGCTGTCGCGATCGCGCCAGGATTCGCTCGTTGCCACGCGCAGGTTGCAGACCGGCTTACCGTTGTTCATATAGCGAACTTCCGGATCCGCGCCCAGGTTACCAACAAGAATGACTTTATTAACGCTGCCCGCCATAGTGTTTTCCGCTTTCGATTCTGTATTCTCTTAAAAATTTCTGGCCAGACAATAACGTGCAAAGACGCCTCTGACCAGAGGAATTCGATCCTTTTGTGAACCGTGAACAAAATGAAAACATAATTTGTCATTATGGGTGGTAATCTGGCCCGTTACCTTATAAGTTGCGGCCCAGATTCAAGCTTACGTCAGGTATATTATCCGAAATGCAGAAAATTCTCAGCATCCGCGGCGCCCGCGAACACAACTTGCAGAATGTCAATATCGATATCCCCCGCGACCAGCTGGTGGTGATCACCGGGCTGTCGGGATCGGGCAAATCATCGCTCGCCTTCGACACCATCTATGCGGAGGGGCAGCGCCGCTATGTCGAGAGTTTGTCCGCCTACGCCCGCCAGTTTCTGGAAATGATGCAGAAGCCGGATGTCGACCATATCGACGGCCTCAGCCCGGCCATCTCGATCGAGCAGAAAACAACCTCAAAAAACCCGCGCTCGACTGTCGGCACGGTCACGGAGATATATGATTACCTGCGCCTGCTCTATGCCCGGATCGGCGTCCCCTATTCCCCGGCGACGGGCCTGCCCATCACCAGCCAGACCGTCAGCCAGATGGTCGATCAGGTCTTGGCCATGGGGGAAGGCAAGCGGCTCTATCTGCTCGCGCCGATCGTGCGCGGCCGCAAGGGCGAATACCGCAAGGAATTTCTTGATTTGCGCAAGCGCGGCTTCCAGCGGGTCAAGGTCGATGGCGAGATTTACGATATCGAGGATACACCGGAACTCGACAAGCAGATCAAGCATCATATTGATGTCGTTGTCGACCGGGTCGTGATCAATGCGGAGATTCAGGGCCGCCTCGCCGATTCGATTGAAACGGCGCTTGATCTCGCGGATGGCCTGTTCGCGGTTGAGGATGCGGACACTGCGGAACGAAGCATGTTCTCCTCCAAGTTCGCCTGCCCCGTCTCCGGTTTCACGATTGAGGAGATCGAGCCGCGCATCTTTTCCTTCAACAACCCCTATGGCGCCTGCACGGCCTGCGGCGGCCTGGGAACGGAAATGTATTTCGATCCGGACCAGATTGTGCCCGACGTAACGCTCAGTTTGCGCGAGGGGGCGATTGCGCCCTGGTCGCGCTCCCAGACGCCCGCGCCCTATTACATGCAGACGCTGGACGCCCTCGCCAAGCATTACGGCTTTACGACGACGGAACCGTGGGAAGA
The DNA here is from genome assembly GCA_040880045.1 of Sneathiella sp. GTDB lineage: Bacteria > Pseudomonadota > Alphaproteobacteria > Sneathiellales > Sneathiellaceae > Sneathiella. Next base: position 4,454 of record JBBDJF010000119.1, read on the forward strand.
AATCGACGAGGAAGCCCGGAAGGCAATCCTCTTCGGTACTGGCGAGACAAAAATCCAGATCACCTTCGATGACGGCCTCAGGACCTACAAGACCAACAAGCAGTTCGAAGGCGTTATCCCCAATATCGAACGTCGCTGGCGCGAGACGGACAGTAGCTGGGTGCGCGAGGATCTGGAGAAATACCAGGACAAGACCAACTGTTCCAAATGCGGCGGTCACCGGCTGAAGGAGGAAAGCCTCGCGATCCGGATCAATAACCTGCATATCGGCGAGGTGGTCAGCAAATCCATTCTCGATGCAAGAAAATGGTTCGAGGAGCTCTCCGCTGTCCTTTCTGAAAAAGACAACTCGATTGCCGAACGGGTGTTGAAGGAAATCAACGAACGGCTCGGCTTCCTGGTCGATGTCGGGCTTGAATACCTCACGCTCTCGCGTGGTTCCGGCACCCTGTCGGGCGGGGAAAGTCAGCGTATCCGCCTCGCCTCCCAGATCGGCTCGGGCCTGACCGGTGTCCTCTATGTGCTGGACGAGCCCTCCATCGGGCTGCATCAGCGTGATAACGCCCGGCTTCTCAAGACCCTCGTCAACCTGCGCGATCAGGGCAATTCCGTGATCGTGGTCGAGCATGACGAGGAAGCGATCCTCACTGCCGATCATGTGGTTGATATGGGCCCGCGGGCGGGACGCCATGGCGGCCGCCTGATTGCGCAGGGTACGCCCGAGGACATCATGAAGGAGCCGGAAAGCATCACCGGCAAGTATCTTTCCGGCGAGCTGGAAGTCCCGCTTCCCAAACAACGCCGCCGTATTCAGGAATCCCGCCAGATCCATATCGTCGGCGCGCGGCATAACAATCTCAAGCGGGTGAATGTCAACATCCCGCTCGGCACCTTTACCTGCGTGACCGGGGTTTCCGGCGGCGGCAAGTCATCGCTGATTATCGAGACGCTGTACAAGGCGATTGCGAAAAAGCTCAACAACAACCGCAACCACCCGGGACCACATGACCGGATCGAGGGGATCGAGTGGCTCGACAAGATCGTCGATATCGACCAGTCGCCGATCGGGCGCACACCGCGCTCCAACCCGGCGACCTACACCGGCGCCTTCACGCCGATCCGCGAATGGTTTGCCGGGATCCCCGAAGCCAAGGCGCGCGGCTATAAATCCGGGCGGTTTTCCTTCAATGTGAAGGGCGGACGTTGTGAGGCCTGCAAGGGCGACGGCGTTATCAAGATCGAGATGCATTTCCTCCCCGATGTCTATGTGCAATGCGACGTCTGCAAAGGGGATCGCTATAACCGCGAAACCCTGGAGATCAAGTTCAAGGACAAATCCATCTCCGATGTGCTGAACATGACCGTCGATGACGCCGCCGTCTTTTTCAAGGCGGTGCCGAATGTTCGCGAAAAATTCGAAACCCTGCAGCAGGTCGGTCTTGGCTATATCCATGTCGGGCAGCAGGCGACGACGCTTTCGGGCGGTGAGGCGCAGCGCGTCAAGCTGGCGAAGGAACTTTCGCGGCGCGCCACGGGCCGCACGCTCTATATCCTCGATGAGCCGACCACCGGCCTGCATTTCGAGGATGTGCGTAAACTCATGGAAGTGCTGCAAGCGCTTGTCGATGCCGGGAACAGCATCCTCGTGATCGAGCATAACCTTGAGGTCATCAAGACCGCCGACTGGGTGATTGATATGGGCCCCGCTGGCGGCGATGCGGGCGGATATCTGGTGGCCGAAGGCACGCCGGAAGATGTCGCGGCGGTCGCGGAAAGCTATACGGGGCAGTATCTGAAGGACATTCTCGCCAAACGGCCCCCGGTCCGCCAGGCGGAAGCAAAGTCGAAAAAGCCGAAGAAAACGAAGGCGGCGTAACGCCATGTCGGTTGATCAGAAACCCGTCCATGTCATTGGCGGCGGCCTCGCGGGGAGTGAGGCAAGCTGGCAGCTTGTAAATGCCGGGATCCCCGTGATCCTGCATGAAATGCGCCCCGTGCGCGGGACTGATGCGCATCTGACCGATGGCCTGGCGGAGCTTGTCTGCTCCAACTCCTTTCGCTCTGACGATGCGGAAAACAACGCCGTGGGTCTTCTCCATCGCGAGATGCGGGATATGGGTTCGCTGATCATGGAGAGTGCCGATCTCAACCGGGTTCCGGCAGGCGGGGCGCTTGCGGTCGATCGCGACGGCTTCTCCGCCTATATTCAGGAGAAAATCATCGCTCATCCGCTGGTAACGCTGAAACGGGAGGAAATTACCAAACTCCCGCCCGCCGACTGGGGACAGGTGATTATCGCCACCGGACCGCTTACCTCCAGCGCCCTCGCGGACGAGGTCCATGCGGCAACCGGGGCCGACGCCCTCGCCTTTTTCGATGCCATTGCGCCCATCGTCTATAAGGACAGCATCGATTTCGATATCGCCTGGTTCCAGTCCCGCTATGACAAGGGTGACGGGTCGGACTATATCAACTGCCCGATGACCGAGACGCAATACAGGGATTTTATCCAGGCCCTCAATGACGGCGGCAAGACCGAGTTCAAGGAGTGGGAGAAAAACACCCCTTATTTCGATGGTTGCCTGCCGATCGAGGTGATGGCGGAACGCGGACCGGAGACGCTCCGTTTCGGACCGATGAAACCGGTCGGACTGACCAACCCAAATTCCGAGGAAAAACCCTATGCGGTTGTCCAGCTTCGTCAGGATAACAAGCTCGGGACACTCTACAACATCGTCGGCTTTCAGACCAAGCTGTCCTATGGGGAGCAGAAACGAATTTTCAGGACCATTCCGGGGCTGGAAAAGGCGGAATTCGCACGGCTTGGCGGCCTGCACCGCAATACCTTCATCAACAGCCCGGAAGTTCTTGATGAGCAGCTACGGCTCAAAAATCACCCACATATCCGCTTTGCGGGCCAGATTACCGGGGTCGAGGGCTATGTCGAAAGCACGGCGATCGGCCTGATCGCGGGCCGACTGGCGGCAGCGGATATATCCGGCAGGCAATTCATCCTGCCTCCGGTCACAACCGCCATGGGCGCAATCCTCAGCCATATCACCGGCGGCGCCGATGCAAAATCCTTCCAGCCGATGAATGTCAATTTCGGCCTGTTCCCGCCGCCGGAAGGCAAAATTCGCAAGAAAGAGCGCAAACAGGCCTATACCGGACGGGCGGCGACGGATTTTGCGGACTGGATTTCCCGGTCCACTGCGGCGGAATAAGCTGGCCACCCGGCGCGCAAATCTGCGACCGGATTACATTCGCTCTCCTTGGTAACCTTTTGTATAGAATATCGTTCTATACTCAGGAACGAATAATTCTTCGCGCTGCCATTGTGTCAGGAACGGCAGTTGCATTGAAACCAGACCTAATAGCTGGATCAGGGTGTGAGTAACTTGCAGGCAGATCAGATGGAAACACAGAATACCGCTTCGGACTCGGCAGAAGAAAAGCGCGATCCGAGTGTTTTCTTCGCATTCGATCACAAGATATTCAAGGTCGCAGGCAGCTATTTCCGCCTGACCCATGACACGCGGGAACCCTGCTACTATGTCAATCTCGGTGAAATAAAGGGAGCCATTCCGACGAAGACGCTCTGCGGTGAATTCGGCATCGAGAAAGACAGTTCCGATGCGCAGCTCCTGTCGACAATCGGCAGTGCACTTAAGTTCGTCAAGGAAATCCGCCCGAATGATTCCATTCCGCGTGAACTCCTTGATGGCTCCGCCTCTTGGTCAATCAGTGATACCCACAAGGAAATTGCCCGCGGACGTATTACGGTCCAGCTTGTCTCCTGGCTTAGCGGGAATGAGGAAATCGTTCTCAATATCAAGGAACTGGAAACAATCTCCAAGGATCCGGACACCAAGGAAAATGTCCAGCGGGCCTTCCGCGAGATTGCCGAGAAGCTGGGAATCAGTCGGGAAGACGTGGTCGCCAAAATTGACGATATCATCCGCGAGCTAGCCTATATCGAGGCGCTCCGCGATTACTATGCGGGCATCAAGAAGATCAGCACCAGCCTTCAGCGGCTTGCCTCGATCTATCGGCGCGACAGGGCAACGTCCGAGGAACTGCACCGGATGCAAATCCTGATCGACCCGGTGATCAAGAAATTCGACCGGACCTTCGCCGAGATTGACGGGCAGACATGTGAAGTCATGGTCATCCTGAAACATTTCCAACCAACGGTCGATACCGTGAGACGGACCCGCGATGACCTGCATCAGCGTTTCATGATCTGGCGGGACATGGTGGAGAGTTGGGACGGCGTGATTGTCGAGGAAGGACCGGAAGTCGAACGGCTGCTGAAGCTGACATACCAGTTCCTCGCCCGCAACTTCATGCAGTCGCAAACCTGGCGCTTGGGCAGCATGTAGCAGACACCCATCGTTATCGCCCCAGCGATAGAGCAATGATTTTCCGAACCGCCCCGATATCCATTCTTTTATCCGCCGGATCATGGCCCGCCGCACGAAGCCGGGCGAGATAAAGCGATGTCAGCGACACGAGCCGGAGCATCGGCTTTTCGGATTTCGGCCGTTCTGCGACAAGACGGCGCGCTGTCTCCTGCTCACGCATTGCAATATCGGTTAGTTTCCCGACAATTTTGAAAAAAGCCTGCCGGTTTTCCGAACTGAACAGGCTGTCCGCTGTAAGACCCTCCGCCCGGATCATCTCATCAGGAATCCGCAGGACATCCTGCGCCACATGATAGGGGATCGCCCGGATAATACCGGTGAGGGCATAGGCCTTGCCTACGGCCCGCGCTGCCGCGTCCCCCTCACTCTCCGTGCCGCCTGAAATCCGGAAGACAAGGCGGTTCAGGGTCCCCCCCGTCTGGTCCGCATAATCAATCAATTCTTCGGTTGTCTTGAAGGGGAGCGGGTCAAGATCTGTTGCGCGAATATCAATCATCCGGTGAAGCATATCCGGATCGAGATTATACGCCGGTATGACCTCCGCCAGTGCTTCGGCGACCGGATGAACAGGCGGCGCGCCCGTCGCGGCGATGGCATTCAGGGCATCGCGCCACCATTGAAGCCGGATATCGCCGAGCAGCGGCTCCGATACAGTTTCCCGAATACGGGCAATCTCGGCATGAAAGGCAAGCAGCGCGAATATCCCGTGCCGGGCGGCGGGCGGCGCATAAAGCGTGGTCAGCCAACGGTCGTAGTCATAGCGCTTCACTTCGCCGGATAAATAACCGTCCTGAGCCGCTTCGGTCGCCGATTGTGTCATCTTTTAAATGGAATCATTATAAAAAAACTGGAAGCCTGTCTAAATTGCTCTATATCTGTAAGGGCAGTATATAGCGAGTTCTTTCCCCTGTCAGGGGCTTGAATTTTCACCAAAGAATGAACAACAATTTGGCCCTTAAACCGGCAAGAGGATAAACATGGCTTTCGAACTTCCCCCCCTTCCTTACGCAAAAGACGCTCTGGCACCGCATATTTCAGAAAACACCCTGGATTTTCATTATGGAAAACATCACAACGCCTATGTGACAAATCTGAATAAACTGCTGGAAAATGACTCCCGCTCGCTTGAGGAAATCATGAAGGACACCGCCGGAGACGACTCAAAAGCCGGTGTCTTCAACAATGCCGCCCAGGTCTGGAACCATACCTTCTACTGGCATTCAATGAAGTCCGGTGGCGGCGGCAAGCCGACCGGCGCCATCACCGCCAAGATCGACGAGGATTTCGGCTCCTACGAAAAATTTGCCGAGGAATTCAAGACCGCCGGCGCAACCCAGTTCGGTAGCGGCTGGGCCTGGCTGGTGCTCGACGGCGGCAAGCTCAAGGTTACGAAGACCCCGAACGCCGCCTGCCCGCTCACCGATGGCGCGACGCCGATCCTGACCATGGATGTCTGGGAACATGCCTATTATCTCGATTTCCAGAACCGGCGTCCCGATTACATCGCGACCTTCCTCGATCACCTGATCAACTGGGACTTCGCCAACGAGAACCTCGCCAAGGCGTAAGACCGTTACACCTCAGGACAAAGGCGCCTCCCGCGGGAGGCGCCTTTTTTCATGCCCTGCGCTAAAACAGGTTCTGCGCCGACACCATGGCATAGAGCATCGGGATCGACAGCAATGTATTCGTTCTGGAGAACAGCATCGCGGTCCGGGCCGAAGCGGCCTTTGTCTCCGCATCCGCATCGACAATCCCGAGGGCCTTCTTCTGGTTGGGCCAGATCACGAACCAGACATTGAACCACATAATGATGCCGAGCCACATACCAATGCCGATGGCGAGGCTCTTATCGACGGCGAAGCCTTCCATGGCGCCAAGGGTGAGTGCATCCACCAGATAGCCGTTCATCATCGCCAGCAGCAATCCGGTGACAATCGTCGCCATCGCCGCCCAGCGGAACCACCACAGCGCCGCCGGAGCGATCACCTTGCCGATTGCCGGCTTCTGTTCATCGGGAATGTTGGGCATGTTCGGGATCTGCACGAAGTTGAAATAATACAGCAGCCCCACCCACATGACACCGCTCAGCACATGCAGCCAGCGCATGATAAAGGCGCCATAGGCATGCCCGCCGACGTCGAAACCGCCGCCTGTTACCCCGCTGATAATCGCCACCATGATGATTGTCAG
>JBBDJF010000120.1:0-11019 GCA_040880045.1 Sneathiella sp.
CGCTCGAGCGGGCGTAGCTCAGGGGTAGAGCATAACCTTGCCAAGGTTAGGGTCGTGAGTTCGAATCTCATCGCCCGCTCCAATTTTCAAAAAAGGCCCTGCAGGATTTGCGGGGACTTTTTGTGGTTTCACCTTTCCCCCTCCATCAGTCTAAAGACGCCACTTGCGTTAAAAACGATTTTCTCGCCAACCCAGGCTTCGGCCTCGACAAAGGCGAAACCGTCATTACTGCCCGTTTGCCGTGCCGTTCCTTCGAGCCAGTCGCCAATATCCGCTGCGGCGCTGAAATTGCAGTTCAGACTGACCGTAACGGCCGGTATCCGGTTCGTGCGCCGGGCGGCCGTTGCCATCAAACCGTCGGCGAATGTCGTCATCATTCCGCCATGCAAACGGCCGCGTGAATTGCAATGCCGCTCGGTTATGAAGAGCCCGTGCCAGAAATGCTCCCCCTCGACCTTGTGAAAGAACGGGCCGTTATGCGTGGAGAAGGGTCCTCTTGTCAGGCTTTCCTCGAAGCCCGGAGGCGGTTCTTGACAGTATGGATGTCTGCTCATTTTTGGCAACTTTCGTTTCGTGTTTTTTGAGCATTGACTTTCGTTAGTAGACTTTCTATTAATCTTATAACGAAAGTTAAACCACCAGACAAGAAGAACCTAACGGGGAAGGAAAAACAATGAGCGATTACAAGAAACTGATCTTCGACCGACAGGATGCTGTCACGACAATCACTCTCAACCGTCCCGAGGTGCATAATGCACTGGACCGGGAACTTTCTGCGGAACTGAAGGAGGCTATTCTCGCGGTAAGGGCGGATCGGGAATGCCGGGTCATGGTTCTGCGCGGCGCGGGAGACACGTTCTGTGCAGGCGATGACATCAAGGAATTCAACGAATGGCGGGGCGATGAAAGCTACTGGCAGGTACGGCTCTATCAGGAGACTGTGCAGCTGATCGAGGATTTGACCCCGGTCACTATTGCCGCCGTCGATGGGGTTTGCACAGGCGGCGGACTTGAATTAACGCTTGTCTGTGATTTCGTTGTGGCGACCGATCGCTCGCGCTGGGGTATGCCGGAAATAGACTGGGACATTACGCCCGGCTGGGGCGGACTCTCGCGTATTCCAAAATTTGCCGGGCGACGCAAGGCGAAGGAATGGAACCTGATCGGAATGATGTTTACGGCAGAAAAAGCAGAGCGCTATGATCTGGTCAATCGCGTTGTTGCGCCGGAGGAACTTGATGATCAGGTTGCCCAGTTGACACATATCATGCTGCAGAAACACCCGATGACGGTCCGTCGGACCAAGTTTGCCTTGAACAAGAGTGCGGACCTGCCTGTCCATGGCGCCTTGGCATTTGAAGTTCCGATCATGCCCTATGCACGCGGTTCGTCCGGCTTGAAGGATTTCAAGAGTGCGGAGTCGCGTAAAAAGCGGCGGGAACTGTCAAAGGATTTCTGGTCGGACTGAGGAAAGCCGGGGAAAGCAGAATGTTTCATTTGCCGGAGGTGCTGGACTGTGTCGCCGCCGCGATCCCGGATCGTGAAGCAATTGTCTGTCGGGACAAACGATGGACTTTCGCGGATTTTCAGGGACGGTCCAACCGCCTTGCCAACGCCTTGCTTGCCCTTGGTCTGGGATGCCGTCAGGAACGCGCGCAACTGAAAGACTGGCAGTCGGGCCAGGATCACCTTGCTATCTATCTTTATAACAGCAACGAATATCTGGAAGCGATGTTCGGCGCCTTCAAGGCACGCCTTGCCCCGTTCAATGTGAACTATCGCTATGTTGAGGAGGAGCTTGTTTATCTCCTCAACGATTCCGGCGCGCGCGCTATTGTCTATCAGCGAAGCTTTGGAGAGAAACTGGCTGCAATCCGTGACCAGGTGCCGTCCCTTGCACATTTTATCGAAATTGATGACGGTGGCGCTCGCTTTATCGAAGGGGCGGTTGACTATGAGGAATTGCTTGCCTCTGCAGACAACACCGCGCCGCCGTTACGCTATAGCCCGGACGATCTTTATATTCTTTATACCGGAGGCACCACCGGTAAGCCGAAGGGCGTGCTCTGGCGGCAGGGGGATATAATGATTTCGGTCCTGGGCGGGCGGCGGCTATCTGACAAAGGCATTATAGATAGCCTTGAAGAAGTCGCCGCCACCGCACTCAAGGGCTCCATGCCTGTTATGCCCGCTCCGCCCTTCATGCATGCGGCGGGGCAATGGAATGCCATAATGGGATTATTCGCGGGTAATACCGTTGTGATACAAGATCGGGTTGACCAACTGGATCCGGCAGATATTCTCGAGACAATCGACCGTGAGAAAGTGGTAATGATTTCGATAGTCGGTGATGCTTTTGCGCTTCCCCTGATCACGGAGATCAGGAAGGGTCACCATGATCTCGGGTCATTGCGCTTCTTTTTGAACAGTGGCGCTCATTTATCCGTTAAAACCAAGCGTGAATTGCTCCGTCTGCTCCCGAAAACCCGCATTCTCGACTTTCTCGGATCTTCTGAAGGGGGAAACCAGGGGCAGCATGTGGATGATCTTGAGGATAGCCCGCCCGGAGCCTTCCGTTTGTCACCCGGCAACGCAGTCTTGAATGAAAGCCGGAATACCTTGCTGGAACCAGGACATGACGGTACCGGCTGGTGGGCCCGCCGGGGCTATGTCCCGATTGGCTATCTCAACGATGAAGCCGCAACAAAGAGGACATTTGTCGAGCTGGAGGGGGAGCGATATGCCATCGCGGGTGACCGGGCGCAGCTTTTGTCCGGTGATATAGTCCGGCTTTTCGGACGCGATTCCCTTGTGATCAACAGCGGTGGTGAAAAGGTCTTTGTTGAGGAGGTTGAAGAAGCCCTGAAACAACATGCTGCCGTCAAGGATGCGCTGGTGGTCAGCCGTGAGAGCGCGCGTTGGGGTCAGGAAGTGACGGCCGTTGTTTCATGCTATCCCGGACAGGATGCGGGTTTTGAGGAGATCGCGAAGGAATGTGCCCATCATGTTGCACGTTACAAACTGCCCAAAGCGATGTTCTTCGTGCCGGAGATCCCGCGTCATGCCAACGGAAAGCCTGACTATAAATGGGCGGAAACCTATGTCCGTTCGCATTCTTCCCAGGAAGATGCCTGATAAATTACCTGGTCGATACCGACATCCGTCTTGCAGGTTTCGCAGTACAGTTGGGCAGAAAATACATGTCCACAGGTTTTGTGAGTCAGGACAAGGGGTGGCCCCTTGTCGTCGGCAAGCCATTTGTCACCCCACGCAATAATCGCGAGCGGAATTGCATAAAGTGCCATGCCTTTCTCGGTCATTCGATATTCTGAAAGATGCGGTTGGTCGGGAACGGGCTGTGTTCGTAATATTCCCGCGGCGACGAAGCGCTTCAAGCGTGCGGTCAGAATATTGCTGGCGATGGACAGGCGGCGCTGAAAGGCATCAAATCGCCGGACACCATAAAAGCATTCACGAATGATCAGAAAACTCCATGGATCGCCGATTGTCGCCATTGTTCGGGCGATGGAGCAGGGGCGTTGACGTTCCAGCAAGGCCCGTTCGACATATCGCATCTTGGCGAACTTCTCCCGCCCCTTGCTTCGGTTCCTGATCCTGCTCTCGAAATCGACTTCCCGGGGATCCACCACCTGATGGCATTCGGAGCAGACCACCGCTTTTTTAAGTGGCTGGCCGCATTCAGTATGGATCAGGCTTTCGCCTGTCGCATTTTCGCTCGTCCAGCCCTCCCCCCAATTCAGGGCAGCCACAAGCGCAGGCAGCAGGTCGCGCCCCCGTTCTGTGAGGAAGTATCCCTTGCGCCGCCCGCCCTCGCTGAGAAGGAGTTGTTCCATCACGCCGTAACGCACCAGGCGCTTGAGCACCCGCTTCAGGGATTCGCGGGCGATACCGAGGTTTGACTGGAAAGTGTCGAACTGGACAACACCACCAAGCAATGCCTCTCTCAGTACCAGAAAGGTCCATGCGCCACCGAGAATCTCGAATGAGCGCTCTACTGAGCAGCTGCTATCGGCCAATAGTTTATTCTGTAACATACTATTCCATATAGCATCGCCGTGCTTTCGGTACGAGACTTTTTATACTTGCGATATGAGACTTTTATATGTATTCTCTGTGACCAAGAACAGCAAGACGGAATAAGAATAATGAAAGCGATTGTTGTTAGTGAAATAAGTGGTTTGGAAGGCTTGCGGTTACAGGAATTCCCAATGCCGACCGTCCGCCCCCGCGGCGTAATTGTCGAGATAAAAACTGCCGCCCTCAATTTCCCGGATGTATTACAGCCCAAGGGCCTGTATCAGGATCAGCCGGATCTCCCGTTTGTTCTCGGGCTTGAATTTTCGGGCACTGTTAAGGACGCAGGCGCGGATTGTCGTCGGTTGAAAGTGGGGGACCGGATCGTTGGCATGGGGCAGGGGGCCCTCGGTCAGTATAGCTCAGCGCGCGAACAGATGTGTTTCAAATTACCCGACAGTATTCCGTACGACCTCGGCGCGGCAATCCCGCTCGCCGGCGGAACTGCGATGTATGGTCTTAAGCACTGCGGTCGACTCGCGTCGGGAGAGACGCTGGTTGTTCTCGGGGCGGCGGGGGGGTACGGGAAATTACGCGGTGCAGATTGGCAAGGCGCTGGGCGCCCGTGTCATCGCCGTCTGCTCAAGCGCAGAAAAGATACGCTCCTCAATAGCCGCCGGGGCGGACATTGCGATCAATTATCGCAAGGAAGATTTGAGCGAACGGTTGAAGGAACTTACCGACAACCGGGGCGCTGATGTGGTCTATGACCCGGTCGGCGGGGACCTGTTCGATATTTGCTCCCGGCGTATGGCGATTGGAGGGAGACTGCTGGTCGTCGGGTTTGCGTCCGGTCGTATTCCGGACCTCGGCGTCAATATGCCACTTATCAAATCCTATTCCGTGATAGGGGTAAACTGGTCACTGACCGCGTGGAACCGGCCTGAAATTTCCACCTGCGTAATGAAGGAGCTTTTTGCGTTATGCGAAGAGGGTTTGGTGCGTCCTGCTATCGACAAGATGTTCCCGCTCGAACAGGCGAAAATCGCCTTATCCCGACTTGAAAGCCAGCAGGCAATTGGTAAAACGCTGGTTCAGGTCGGCTAGCGCGACAAAGCGCCGCGGATGGACTTGTATCAAGAACTATCCGGATTAACTGTGATATTAGGAAATATTATCAGTGCTGAACCAAAGGATAGTTACGATGACACATGTGCCCCATGAACTCGCCGAAGAATTCCCCGACGCCAAAGACAAGATTCATGAATTGACCCAAACGGATGCGCATTTCGCCAAACTGAGTGAAGAGTATCATTCTGTTAATCGGCAAATTCACCGAATCGAGACAAATGTGGCGCCTGCCGATGAAGGGTTCGAGAAGCAGCTTCGTCGTCAACGGCTGGCGCTCAAGGATGAGATCAATACCTATCTGCAGTAGAAGCCATCAGGCTTGCTTTTGCCGGTGATTTTCTATCTAACCGGAATATCATGATCAAGATCAACGGCAATATTACACTGGATGATTCGGAAATTAACGAGAGTTTCATGCGCGCGTCCGGTCCCGGCGGACAGAATGTCAATAAGGTGGAGACGGCTGTCCAATTGCGGTTTGATGCAAAAGGTAGCCCCAACCTGCCGCCCTATGTTTTTGCAAAATTAAGGGAACTCGCCGGACAGCGCATGACGAAGGAAGGCGTGCTGGTGCTGACTGCAAGCGAGTATCGGTCGCAGGACCGTAACCGCAAGGCCGCATTGGACCGGCTTTGCGACCTGATTCGGAAGGCAGCGGTTGTTCCGAAATACCGCAGGCCGACGAAACCGACCTATTCATCGAAATTACGCCGCCTTGAAAAGAAGCAACGCCGGGGCGGACTCAAGAAAAGCCGCGGGAAAGTCGCGCTTGATTGACGACGGCTAATATCGCGCCGCTTTATTATAACTTATTGACTTATTCAAAATAATGTATAAGTAAGCGCAACGTGTTACATTCGTTTGACTTGCCTAAAATAATCGGTGCGCTGGTTACCTTAGTTATTCCATGACAATGTGATCGTTACGAAAACCGGAGGTCTGCACGGTGCAGGCCACGCGTTTCATGTTGCTATAAGGAATAAAACTATGGCTACAGGTACTGTAAAATGGTTCAACCCAACAAAAGGTTTTGGCTTTATTGAGCCTGATGATGGCGGAAATGACGCTTTTGTTCATATTTCAGCCGTTGAACGGGCCGGGCTTCGCAGCCTGGATGAAGGTCAGAAGGTTTCGTTTGAACTGGAAACTGGAAAAAATGGCAAATCTTCCGCGGAAAATCTTTCCGTAGTAGAATAACCATCTAAAAAATGGCCGCCGTCGGCTTTCGCTGACGGCGGCTTTTTTGTGCCCTTTCGAGTGTGCATTTGCAGACTCATTGTTTAGCAGGCAATCTGGCCACGGCAACTAGTGCTAATTTTCCTTGGCTTTATGTTCCAGCTTGAGGCCTTTTGCGGTGCGCTTCTGAAAACCGTTCCAGTAGGTGTGCTCCGGTTTGCGGGTACCATCTTTCTCAATCGCATAGACGCCGTCATTGGCGACCTCAATGATATCCAGATAGCTTTGCATGGTTTCATCGCCTTTCAGCTCTTTGCCAAAATAGGCAGTGACGAAATGCTGGGCGATATTATTCATCCGCAAGGTATCCCAGACCGCATCCGCGTAATGCTCGAACGGAACAGAATCCAGCCCCTCCACCGGTTGCCATGATTCAATCGGCGCCGGAGCCCAACGGTTCGTGACCAGTGTTTCATGTGAAACAAAAAAATGCCATAGCGAAAGCAGGCAGAAAAAAGATGAAATGCCTAAAAAATAGACAAAAAATACCAGATTTGACGAAACGCTCAACGAAATGCATAAAAAATAATCATAACGAGCAGGGCTAGCCAGTTTTTAGCCATACGGAGCTTTTCCTCTATACGGATTTAATCGAGAAAATATCTTTATTATCAATATCTTATAATGGATAAGCAGTTGATTTTCGAGTTCTGGCATGACCCTTGCTCTTCATGGGGCACTGCAAAAAAAACAATGTGCTATGGAGGCATCATCAAATGTTAGGACTACGCAAAGTCGCAGGTGTGATTACCGGCGCGGCCATGTTGGCGACAAGCGCTCTCGGACTGGGGACCGCTCAGGCTGCGGATGACGTGATCAAGGTGGGGGTTTTGCATTCCCTGTCCGGCACGATGGCAATTTCGGAAACAACATTGAAGGACGCAGTCCTCATGATGGTTGACGATCTTAATAAAAATGGCGGTCTTTTGGGCAAGCAGGTTGAAGCGGTCGTAGTTGACCCGGCGTCAAACTGGCCCCTGTTCGCTGAAAAGGCGCGTGAACTGATTGAAGTTGAGAAAGTTGATGTGGTTTTCGGTTGCTGGACATCTGTTTCCCGTAAATCCGTCTTACCGGTTTTCGAAGAGCTGAACAGCATGCTCTTTTACCCTGTACAGTATGAAGGTGAAGAAAGCTCCCGGAACGTGTTTTACACAGGCGCGGCACCGAACCAGCAGGCAATTCCGGCTGTTGAGTATCTGATGAGTGAAGAAGGCGGTAACGTCAAACGCTGGGTTCTTGCCGGTACAGACTATGTCTATCCGCGTACGACCAACAAAATCCTTGAATCCTTCCTCAAGGCAAAAGGTGTTGCCGAAGAAGACATCATGATCAGCTATACGCCCTTTGGTCATTCCGATTGGCAGACGATTGTTTCCGACATCAAGAAGTTCGGCTCGGAAGGCAAGAAAACCGCTGTGGTCTCCACCATTAACGGTGACGCCAACGTTCCCTTCTACAAAGAACTTGGTAATCAGGGAATTGACGCGGCTGATATTCCTGTCGTGGCATTCTCCGTTGGTGAAGAAGAGCTGGCTGGACTTGATACGACGCCACTGGTTGGTCATCTCGCCGCATGGAACTATTTCATGAGCGTCGAGAGTGAAGATAACGACGCCTTCATCAAGAAATGGAAAGCCTTCATCGGCGACGACAAGCGCGTTACCAATGATCCGATGGAAGCTACCTATATCGGTTTCAAGATGTGGGTTCAGGCTGTTGAACAGGCAGGCACGACGGATGTCGATGCGGTTCGCCAGGCAATGTATGGCCAGAAGGTTAAAAACCTGACCGGCGGTACGGCTGTCATGAATACCAATCACCACCTGTCCAAGCCGGTACTCATCGGTGAGATTCAGGACAACGGACAGATTGAAACCGTCTGGCGGACGGAAGACGTTGTCGTTGGCGACGCATGGAGTGACTACATTCCTGAAAGTGCGAAGCTGGTAGCTGACTGGACATACCCATATGTCTGCGGCGGCTGTGAAAAGCCAATGTACTGATTGATACCTTCCGAGGGGTCGGCAATCAGCCGACCCTTCTCCCGTCCACAAATTAACGCGAGAATCCGGTAACCCCCATGCGGATTATTCTGAAAATTTTTATTGCGGCCCTGCTTTTCACAGTGGCAACCCAGGCAACAGCCCGGGCGGACCTTGCGGACGCAGCGAAGGGTCTCCTTTCAAAAAGCTACAGCGATAAGATTCAGGCGACAGAGGCTGCCGCGGCAACCGGTGACGCGCGCGCAATTTTATTATTGGAGACGCTGCTGGCCGGAGATCTATACGCCACCAAGTCTGATGATCGACTTGTTTATCGCAAGAAGACTGCGAGTGGAGTTCAGATCACGGACATTCTGACCGATGAAGATCTTGGTGATCTAAAAAGTGACGATCTGTCCAAAATACGCATTAACAACCGGATGCGAGGCCTGATCAAGGGCTTGCTGGGTCGGCTCACCCTCCTGAATGAAGATCCACTTCTCCGGCTGAAAGCGGCTGACGCCGTCTTCAAGAGTCGTCCGAAGGAAATGACGGCTCCCCTGATCGACGCCCTTGCCGCGGAGACCGACGAGAGAGTAGCAACAGCCATGCGTCGCGCGTTGGCAGCCCTTAATTTTGTTCACGGAGAAACGCGGGAAGTTCAGGAGGAGGCATTGCTTCTCTTGCAGGAATTGCATGATAGGGAAATCAAGTTCCTGCTAAGCGGCGAAGCAAACAGGCTCGCTGCCATTCAGGATCCGTCGCCAGAGGTGCAGGAACTTGCAAAGAATATTGAAGAAGCACTGGCCCGGATCGATGAGAAGCTGGCCTTTATGGCCATCATCGAGAATATCTTTCAAGGCTTGTCCCTTGGATCCGTTCTGCTGCTCGCGGCGATCGGCCTTGCCATTACTTTTGGCGTGATGGGGGTCATCAATATGGCGCATGGCGAGATGGTGATGATTGGCGCCTATACGACCTATGTGGTTCAGGAACTGTGCCGGACATTGGCGCCGGAACTTCTCACCTTTTCGCTGGTCGCGGCGGTCCCGGCGGCTTTCATTGTGGCGGGTCTCTGCGGCATTGCCATAGAACGAAGCATTATCCGGTTCCTGTATGGTCGCCCCCTTGAAACCCTGCTTGCGACATGGGGGTTGAGCCTGATGCTTCAGCAGTTCGTGCGAACGATCTTCGGGCCGACGAACAAGGAAGTCTCCTCGCCTGACTGGTTAAGTGGGACATGGGAGATTACTGGCGGACTTGCACTGACCTATAACCGGATTGCCATTATCTTTTTCGCCGCGGCTGTACTGCTGATGCTGATGCTGGTTCTGCGCAAGACCTCTTTCGGCTTGCAGATGCGCGCTGTCACCCAGAACCGCAAGATGGGAGCCTCAATGGGGATTCGCACCGGTTGGGTGGATGCCATGACCTTCGGTCTTGGGTCCGGTGTTGCCGGCATGGCCGGCGTCGCCTTGAGCCAGATCGACAATGTGAGCCCCAATCTTGGCCAAGCCTATATTATCGACAGTTTCATGGTTGTCGTTTTTGGCGGTGTCGGGAATTTGTGGGGAACGCTGGTCGGTGCCCTTACTCTCGGTATTACAAATAAATTCCTCGAACCATACACGGGCGCCGTTCTTGCCAAGATACTGGTTCTTGTTTTCATCATCCTGTTTATCCAGAAGCGACCCAGAGGGCTGTTTGCCCTTAAAGGTCGCGCTGTGGAGAATTAAGCCATGGACGCGATAAACAACGCACAAAAAGGCCCGTTCGTTTCCCTCATGACGGGCCTTCCGGGCGGCGGCAAGACGTTTTTGGGGATTCTTCTTGTTGCCGCCCTCCTTGTTCCCCTGAGCAACATGCTGTTGCCGCCAAGCTCTCCTTTTCATGTGCCAACCTATCTGGTCAGCCTGATGGGAAAGTATATCTGTTTCGCGCTTCTTGCCCTCAGTGTTGATCTTATCTGGGGGTTTGCGGGAATTCTCAGTCTGGGCCATGGCGCCTTTTTCGCGCTGGGCGGTTATTCAATGGGTATGTATCTGATGCGCCAGATCGGTGATCGCGGTGTCTATGGCAATCCCGTTCTGCCGGATTTCATGGTGTTCCTGAACTGGTCGGAGCTTCCCTGGTATTGGTATGGCTTCGACATGTTTCCGTTTGCAATGTTGATGGTGATCCTAGTCCCCGGCTTCCTCGCCTTCGTTTTTGGCTGGTTCGCGTTTCGCTCGCGGGTGACCGGCGTCTATCTTTCGATCATGACCCAGGCCATGACCTACGCCTTGCTGCTGGCATTTTTCCGCAATGACATGGGATTTGGCGGCAACAATGGCCTGACGGATTTCAAGGATATACTGGGTTTTGATTTGCAGGCGACGGGCACAAGGCTCGGCCTGTTTGTTGCCTCCCTGATCGCGTTGGCGCTCGGCTATCTGGTGTGCTGCTTTATTACCCAGTCGAAACTTGGCCGCGTCCTCGTCGCCATTCGCGACGCCGAGAGCCGGACGCGCTTCACTGGCTATCGGGTGGAGTATTACAAGCTTTTCGTCTTCATCGTTTCCGCCGTTCTGGCCGGGATTGCCGGGGCGCTCTATGTGCCGCAGGTCGGCATTATCAATCCATCCGAATTCTCCCC
>JBBDJF010000121.1:0-62490 GCA_040880045.1 Sneathiella sp.
GACTTTATATATTAGACTAAAAACATATCACCACTGCGCAGCGGTGTATTGAATTTATGGAATTGATTGCGTCAGGCGTTCACCAATCTACAGGTTTACTGATGTTCGTTCCAGGAATTGGATTTGGCAGTAATGACTTACGCAATAGTCCAGGCCGTATCGTCCGTACAAAATCCGCACTTTCTTTAAGCTGTTTAGACGTTCTTACCTGCTGACCGGTCGCTCTATTTTTGCGACCCGGCGTAACAATACCCAATATCTTTTTTGGGTGATGAAGCTTTACCAAACGCATGGCTTCTGCCATATCGCTGTCATTAGTAACAATGACCGCACAATCATATTTATCCATCCACGCGTCATTCAGCAGATGCACACTCAAATTGACATCTGACCCCTTTTCTTCACTTTTCACCACCTCTATTGTTGCAGGCGGAGGCGTGACTGTCGGCATTCGTACATTGTGAATTAAGAAGTGCCCTAAATGGATTTCAATTTCCGGGATATGTGCCTTCAGAGCACGCAAATAGGCTTGTTGTTCTTGCGGACTAGACGCTTTTCCGGGCTTTGCTTTAATCTTGGCCGTGAAATATTTGATTGCCTCTATTTGGTTGTTGCGCTCAAGCAGCTGTTCAAATAGAGATTTCAAATCCAACCATTTGTAAGGCGTGCCTTTTAAGCAGCCGTAATATAGATTGAAACCATCCACGTACACTGTAGTTCGCATGTGGGCTCCAGAAAAAGCAAAGGCCCCCATTTAGGGAGCCTCGCGGTCTGCGGACGAATCCAACAGAGGGAATGTATTCTAGATATCACTTTTAATGTTAATGTCAAATTAATATGCAATAACTGAGGGGCCGTACATACTATGAAGCGTGATATGGATATCATTCGCGATACTATGCTTGCTCTAGAGAAAGATAATGATTTAGATGGCGTTGGCTTCTACGCCTTTTCAGAAAATGAACCTGTCATCGAGAGGGCCGATCCCAAAGTTGCATTTTATCATCTTCAGCTTTGTGTCGCAGGAGGACTACTAGATGATAATGGGCAGGAAGTAGTTGGTCACGTTGTAATACGTGGCTTGACATGGGAGGGGCATGATTTTCTTGACGCGGTTCGAGATGACAATATCTGGGCCGAAGTAAAGAGTGTAGTGAAAAAGCAAGGCTATGAATTGACGTTTGATGTCGCGAAAAGCCTTGCAATGAGATTGTTGAGTACCTCCATAGGGCTTTGAATCTGCATTATATAGTTTGTATCGCCAACAGCATTTCCGGGATAATTGCGTAGACGCTTAACAAAAATGAAATCAAAGCATAACCAACTAATAAGCGAGTAGAAATCTTGAAAAAATTGACTGCAGTATGTGCAAACTTGCTTTTAGTTTTGCCGAATTTTTTATTGTCGATCCAAACATCAGTACGATCTGAGATGAAATCTGCAAGGTGAATGCACTTTGCAAATGCCGCACAGCACCATATTAGTCCTGATGTAATTGCTAAAATTTCTAAAAAATCACTATCAACAACATCAGACGCGGCAAACAAGGCGGCGACGATAAAAAGCCAACCGACAAGTTTGAAAAATAGTTCTGCAAAGCCCCATGCATATAATACTATGTAGTCAAATAATGAAAATGCAGGGCCGTACGTATTTGGTGTTTTGACCTCATCGCTCATAGTTATTTACTCAAAGTTTGTTTAACCATTCTAGCCATTATGTTCCGCCTTACTGTCAATTGGAGCCTAGTCCCGTTCGTTCATGCCGTAGTCGCGAATTACACTGGCGATACGTATTCTATAGTCCCTGAAAATCGATTCTCGACCCTTTGACTGAGCGTTACGGTGAGCGGAAATATTACGCCATTGCTCAACCGCCGCTTCGTCGCGAAAGAAGGAAATGGAGAGAATTTTTGTCGCGTCCGAAAGGCTTTGAAACCGTTCGACTGAGATAAATCCATCAATTTCCTCAAGCGTCGGGCGCAGACCAGCGGCAATATCCAGATATTGCTGCTTGTGTTCTTCGTGAGGACACACCTCAAAAATGACGGCAATCATTTTTCGCAACCTTTCTTCTGCTCACACTGTCAATTCCTGAAGGCCGCCATTTTGTTGCCCAGCTTATAAGCTCAATTATCGAGTAGATTTACAGAGCTTTATCCATACAAATGCTGCTGGAAGCCAATGAACGCTTCCCGTGTTCTTTGGGTGCCGCCTAGCGTCTCAACTCCGTCTGTCGTCGTGCCGTACTTGGCTTTAAGGAGCAATGTCAGCTTTGCGACTTCCAGTTCACTCGTGCCCTCCTTGACATATTGAGAAAGGACAAAATCCAGGAACGCTTGAAGTTTGTCATCATACTGATCAAGGATTTTTGCCTTCCGGCTGTCAACACGCTCCTGACGCGTAATAGGCGTTAGAGCAAAAGCGATATAGGAAAGAACATCATAAACGTCACTTTTTTCCGCATTGATCATCCGCTTGATTTCATCCAGTTGATCCCGGCCATAGCCCCGCTCCGAGAGGCTGTCCAGCAGCGCCTGACGGCTATCAGGCCGCCCCCAAAGCCTCCGAAGTTCGTCTTCATCCTTGAACAGCTCCGGTAACTCGCCAAACATCCGCCTGATGAATTCCGCCGCCGACATGGGCTTGCCATCAGGGCTGTAAAACATGGTTGCTGTCATATGCTGGATAGTGCGCTCCTTACCGTCCGCCAGCTTGATCTTGATCTTCTGGCGAGGTGGCGGCGACTCGCCACCACCGCCCGGCCCGACTTCCCCGCCGCCGCCTGTTCCGGGCGTCGTTGTCGTGGTAACAGGCTCTTGCGGTTCACCATCCCATTCCGGATCGTTGAAATGCTCGTATGCCTTCACGAAATCATAGATTGTGAAATAGTCTTTCCCATCAAAAAGCCGCGTCCCGCGCCCGATAATCTGCTTGAACTCAATCATGGAGTTTACGGGGCGCATGAGCACAATATTGCGGATGTTCCGGGCATCAACGCCGGTCGAAAGCTTTTGCGACGTGGTGAGGATCGTCGGGATCGTCTTTTCGTTATCCTGAAAGGTTCGCAAATGCTGCTCCCCAATCGCTCCGTCATTGGCTGTCACGCGAACGCAGTAATTGGGATCTTTGCTTTGTTTATACTGGTTTATCAGGTCCCGCACGGCCAGCGCATGGGTCTGCGTTGCGCAAAACACCAATGTCTTCTGTGACTGATCTATGGCGGTCATAAAGAGCCGGACACGATAGGCTTCCCGCTCCTTTATCTCGATCACGCGATTAAACTCATCTTCCCTGTAGCGTCGGCCCTCTTCTATTTCACCCTCAAGCACGTCATCATCGGAGGTATAGACATACTCATCCACCGTCGTTGCAATCTGCTGCACCTTGAACGGTGTCAGGAAGCCGTCGTTGATTCCCTCTTTCAGGCTGTAAATATAGACGGGCTCCCCAAAATACGCGTAGGTATCGACGTTATCCTTGCGCTTGGGCGTGGCGGTCAAACCAAGCTGCACGGCAGGGGAAAAATATTCAAGAATCCCGCGCCAGTTTCCTTCATCATCCGCGCCACCCCTATGGCATTCATCAATGATAATGAAATCAAAAAAATCGGGCGGATATTCCCCGAAGTTTGGCGCCGGGTTTCCGTCCGCGTCCTGGCCGGACATGAAGGTTTGAAAGATCGTGAAGAAGACGCTTCCGTTCTTCGGCACCCGGCCCTTCCTGCGGATTTCATCGGGCGCAATCCGCACCCGTGCATCTTCGGAAAAGGCGGAAAAGGAATTATAGGCCTGATCGGCAAGAATATTGCGGTCCGCCAGAAACAGAATGCGCGGACGGCGTGCGCCATCCCGGGCAAGGGTCCAGCGGCTGTAATGGAGCTTCCAGGCGATTTGAAAGGCGATGGCCGTCTTGCCCGTGCCCGTGGCCAGCGTCAGGAGAATGCGCTGCTTGCCGTCCGCGATGGCCTGCAAGGTCTTCTGGATTGCAAGATCCTGATAATATCGCGGCTCCCATGCGCCGCCCCTGTCTTCGAAGGAAACTTCCGCAAACCGGTCCCGCCATTCATTCTGTTCGGCAAAGACCATATTCCAGAGATCATCGGGCGTTGGATAAGCCTCTACATAACCTTCCGCACCCGTCTGCATGTCAATCTGGTAAATGCCGACACCATTTGTCGAATAGGCGTAGCGTGTTTGCAGCTTTGCGGAATATTGCTTGGCCTGGCCAACGCCCTCCGTATCAGGCAGGTCTTTCCTTTTCGCCTCAATAACCGCGAGCTTCATCCCGCGATAGACAAGAACATAGTCGGCGATTTCCTGTTTCGCCCGCTTGCCACCGCCAAGCAGACGCCCTTGAGAGATAACCTCCCGCTTGACCCGGCTTCCCTCAACCACACCCCAGCCAGCCTCTCGCAAGGCAGGGTCGATCAGGTCAGCCCGAGTCTCCGCTTCATTCAAAATAATGACTCCTGTCCCTTTACGATTTTTGCCGTTCCGTCAGGAATGAGATTATTTGAACGGATATACCGAATTGCCTCTCTGAATTTCTCTTCCGGGATATCTAGCTTCCCGGCGTGCCAGTTATCGCGCGCTTCCCAGAGGATTTTCTGGTCCGTAACTTCAAGCCCATCAGAGACAAGATTATTCCAGGCGGCGTGAACCGTGGCAAAAACTTCTGCTTTTTCAGAATCCATCGGCAGGAGAAGATCAACGACACGCTCTATTTTTGATCGGTACTGTTCAAACCTGGCGCAACCCTCTACCAGCCGTTTATCAAAACCGGAACGCTGCCTGAAATCATATCCATCACCACGCGGCACAAACTCGAAATAGTCATTTGCGACGGCCCAGTTCTCCGCCTGACGCATATGCGCACTATCATTCGGGCCCGCCGCATCTTTTATCGGTACACGCCCTAAATCGATGCCGCCGATACTTTCGACAAGCTGGAGTGTCTTTTGCGCCTTTACGCGGCCAAATGTCTTATTGCGTCTATTGGAACGATGCCGTGCATATGCAAAGGCAATAATATGGGCAGAAAATTCTGACGACGCAGTCTGGATAGAGGAGGTCAGTTCACCGGAAAAAGCTTTTTGAAGGATGGATTGTTTTAGTTCGGTGAGGAGATCGAGTTTTTGTCGATAGACGGATTGAAGGTTTATAGCTTCAACTGATGTTTCATTAATTGACCCAACTATCCTGATCTGTTCATTGATAGCAGGAATTACCAGCGGAATTGCTGTAAGAGCTTGTTGATTGAGACTATTAATATTTGCCCCATCTCCACTATCAATCAACATCTGACGTATTTTTTTGGATTTCAGATAATGCACAATGAATTCCGGGGAAACTCGTTCATCCAGAATTCTAATACGAATAGTGAAGCCAGAATGAGAGGTGTTAGGATCAATATTTTGCACTAACAAACATCTACCGATAAGGTCTTTATTTCCATTTGAACGCACTGTCAAAATATCGCCATCAAGAAGAACGTCATCCGGACGTAATGTTCCGTCAATAGTGACTGAATCCAACTCAGCTGTTTGTACATAAAAATGATTTTTAAAATCTTTAACCCCAACAATCTGGATTACCTCCCCTCTGCTACTTTTAGTAAAGTTTAAGCCGTTACGAAACGCGGCAACATCTCCAAGTTTTTTCTCAATCCACCCTTCGCCTTTCTGAGTGATGACATTGTTCAGGTAGCTTTCGAACAGCTCTCGGGCGTTCGCCAGGTTCCGCTTTGTGTTCTCAATCGCCGCGTCGATGCCCGCAAAGGCTTCATCCAGAATGGCAACAATCCGCTGCTGCTCTGCAAGAGAGGGGAGCGGAATTTCAATCTTTCCAAGATTTTTTCTACTAATACGCCGACGGGTTGCTCCGGTACAAAGCCTATCAACATCTTGTAAATATTTTCGAGATTGAGAGTAGTAATTAAAAAACTCTGATTTTACTTTATTGTTATCAAATCTCAATATGCTGCAATCTACTGCAGTTATCATTTGCTCGCCCAAATTAGGGATTATACAAGAGCGCCCCACAGGATCCGGCAATCGCGAAACAAGACAGTCTCCCGCATAAATCTCCTGGCATTTTAATCGAATAAATGTTTCTTTATCAATGAAGCGCGCTTTTTCCCTTCGATCCTTAAAAATTCCATTTCCCACATTTCCTGTTTGAACTAATCGAATCCCGGCCGTTGCCTGATCTTTCGATTCTATCCAATTTCCGTCAGTAAAAACCTTGCATAACTTAGACAAAGGAACTGTATTCGAGGCAATCACAACATTCCCCTTATTTGACCAAGTATGTTTTCAGTCTCAGCGTCCAGCGCAGCTATTTCCGCGATAATCTCTTGCGGCTCCCGTAGCGGTGCTTCCTCTGGCGCATTCGGGTTTTTCACAGACAGATCAAAAGTCGTCTCGTTAATATCCTCGATTGCGACCGACCATGATTTTTCGCTCTCCCTGAAATCCGCCTGAAGCTCGACAAACTCTTTGAGGTCATTGTCATTCAGCGAGTTGGTTTTGCCCATATTCCGGCCCGGATCGAGCTGGTAAAACCAGATGTTTCTTGTGGGTGCGCCTTTTTCAAAGAACAGCACCACGGTCTTCACACCCGCGCCGATAAAGGTTCCGCCGGGGCAATCGAGTACCGTATGAAGGTTACAGCTTTCCAGCAGTTCCTTCCGCAGGGCGCGGGAGGCATTATCCGAGTTGGACAGAAAGGTGTTCTTGATGACAACAGCCCCGCGCCCGCCCGCCTTCAATGACTTGATGAAATGCTGAAGGAACAGGAAAGCCGTCTCACTGGTCTTGATTGGGAAGTTCTGCTGAACTTCCTTGCGCTCTTTCCCGCCAAAAGGTGGATTGGCAAGCACAACATCAAACCGGTCTTTATCCTGAATATCCGTAATGTTTTCGGAAAGTGTATTCGTATGCAGAATATTGGGAGTATCAATGCCATGCAGGATCATGTTCATGATGGCGATAACATAGGCGAGGCTTTTCTTCTCCTTCCCGTAGAAGGTTTTCCGTTGAAGGATATCGAGCTGCCCGGCGCTCAAGTCGCCCTTTCGCATATAATCAAAGGCTTCGCACAGAAACCCCGCAGATCCGACCGCGCCATCATAGATACGCTCCCCGATCTTCGGTTTCGTCACGGCAATCATCGCGCGGATCAGCGCGCGGGGCGTATAATACTCCCCGCCATTGCGCCCCGCGTTGCCCATGTTCTTGATCTTCTCTTCATACAGCGCCGACAGCTCATGTTTCTGGTCCTGGGAACGGAAATGCAGTTGATCCATCAGTTCCAGCGCGTCCCGCAGGCTGTAGCCACTTTGAAACTTGGATTTAATCTCGCCAAAGATTTCGCCAATTTTATATTCAATCGTATCGGGGCTGGAGGCGCGTTGCTTAAACCCTCTGAGGTACGGAAAAAGCTTGTCATCGACATACGCAATGAGGTCGTCCCCCGTTAAGGCCGTATCATGATCAAAACTACCGTCAGGCTTTTTCGGCGCGGCCCAGCGGTTCCAGCGATGTTCCTCATCAATGATGAAAACATAGGGCTTGTCGTTAAGCTCGGCTTCCACTGCCCGTTCCCGTTCAAGATCATCGAGATATTTCAGGAACAGCATCCAGGAGGTTTGCTCCGTATAGTCCAGCTCCGTCGTGCAGCCTGCCTCTTTCCATAAAACGTCATCGATGTTTTTGAAGGTTTGTTCGAACATGCTTGCCCTGACACTGCCATAACGAGAAAAAACAAGTATTTTGATACTTGAAAATTGATACCCGGACGGAGTGTGAAATATTTTGACCATAACCGCAAACCTGTTTTCAAATTAACCTGCTCCATCCAACCCTTTTTCCATAGATCACGCCTTGCGACGTCGCGTTGATATCGAGCAAGGCCGCAACCTCCGGGCGGATGCCCTTCAGAAGATAATTTTCAAGATTGCCGCGACTTTGTTCATAGGTTTGAAACCAGGTCCGGAATTTACAGGACCGGATGGCGCGCGGTGGCGGCTTCGGTTGATTGAAGGCGCGAAGTACCAGCGCCCGAAATTCCCGCCAGTCACTCATTAAAGACGGATTTCGATGGATCAGGATATGGGCATGAATGCCATTCGTAAGGCTGTTTTCCAGTACCCATGCAACGCACCACGGACAATCGCGCCGCTCGATCAGCTTTCGAAGCTTCTGTAATGACTTTCGTAAATAGCTTGAACATTCCGGCGGAGCAATGCCGAGCCGCTCCAGGTTCACGGTCGTTAGCGTATTCACCGGCTTACCCAGCGTTTCGCTTTCCCTCACGGCCTCAATAAAGCGGCATGCCTCAGGATAATGTATGTAGTGAGAAACCTTCATTTCACGTAGTCAATCATAAGATAACTATATAAAGTCAAAGCTCCGTGTGGCCTCTTTATAACCGATTGAATTTCCGGAGCTTTCTGGAACTGATAATCTGAAGAATATCTTCAATGATGGCGGCCTGTGGCGGAAACACCCGGAAAGATAAGGGGCAGTTTCCAGCTTGCCTCAATCTTCAGACTGATTTGTTTTCCTCGCACCATCTATCAAGTTCGGCGATGTTGTAGAGCACGCGCCTGCCCAGCCGGACATAGACGGGGCCTGTCATGTTTTGGCGATGGCGCTCCAGTGTTCTGACAGAGATTCCGAGTCTTCGGGCGGCTTCATAAGTCGATATCCGCCGCGATGCATCCACGGATCAAAACGATGTTGCATACTCGGACGTCGAACGATGCTTTTTGCTGTCAATCCATGCATCCAGATCTTCAACATCATAAACCACAACCCGGCCAATTTTCGCATATGGCGGACCGTCGCCATATAACCGGAGTTTTTCGAATGTTGACTTGGTGGAGCCGCAGTATAAGGCCGCATCGCGCGTTCTCAGTCGGCGGGGATAAGGGGGTGAATTTTTCACATGCTGTTCCTCAAATTGTTTACGAAAGCCGGTAAGGCTTGCGGAAAACTATGGAACATCCTGCTCGTGTTGCGCTAATGATTTCTTCCGCAACACCCGGTATTTCATGGGGTAAAACTCTTCGACGTTGGTCAGTTCTCTTATCCTTTCGTACTCTCCTGAATATTCTTCATCACCGCCAGGAAATTTGGGAGATTTTCCTTCGGGAGTCTCGTTTTTCCATCTTAATATCGTCGCCGGATTAACCTCCAGTTTACGCGATGCCTCCCTTATGCCGATAGAGTCTTTACCATGAAATTGCTCATAATATGCCTCCTTCGCTTCATATTTCCCTCTTTTACGAGAAAGATGCTTGCAGCCCATTAAATAGTATATTGCTCCACATAGCTCAAAAGGCGGCGTAATTCGGCTTGTGAAACAATCTTCAAGAATATTAAATGCCCAGGCTTTCATGACTGCTTTAGGTGCAACCAAGCCATGGCGTTCTATAGATAACCCGCCCGCAGACTTAACCTCCTCATAGCGCGCAATTTCACTGAGAAGAAACTGGCCATAGAGCCTTGCACCATTATATTTCTGTCTTTTCGAGCCTCCCTGCCCTGTTGTGATATCCCATAAATAAAAGAAAATTCTGTCGTAAAGTTCGACGTAAGGGTTATTTTTCTCCATGATCGACCTGCTATTATTTGTTTAAATCGACAACTTTCGCTTCTCTGGAATGATGATTATTCATTGCATCCGCAAGTCGCCCGGATGTTCGATCCGCCGCCGCCCTTACCGGATCATTCGCAATATGTGCGTATCGGCTGGTGGTTTTGGGATCTGAATGGCCAAGCAGTTTTCCCAGCACCTGTAACCCTATGCCGCTTCCAGCCCCAGCGCTTGCGAACGTATGCCGGAGATCATGAAGGCGCACATCGTTCAGCCCGGCGCGGGCGCGAATTTTAAGCCAGGCTTTCGGCAAACCGACATAATGCCCCTTCCCGCGCAGCGCCGGAAAAACGAACGGCGATTGTTCGTCTCGCGATAATCCCGCCAGCAACTGCAATGCCGGAGCTCCCAGCATGACAGTTTTTTGCCCGGTCTTTGAGTCATCAAGGCGCAAGCAACCGAGCTCAAAATCAACTTCATGCCATTTCAGAGAGAGGATTTCTGTCTTGCGGCACCCTGTCAGGATCAGCAGGCGGATCGCTGCAATCGCCATTTCATTTTCATCTTCCTTCGCCAGGTTATTTATTCTTTTGCGAAGTGCCGTTCTTTCTGTTTCCAGCGTTGTGCCATTCAACGTAACTTCCAGATTGCTGCGCTCTTTTTCCGCCTCTTCGGCAACACGAAGTACATCCCCAAGGCGCGCCAGTTCCTGCGAATTCAGATAGCGTTCATTCTTCCGGTCAGGATACCTTTTTACGCCTCTCACCGGATTATCACTTCGAACACCTTCGGCAACGGCGAAGGAGAGAATGCCCCCCAGCAAGCCGACCGTTCGGGTGGCCGTCCCCTTGCCCCCGACCACCCGGGCGCGCCCGTGAATACCCGTCCGCACATCAACCGCCGTTTTACCCTTGGCGATATCCGTCATAAATCGCTTTATGTCATTTACGGTAAGACCCTTAACCCGCTGTCGGCCCAGTAATGGCTTGATATGACGTTCTATCCGCCCCTTATCCGTTGCAATCGTCGTCGGTTTTTTTGTAGCGCAACCTTCTTCAAGATACCGGTCACAAAGCTCGGAAACCGTCATCGCCGCTTTCTCTGTCATCTTCGCTTGCTGCGGATCTTGCCCGTCTGCAACTTCTCCCAAGACGCGCTTTGCTTCTGCGCGGGCTTTTTCAGGCGTCCAGGGAGAACCATGTTTCCCGATTGTCAGCCGCCGCGTTGGCAAACCGCGCCCGCTCATCCGATATTGCACGATGTAGATACGATTTCCCGAACGGGTGACCTTCAGGCCAAATCCTTTCAGCTCCGTATCCCACATAAACCAGTCACGCTCTTGCGGGCGCGCTGCATCGACGTTCCGCTTGATGATTTTTGCCTGCATCCTCAAATCCTCGAAATTGCGATCCAGCAATCATATAGCAATCACCGAAAATGACAATTGAGGAAATGAGAAGAAACGTGTAGATATTAAATCATTGATTTATAATAGTTATGAATATAACGGGAAACTCAGGGAAATCTATACCTCCGCCCTCCGAAGGCAGAGGTCAGACGTTCGAATCGTGTCGGGTGCGCCATTGATGAACTTTACAAGTTCCTTCGCCGGGCATTCGGTGTTGTCTGAAATCTTGCGCGAAACTGGCGTGAGAAATGGGACAGGTTGGTAAAGCCGGTCGCGACGGCGATCTCTATGATGGGCGCGGCGGTCTGTCTTATCATTTCATCGGCCTTTTCAAGTCTCATATTTCGATAAAAGTCCATGGCTGATGTACCCACATACTGACCAAACAAGCGTTGTAATTGACGCACGCCAACTCCGGATAGTTCGGCGATCTGCGTTAAACTTAGCGGGTCGGCAATATGGCTGATCATCAGTTCAATAGCAGCAACAAGCGCCGGATGGTGTGCGTTGTATTTCTCAACCAGCCCCGCCCGTTGAGGATCGCTTT
The DNA here is from genome assembly GCA_040880045.1 of Sneathiella sp. Classification (GTDB taxonomy): domain Bacteria; phylum Pseudomonadota; class Alphaproteobacteria; order Sneathiellales; family Sneathiellaceae; genus Sneathiella. The sequence continues at coordinate 11,557 of JBBDJF010000121.1, forward strand.
TGTCGCGAATACCTGTATAGATAAACCAGTCGCTTATATTTCTGGCAAAATCCGCCCCAAACTGACCGGCAATCATGGCATACATCATGTCGAAAGGCGCGATACCGCCCGCGCAGCTGTAGCGATCGCGGTCAATCACAAACAATCGTTTCTCAAGAAGATAGTCGCTGGAGATTTCCTGCAAGGTATCAATATGATGCCAGTGTGCTGTAAAGCGCCGGTTATTCATGAAACCTGCAATGGCGAGAACAACGCTGCCACCAGAAATTCCGCCAAGCGTCACCCCTTTTGCCGCAAGGCGGCGCAAGTATCGCTCAAGCGGCAGACTCTTGATGGCAAAGGGATTGCCACCTGCGACAATAAATACCATTTCAAAATCGAGCCCTGCACCGTCAATACTTTTCGTGTCAAACCAGCCCCCGACGGAAGAGCTTACCTTGCCGCCATGTAACGATAAAAACACAAGACTGTAGATTTCCCGTTCAGCTAACAGGTTAGCGGCACGCAAGGGTTCGATTGCGGAAGAAAAAGACATCAGGGCATAATCCTCAATCAGGATAAAACCAATTTTCTTCGGTAAAATGTCAAAATTGCCGGATTGATAGTTTCTCGTCATCGCCAAAGATCTCCCGAATGTCCTTTTTTGCACTATTTTTGTCTTTTTAGGAACTATCAAATATTCGATTTCATGCAATCATCCGCCATTATCTTGGGGATATGTCTTTGCGTTACTCCGCTTTAAAAGTTCTGATCGAAGGGTTTAAGGGGCATACCGGATGGGCGCCCGCCTGGCGCGATCCTGCGCCACAGGCGGACTACGACTTTGTCATCATCGGCGGCGGCGGCCACGGACTGGCAACGGCGCACTATCTTGCAAAAGTCTATAAACAATCCCGGATCGCCGTGCTTGAGAAAGGATGGATCGGGGGCGGTAATGTAGGACGAAATACAACCATTATCCGGTCAAATTATCTGCTCGATGGGAATGAACCCTTGTATGAATTCGCCCTGAAGCTCTGGGAAGGGCTGGAGCAGGATCTCAATTACAACGCCATGGTAAGCCAGCGCGGCATTCTCAATCTCTGTCACAGTGATGCCCAGCGCGATGCCTACCGACGGCGCGGCAATGCAATGATTTTAAACGGTGCGGATGCGGAGCTGCTCGACCAAGCCCAGGTTCGCGCCATGGCGCCTTTTCTCAATTTCGAGAATGCGCGGTTTCCGATCAAGGGCGGGCTATTGCAGCGACGCGGCGGCACTGTGCGCCATGATGCCGTCGCCTGGGGATACGCCCGCTCCGCCGATAGTCACGGTGTGGATATTATCCAGAACTGCGAGGTTACAGGTTTCAGGATCGAGGGCGGTATCATCAAGGGCGTCGAAACGAGCCGGGGGTATATTGCCGCGAAAAAAGTCGGAGTTGCCGTCGCGGGGAATTCATCCCGACTGATGGAAATGGCGGGCCTGCGCCTGCCCATCGAAAGTCATGTTCTTCAGGCGTTCGTCTCCGAAGGGCTGAAGCCGGTGATCCCGGGCGTCATCACTTTCGGCGCCGGGCATTTCTATATCAGCCAGTCGGACAAGGGCGGGCTTGTCTTCGGGGGCGATATTGACGGTTACAACAGCTATGCTCAGCGAGGCAACCTGCCCGTTGTCGAGGATGTTCTGGAAGGTGGCATGGCCCTGATGCCGATGATCGGACGGGCACGCCTCCTCCGCATGTGGGGCGGATTGATGGATATGTCCATGGATGGCTCTCCCTTCATTGATCATACGCCCATCAAGGGGCTCTATTTCAATGGCGGCTGGTGCTACGGCGGGTTCAAGGCCACCCCGGCGTCAGGCTATACTTTCGCCCACCTGCTGGCAACAGATACACCGCACGAAACGGCGCACGCCCTCCGGCTCGACCGGTTCCAGCGCGGGGCCATGATCGATGAAAAGGGCGCAGGCGCCCAGCCGAACCTGCATTGAGGGCGAAATGATCATCAATCATCCATTGCTCGGCCCACGCGATGCACAGGAATTTGTTTATCTCGGCGACGCTGGTCTGATCGACCGCCCTGATGTCATGTCGGAAACGGCGCTCGATGAGTTTCATGACTATCTTTATCTCCGGAACAATCCGGCTGGTACCCATAAGGAACTCTGGTTCCATGAGCAGGGTGACCGCTCCTGGCTCGTAGTAACTCGCAACATGACAACCCATGAAATCACCCATGTCGAGCTTGCCTCAGAATACGCTAAACACCGGGGACGAGACAGATGAGCCAGAAAAATCGTCTGAACGGCGGCCTGATCGATCGCGGCGACCCTCTTGATTTTACATTCGATGGTAAAAGCTATACCGGATATTCAGGCGATACGCTTGCCTCGGCGCTGCTCGCGAATGATTTCCGCCTGATGGGGCGAAGCTTCAAATATCATCGTCCGCGCGGGGTTTTCACCGCTGGCTCGGAGGAGCCGAACGCCCTTGTCGAACTTCGAAGCGGTGCGCGGCGCGAACCCAATACCCGCGCCACCGTCGCCGAGCTTTACGACGGACTGGACTCCCGGAGCCAAAACAGGTTTCCATCACTTCGCTTCGACCTGCAGGCCATCAATGATCGGCTCTCGACCTTTCTATCTGCCGGTTTTTACTACAAAACCTTTATGTGGCCCGCCGCTTTCTGGGAAAAGGTTTATGAGCCTTTTATCCGGCGGGCCGCAGGGCTTGGCCGCCTGTCGATGGAAGAAGATCCGGATAATTACGACAAAGGCTTCCTGCATTGTGATCTTCTGATCATCGGGGCGGGACCTTGCGGCCTTGCAGCGGCCCTGACGGCGGGCCGCGCCGGAGCAGAAATTATTCTTGCAGATGAGGACTTTCTTATGGGCGGCCGCCTGCTCGCGGAAAGAAGCCTGTTCTCTGATCAGGATAACAGTGAATGGGCGGCGAAAGTCATTTCTGAACTCCGCTCACTTCCAAATGTTCGGCTGATGACGCGAACAACCGTTTTCGGGCAATATGATCACGGTGTCTTCGGCGCAGCAGAGCGGGTATCGGATCATATCGCTGTACCCGCGCCCCATAAGCCGCGGCAAATCCTCTGGCGGATTTATACCAAACGCGCACTGCTTGCGGCGGGCGCAACGGAACGGCCCATCGCCTTTGACAATAACGACCGGCCGGGTATCATGCTTGCAGGCGCCCTGCGCGCTTACGCCAACCGCTGGGCGGTAACAGTGGCGAAGGATGTTGTTGTTTTCACCAATAATGACGATGGCCATCGCACAGCCCGCGACCTGAAGGCAAAAGGCGTCAATATCGCGGCTCTGGTTGATTGCCGCGCTGACGCTCCCCTATCGAATGACTTTGAGATTCTCAGGGGAGCGGAGGTAATCGACAGCTCCGGACGTCTTGGTCTCAAATCCGTGAAAGTACGCCTTGAAGATCGCTCGGTACGTGAGATAGCCTGCGGTGCCATTGGCATTGCGGGCGGCTGGAATCCAAATGTACATCTGACCTGCCACAAACGCGGGCGACCGGTCTGGAATGCCGATATCTCCGCCTTTGTTTCGGCACCAAATGACGATCCCGCCTTGCGGGGTGCGGGTGCGGCGGCGGGAATCTTCTCAACCCATGGCGCGCTTCAATCAGGTATAAAGAGCTCCGTTGAGGCACTTAATGATCTTGGCATGACCGCCACGCCACCACCATTACCGGAAGCGGAAGATACTCCCATCAAGATAGCGCCCTTCTGGCATGTCAAAGACAGCAAATGTCGCGCCTGGCTTGACCTGCAAAACGATGTCACCATCAAGGATATCAAACTCGCCCATCAGGAGGGCTTCAAATCCGTCGAGCATGTGAAGCGCTACACCACCCTTGGCATGGCGACGGATCAGGGGAAGACAGCGAATATCGGCGCGCTCGCTATCCTGGCTGAACTTGAAGGCAAGTCCATTCCGGACGTGGGAACGACGATCTTTCGCCCCCCTTATACCCCCGTGACAATTGGGGCCTTCGCCGGACGGTCGCGGGGCAAGGAATTCCGCCCCTATCGCCTCACCCCCAGTCACAAATGGGCGGAAGAACAAGGCGCCATCTTTGTCGAGGCGGGCAGCTGGCTGCGCGCACAATGGTTCCCGATTGAAGGAGAAACCCATTGGCGGCAATCTGTTGACCGCGAAGTAATTGCGGTCCGCAACTCGGTCGGTATCTGCGACGTCACGACGCTCGGCAAGATCGATGTTCAGGGGTCGGACGCTGCGGAATTTCTTAATCACATCTATTGTAATGGCTTCGCCAAATTACCCGTCGGTAAAACCCATTACGGTCTGATGCTGCGCGAAGATGGCTTCGCCATGGATGACGGAACCACCGCACGTCTTGCAGAAGATCATTTTGTTGTCACAACCACAACAGCCAATGCGGTTTCCGTCTTCCGTCATATGGAGTTCTGCCGACAATGTCTCTGGCCGGGCCTTGATGTACAGCTTATTTCAACGACGGAAGCCTGGGCGCAGTTTGCGGTAGCAGGACCTGACTCCCGCAAGCTCCTTCAAAAAATCATAGACCCCACGCATGACATCTCGAACGAAGCTTTTCCCTATATGGCCTGCGGGAAAATTACCGTTTGCGGCGGATTGCGCGCGCGGCTCTTCCGTATTTCCTTCTCCGGTGAACTGGCCTTTGAAATCGCCGTGCCAACTCGTTATGGCGATGCCCTGATCCGCCGCCTGATTGAGATGGGGAAGGAATATGATGTGGCGCCGTATGGCACCGAAGCCCTTGGTGTTCTGCGGGTTGAAAAAGGTCATGCCGCCGGGAACGAGTTGAACGGTCAGAGCACCGCCGCCATGCTCGGCATGGCGCGCATGGTTTCGCAAAATAAAGACAGCATTGGCAGGGTTCTCGCAGCAAGGCCATACCTGCAGCGCGAAGATGACCACCGGCTCATCGGATTGGCCCCTGTAGACTCCAAGCAGACCATCCTTGCCGGCGCGCATTTAATGAATAAAGGTGATACCGCCACTGCCGTCAATGATCAGGGCTGGGTAACCTCTGCGGCCTATTCACCCCATGTTGGATCCTCAATCGGTCTCGCCTTCCTGAAAAAAGGTGATCAGCGCCTTGGTGAAGTAATCCGGATGACAAGTCCGCTTGATGGCATCGATATTGATGTGACGGTCACAAGCCCGCATTTCATCGATCCGGAAGGAGAACGGCTTCGTGTCTGATCAACTGCTTGCACCGCTGATAGCGCTCGGAAAGGGAGCGCCCGTAATCGAAACAATCGGCGGTATAACAATATGTGAGAATCCCGATTTCGCAATTGCCTCGATCGCCGTAAGAAACGGCCGGGAGAAGGATATTCAAACCTCCCTGTTGCCTGTCATTGGCAGGGATTTGCCGGGCCCGGGCCGCGCTGTTCTGGCTGGCGAAACCTCTGCAATCTGGATCGGCAGCGGTCAGTGGTTCCTGCTGGCACCGCTTGGTACACATCCCGATTACGCGTGTGAACTAAAGGACATCCTTACGGATACCGCCAGCGTCACGGAACAGACAGACGGCTGGGTCGTTTTCGACATCACTGGCCATAATCTTATTCCCCTATTGGAACGGCTGTGCGATCTGAACAGCAAGACCTTAACGGCAGGCGACGCCACACGATGTTTAATCGAGCATCTGGGTTGCTTGATCATTTGCCGTGAATCAGGTAGGAATTTTACTCTCCTGGGTCCTCGCTCCTCGGCGGTTTCACTCCATCATACTCTCGTCACGGCGGCGCATAGCGTCGCCTGAGATAAGGCTCCACTAAGAAAGTCATTCGCCATGCAATCATTTGCGCTTACCGTTAAATGTAAATCTACACGAGGCATCGTCGCGGCCATTTCCACCTTTCTAGCGGCAAATGGCTGCAACATCACGGACAGCGCCCAGTTTGATGATCAGGAAACCGGGAATTTCTTTATGCGCGTCAGCTTTATCAGTGAAAAAGGCAAGAATCTTGACACATTGACCGAAGGTTTCGCTGCGGCCAGTGCAGGTTTCAACATGGAATACAGCTTCCATGACGAAGCTGAGAAGATGAAGGTCGTAATAATGGTGTCGCGCTTTGGCCATTGCCTGAATGATCTTCTCTATCGGTGGCGAATCGGAGCGTTGCCGATTGATATCGTTGCCGTTATCTCCAATCATTTCGATTATCAGAAAGTTGTCGTCAACCACGACATTCCTTTCCACCATATCCGTGTAACGAAGGAGAACAAACCAGAGGCCGAAGCCCGCCAGATGGCCATTGTCGAAGAAACCAGCGCAGATCTTGTCGTCCTTGCCCGCTATATGCAGGTTCTATCGGATGAAATGTGCCGGAAGATGTCCGGGCGTATCATCAATATCCATCATTCCTTCCTGCCAAGCTTCAAGGGCGCAAACCCTTACAAACAGGCGTTTGAACGGGGTGTCAAACTGATCGGCGCGACGTCCCACTATGTTACTGCGGATCTGGATGAAGGCCCGATTATTGATCAGGACACAGTCCGCGTCAGCCATGCACAAAGCCCGGCGGATTATGTAAGCCTCGGTCGTGATGTTGAAAGCCAGGTCCTCTCCCGCGCCATTCATGCCCATATTCACCGTCGGGTCTTCCTGAACGGCAATAAAACTGTTGTCTTCCCGGCAAGTCCCGGCAGTTACGCTTCTGAACGCATGGGCTAGTGCTTTGAATATCAGGAATTGTCGAGGCCCTGATCGAAGAGCTGACCGAACCCCGTAACCTTGCTTCGGTTTCTCATAAGCCGCAGGCAATGCCAGACGAGGGCCTGATTGCTTGTCACGACGGGTATGCCAAGCTTTTCTTCCAACTCCTTTACCACAAGGGTCGCGCGAAGGGCCGTGCAGGAAATAAAAAGCGCATCAGCATCCGCGTCACAAATCTGCATGGCTGCCTCCAATATTGCACTTAACGGTATTTCCGTCATCTCAATGTCATCCCCAAGGCCAAATCCGTCTATATTGAGGATGTCGAAACCCTCTGCGTCAAAGTTTGCGACAATTGCTGTGTTGACGTCCTCGGTATAGGGGGTAAGGATCGAGATTTTTATGGCCTCCAAAGCACGCAAGGCTTCGCTTGCCGCCCTGATGGGATTGGTGCAGGGGATGCCGGGCTGCGCAAGTTGAACTAACCGTTCAACCTCCTTTTCGCCAATCGCCGCCGTGCCGGACGTGCAGCCGTAAATCATGACATCAACCCCGCAACCGGGCAGAATGCCCTTTGCCGCACGGGTGATATCACCGCCCATCCCGCGGAGATTTTCAATGGTGACCGGATTCGCATTCATCACGCGGTTGGTGAAGAGATCCACACCCTCGGGAAAGATACGCCGTAAATCCGTCTCGCTGTTGTAATCCGTGGCAAGGGCGATAAGTCCGACCCGACCGCCAGGCGCAATATCATCCAATATATATTCTATATCCATTTGCATCATCCTGTAATTGGCAGAACCGGATCGGCATCCCGTTCAAAAAGACCAATACGCGTCCTTTAGCAATTCCATCTTTCATTTTCTCCTGATCTCAGTCTATTGGGCAAACGTTCAAACGCGTCAGAAGTAAGATCGCAAATATAATGAATTTTCTCAATTTCAGCTTGGAATTATACAGATCGAAGGGCGATGCAACAACATAGAGGTACCTGCGATCTCGAACGCATCAGGCGGTCGGAGCGAGAGCCTCGGTCCCTTTACTTTGATTCATGGACGGCTGACAAATACCGCCTCTAGATGGACAGATAGGCCTGATGCAGGATTTCGGGGTTGTCGTTCAGTTCCTTCGGCAGACCTGAGAAAACCACCTTCCCGCCGTTCAGCACATAGGAATAGTCGGAAATACCCAGCGCCAGATGCGTGAATTGCTCGATCAGGAGAATTCCCATCCCCTTTTCTTTCAGGGCGATCAGGACTTTCATCAGCCGTTCGATGACAATCGGCGCCAGGCCGAGGGACATTTCATCGACCAGTAGGTATCGGGGCCTGCTGACGATAGCCTGGGCCAGCGCGACCATTTGCTGCTGCCCGCCCGACAACATGCCGGCACTCTGCCGGCCGAGGGGGACCAGTTCCGGAAAAACGCCATAGGCCTCCTCGACCAGAGAATTGAGTGTAGCGGTGCCATGCATCGAACCGGCGGCCCTGAGGTTGTCATCGACGCTCAGCCTGGACAGCACCTGATGCCCTTCCGGGACCGACGCAACACCGAGCTTGCGTACAATCTCCGGCGGCTTTCCGATCAGACTCGTATCGCTTATTGTCACGTCCCCCTCGGTCACCGGCAGCATGCCGCTGATGACAAGGACCAGTTCGGACTTACCTGCGCCGTTCGGCCCGAGCACGGAAACAATGGACCCCGTCCCGACATCAATGGATACATTGTCAAGGACGGTTCTTTCAGGGGTCCTGAGAACGACGCCCCGAACCGAAAGTTTCTCGCTGTCCATCATACGCTCGCCTCGGTTCCCAGATACGCGGCTTTTACATTTTCGTCCTGCAGCACTTTTGCGGTTCGGTCATAGGCAATGAGCTTGCCGAAATCCAGAACCATGGTTTTGGAGCAGACCGCCTTGATCAGGTCAACATCATGGTCAATCAGAAGGACCTGCGCGCCGAAGGTTTCATGGATTCCCGAGATCACGCTTTTCAGCATTTTCACCTCCGCTTCGGACATGCCGCCGCCCGGCTCGTCCAGCAGAACGATCCGAGGGGATGCCGCGAGACAGCGGGCGATTTCCGTCATCCGGCGTTGATACGGGTTGAGCCGCAGGCCAACCGTTCCCGACACATCTTCAATATCCAGATATGCCAACACATTGCTGATCATCTCCGCCTTCTCCGTCCGGGAATGCGGCATATTGTCAAGGACGACCTGGATATTATCCTCGACGGTCAGGTTGAGGGCAGTCTGCACTTTCTGGAAGGAGCGCGCGAGGCCCCAGCGCGCCCGCCGGTGCGGCAGCAGGGAAAGTATATCCATGCCCTCCACCTCAATCGCACCGGAATATGGCACCACAAAACCGGAGAGGACATTGATCAGCGTCGTTTTCCCGGCGCCATTGGGTCCGATAACACCGACGACATTCTCTTCCAGTTCAACACTTACGCTGTCCAGTGCCACGACACCGCCGAACTTCACAGTCAAATCGGAAATCCTGATCATCGCGACCTCCGCCATGAGGCGATCAAGGACAGGATCTGCCCGGCAATGCCGTTCGGCGCGGTCAGGATCGCATGCAGCAGCAGCGCCCCGAAGATCACCAGAGCCAGATCCGCATCCAGCCCGATATTATTGAAAATTGCGGGCACCACCCGGTAGAGCAGCCCGGCGATAACGGCGCCGAGCCAGTGGCCGACACCGCCGACAATCGCCAGCGCGAACAGCAGGATCGATTCCCCCGCCGGGAATGATTTCGCATCGAGAATCTGCAGCGCCCCGGCAAGCAGCCCGCCCGCGGTCCCGGCGAGGAAACCGGACAGCGTAAAGCACCAGAGCTTGTAGAACGTTACATTGACGCCAGCCGCCATGGCACTGGCTTCGGATTTCTTGATCATGGCCCATGCCCGCCCCGGGCGGGATTTCTCATGATAATTGTCGGATCGAGGCGAACCAGATCGCCATACATCAGGCCTGTAAATCCGGCCAGAGCGCCGGACAGGCTCCAGGCGATCGTCTCGACCCTTAGGATCGGGATGCCGAGCAACGCCGAATGCTGGCGGTTATTGGCCAGTGCCCGCATATGCAGGCCCATGCGCGTCTTTTCCAGATAGAGGATGGTCCCGATCACGACCGCGACACTGGAAGCCAGCACAATCAGGCGTGTCACGGTGATGCGGACATCGAGAAGGCGGAAGCCGAGCTTGTCCGTTGGCAAGACCAGCTTGCGCGCCGCATCGTCCCAGATAAAGCTGATAATCCCGAGGAGGATCAGCGCGTAGCCGAGGGTGGCGACCGCCTTGACCACCGGGTCGCGCCAGGCCAGGCCGGGCGCAATATGACGGCCGAAAATGACCGAGAGGACAACACCGGTCACAAGGGCCATGATCCAGGAAAGCGGACCGGGAAGTTCCCATTCCAGAAACTGCCAGCACAGCATAGCACTGGCGGCGGCAATCGCCCCATAGGAAAAATTCAGAAACCCTGTCGCCCGGTGAAGGATGACCAGCCCGATTCCGCCAAGCGCGTAGAGCGACCCGACAGCCAGGCCGGAAATCAGGAATATCCCGTAAATTTGCATGATATCGACTTTCGCTGAACCGGATCACCGTTCCCGCTGTCTGCAACAGGAACGATGGCCCGCTCTTTCGTCAGTTCGTGAGATTGAGCTGGCGTTCCTGCTCCCGGATGGGATCAAGATAGCTCGATTCAATATCATAACACTCCCGAACAACCGGGAAGCTGTTATCGGCATAGACAACCATTCGACCGGCGTGGTTCGGCATATGCCGATCGAAATCGCCAACATAATAGGGGCCGCAAAGAAGATCAGACCTTAATCCCGAAATTCCCTTAATTGCTTGCGTAACATTCGCACGGTCGATTTTCTCCGGATCGATTTTCAGGAGAGTATCAACAAATTGTCAGTTGTGCCCTTTAACATCGAACGGAGTATTTCCTTTTGTGAAGTATGCGGAACAAGTTATGCTGCCCGGATAAGATGTTGCAAAAGCCGACAGCAGTCCGGCCAAAATCTGTCTGCATTGAGAACGCGCATCGCAGCAGACCATGCAACACATGGGAGGTAATAAGATGGCAATACGGCACTTTCGTCGCGACCATATTACGAAACCAATCCATCGTTGGGCCCGCGGCGCACTACCGTCGCTTTCCGATACCGAGGCCGAGGCGCTGAACGCTGGAGATGTCTGGTGGGAGGCGGAGCTGTTTTCCGGCAACCCCGACTGGAGTGTATTACAGCGCGTTAATCCTCCCCGCCTGACCGACGAGGAACAAGCCTTTATCGACGGGCCATGCCAGAAGCTGTGCCAGTTGGTCGATGACTGGCAGGTGAACCGCCTGACCGCCGATCTGCCCGAAGAAGCGTGGCAGATGATGCGAGAAGACGGGTTCTTTGGCATGATCATCCCGAAGGAGTATGGCGGCCTCGGCTTCTCGGCGCTGGCGCATTCCGAGGTAGTGCGTCTGATTTCATCGCGTTCGCTGGTGGCATCGGTGACCATCATGGTCCCGAACTCGCTCGGGCCGGGCGAATTGCTGCTGCAATTCGGCACCGAAGCGCAGAAGGATCACTGGCTGCCGCGTCTGGCGGTCGGGACCGAGCTTCCGGCCTTTGGCCTGACCAGCGAGGAAGCGGGATCGGACGCCGCAGCGATGATCGATACCGGCATCGTCTGCAAAGGCGAATGGGAGGGCGAGACGGTGCTCGGCCTACGGCTCAACTGGGCCAAGCGATACATCACCCTGGCCCCCGTCTGTACCGTTCTCGGCCTTGCCTTTAAAATGCGTGATCCGGACGGCTTGCTGGGCGAGACCGAAGATATCGGCATCACCTGCGCGCTGGTACCGACCCATCTGGACGGAGTCGAGATCGGCCGCCGCCATATTCCTGCCGGGCAGATGTTCCAGAACGGTCCTACCACCGGCACTGACGTTTTCATACCGCTGGACAACATCATCGGCGGACCGGATTACGCGGGTAAGGGCTGGATGATGCTGATGAGCGCGCTCGCGGCGGGTCGCGGCATTTCACTGCCGTCGCTTTCGGCGGCAGCCAGCGCACTGGCAGCACATACCTCCGGGGCCTATGCCCGTGTCCGCCAGCAGTTCGGCATCCCGGTGTCTAAGTTTGGCGGTGTACAGGAAAGCCTCTCGCGGCTGGCGGCCAACGCCTATGCGCTGGATGCGGCGCGCCAGCTGACCTGCGTGGGGCTGGACGAAGGCCGCGCACTGGCGGTGGTTTCCGGGATCATGAAATCGAACGCCACCTACCGGATGCGCGATGCGCTCAACGATGCCATGGACATCCATTCCGGCAAGGCCGTGATCGACGGGCCGAACAACTATCTGTCGGAAATCTACAAGGCGGTGCCAATCGGTATCACCGTCGAGGGAGCCAATATTCTGACGCGCAGTCTGATTATCTTTGGTCAGGGCTCGATCCGCGCGCATCCGCATCTTCTGGACGAGATGCAGGCGCTGGAGATCGAGGACCAGTCGGAGTCGCTGGACGCGTTCGACCGGCATTTCTGGGCCAATGTCGGGCATACGGCCAGAACGCTTTTCCGGGCCTTTGGCCGCGCCTGGACGCACAGCTTATTTGCGCCAGCGCCAAAGGATGCGGGGGCGGTCGGCCCGATCTACCGACGTATGTCGCGCTGGTCGGCGGCGTTTGCGCTGATTTCAGATTTCGCCTTTTTGACACTGGGAGGCGCGCTGAAGCAACGTGAGATGATCTCGGCGCGGCTGGGCGATGTGTTATCAGAACTGTACATCCTGTCAGCGACACTGAAACGCTGGGAAAATGAAGGTCGCCAAGAAGAAGACCTGCCACTAGTCCATTTCACTGCCGAAACCGCCTTCGACAAGATCAGCGAATATCTCGATCTGGTGCTGGCCAATCTTCCGGCGCGATGGGCCGGTTGGTTTCTGCGCGCCGTGACCTTGCCGAAATGGGCGTCGCGCGGCCCATCTGACAGGTTAACCGAAGAGTGTGCCAATCTGATTTCTGAGCGTACGGCAACGCGTGATCGGCTGTTCGGTGGATTGTTCCATGGCTGTGCCGGCGAAGGAATCGCCAAGCTGGAAGTAGCCTTTGACGCGGTCATCGACTGTGCGCCACTGGAAAAGCGGCTGCGCGAGGCGGAACTAAGCCAGCAGCAGGCATTAGAAGCAGGCAAGATCACCAAGGCAGAGAATGACAACCTGAACGCCATGAGTGCCGCCGTGCAGGCCGTGATTGCCGTCGACGATTTCACGCCCAGTGAACTGGCAAAATTCTTTCCCGGCCTGAAGGCGGGCGGGAAGGCCGCCAAAGCGCGCCGCGCGAAAAAGCCATCCAAGGAGACCGCAGAATGAACGATCGCCCCGTTTATCTTGTCGATGGTGCGCGCACCCCGTTTCTAAAGGCGCGGGGCAAACCGGGTCCGTTCACGCCGGTAGACTTGGCCGTGCAATGCGGCCGTCCGCTGCTGATGCGCCAGCCCTTCGCGCGCGACGCCTTCGATCTGGTCATCCTTGGCTGCGTCAACGTCATCGCCGACGAGATGAACCCCGCGCGGGTTGCCGCGCTGCGGTTAGGGATGGGCGCGGCAATGCCGGCGTTCACCGTGCAGATCAACTGCGGGTCCGGGATGCAGTCGATCGACACCGCCTATCGCTATATCCGCGATGGCGGGCACAATCTGATCCTTGCGGGCGGCGCCGAGGCACTGAGCCATGCACCGCTGGTTCTAAGGCAGGAGGCGGTCCAATGGTACGCTGAGATGGCAATGGCCAAGGGCCCGCTTGACACCGCATCAAAGCTTACCGGACTTCGGCCGGATTTCTTCAAGCCGGTGCTCGGTCTGGAACGCGGACTGACCGATCCGATCACCGATCTGAACATGGGCCAGACCGCCGAGATTCTAGCGCACCGGTTCAACATCAGCCGTGAGCAAGCTGACGCCTATGCGGTGGAAAGCCACCGACGGCTGGCACGGGCGCAGCAAGAGGACTGGCTGGCTGGCGAGGTGATGACCGCCTTCGACCGCGACGGCACACATTACGATCACGACGATGGCGTGCGCCCCGATAGCGATATGGACGCGCTAGGCAAGTTGAAGCCGGTGTTCGAAAAACCTTATGGCAAGGTGACTGCGGGCAATGCCAGCCAGATCACCGACGGCGCCTCTTGGGTGATCGTCGCCTCGGAACGGGCGGTCGAGGAACACGGGTTGTCACCGATCGCGCGGATCGTGGACAGCGAATGGTCGGCGCTTGACCCGTCGATCATGGGGCTGGGACCAGTGTTGTGTTCGACCGCGATCACCCGTCGTCAGGGCCTGAGCCGCGACGATATCGATCTGTGGGAGCTGAATGAGGCCTTTGCCGCACAGGTACTCGCGTGCCTCGCCGCATGGGACGACGACGCGTTCTGCAAGGAGGTTCTGGGGCTGGATCGCGCCTTCGGGCAGATCGACCGCGACAAGCTGAATATAGATGGCGGCGCGGTGTCGCTGGGCCATCCGGTCGGCACCAGTGGAAACCGTATTGTACTGCACCTTGCCAACGCGATGAAACACAAGGGCGCGACGCGCGGGATCGCAACTGAATGCATCGGCGGTGGCCAGGGCGGCGCGATGTTGCTGGAGGCTGTGACATGACGGGACCGGTTCTTAATCATCTGGGCGAAACGAGGCTGGAACTGGGTCCTGCCCGCACCGCCGAGCGCGATGGCGCATGGCGCGCCGTTCGGGATGTGTACAACGTGCTCTGGCTGGCTCTGGACGTTGCGGAAACCGGGGCGAACACGATCTCGCGTGAAGTGCTGGAGGGGCTCGACCGGCACCTCGACGCCATTACGCAGGATCCACCGAAGGGCGTGGTGATCCGTTCTGCGAAACCCGGCGGTTTCGCCGCAGGGGCCGATATCTCGATGTTCCGCGAGCTGAATGACCCCGAGGATGTGAAGGCCATGCTGATCCGGGGGCATACCGTGCTTGATCGGCTCGAGGCGCTCGATTGTCCAACGGTCTGTATCGTTCATGGCCAGGCACTTGGCGGCGGCTTTGAGATCGCGCTCGCCTGCGACTGGATCATTGCCGTAAATGGGGCCAGCTTCGGCTTTCCCGAAGTCAATCTGGGCCTGCATCCCGGGCTTGGCGGAACCTTCCGACTGACCCGCCGGATCGACCCGATCGAGGCCATGACACATATGCTGACTGGCAAGACCGCGCACACGGCGAAAGCTATATCCCTGGGTATCGCCGATACATTGGTTGAGGAACGGCATGTGGAGGCAGCGGCGCGCGCCGCCATCGCTGGTAATCTGGAGCGGGACGGGCCAAGCCTGACGGATCATGCGATGTCGTTGTCGGCCGCGCGCAGCTTCGCGGCCCGCAAGATGCGCCAAACCGCAGAGAACCGCGCACCGAAAGAGCATTACCCAGCCCCCTACGCACTGATTGACCTATGGGAGGCGCATGGCGACGACAGAAAGGCCATGCAGCAGGGCGAAATCGCGTCTTTCGCAGAACTTGTGACCAGTGAAACATCGAGAAACCTCGTCAGGATCTTCTTTCTGCAGCAAGCCCTGAAAGAGGACGGACAGGGCGAGGACAACATCGCCCATGTCCATGTAGTGGGCGCCGGCACGATGGGCGGCGAAATCGCCGCCTGGTGCGCCCTGAAGGGCAAAACTGTGACGCTGTCCGATCCGAATGTGGAGGCGCTGGGACGGGCGATCTGTCGAGCTGCCAGAATCTGCGAAGACCAGCATCTGAGCGAGGTCGCGACCCGCGATGCGCTGGATCGGCTGATGCCGGATCCGGACCAGTTAGGCGTGCCGAAAGCCGATCTCGTGATCGAGGCAGGTCCCGAGAGCGCTGCGGTCAAAGGCAAGATCTATGCCGAACTTGAGCCGCGGATGAAACCGACCGCGACGCTGGCAACGAATACCTCGTCGCTGTCCGTGTCCGTCCTGGCCGCGGGCCTGAAACGGCCCAGTCGCTTTGCAGGGCTGCATTTTTTCAACCCGGTCTCGAAGATGCAACTGATCGAGGTGGTCACTCACGAGGATACTTTCGGCACCGTGTCAGACCAGCTGGCCGCCTTTTGCGGCGGAATCGGGCGGCTGCCCGCACGGGTAAGAGATTATCCAGGATATCTGGTGAACCGCGCGTTGACACCCTACCTTTTGGAAGCGATCCAACTGATCGAAGAAGGCTACGACAAGGAGGCCATTGACCGCGCCGCCGAAAGCTTCGGAATGCCGATGGGGCCGGTGGAACTCGCCGACCAGGTTGGGCTCGACATCTGCCTCGACGTTGCCGACAGCCTGAAATCGGGCCTGGAAAAGCCAATGCCCGACATTCCCGGCTGGCTGCGCGAGAAGGTCGAAAGCGGCGATACCGGTAAAAAATCAGGGCGGGGCTTTTACGAATGGAAGGACGGAGCGGCCCAGAAGGACGACTCGCCGGACGCGGGCCAAGCGAGCGGGACGGACGACATCACCGACCGGCTGATCCTTCCGATGCTGGATGCCTGCGTTGAATGCCTGCGCCTTGGCGTCGCCCATGACAGCGACCAGATAGACGGCGCGATGATCTTCGCCACCGGATTTGCGCCCTTTCGGGGCGGGCCGTTGCACTATGCAAAATCGCGCGGAACCGGCGACATCATTGCGCGACTGGAAGAGCTGGCCGATGCTCATGGCCCGCGTTTTCGCCCCGATCCCGGCTGGCAGGACCTGCGCTGAGATGGCCGGGGAACCGATCCTTCTGAACGACGCGACGGCGGTCGCAAAACGGATTGTCGAGCGGAACGGCGGAGATGTCCGGCTCGCTCTACCGCTGGGCCTCGGCAAAGCGAATACGATCACCAACGCCTTGACCGACCTAGCGCTCGCGGACAGCTCGATAAATCTGCAAATACTCACTGCGCTGACGCTGCAGCGACCCAGTCCGAACAGCGATCTTCAATCGCGGTTTCTAGGCCCCGCAATGGACCGGCTCTTCGGGGCCTACACGCCGCTCGATTATGCTGAGCGGCTTGGCAACGGGACGCTGCCCGAAAACATCAAGGTGCAGGAGTTCTTTTTTCAGGCGGGCAACTGGCTGGGCAATGCCGAGGCGCAGCAGGGCTATATTGCGGCGAACTATACCCATGCGCTGCATTTTCTGATGGCCCGCCACCCCAACGTGATCGCCCAGCTTCTGGCCCGGGACGGCACCCGGCTCAGCCTGTCGTGCAATACCGACATCACCGTCGATCTGCTGCACGCCCGCGCGAGGGGTGAGCAGGATTTCATCCTCGCTGGCGAGATCAATCCCCAGCTGCCGTTCATGCCGGGCTCCGGAGAACTGGCGCGCGAGGAGGTCGATTGTCTGCTCGACGATCCCGCGTCACAATTCGATCTTTTCTCAGTGCCCAAGCGCCCCGTGTTGCCGCCCGATCACGCCATTGGCCTGCATGTCGCCGGACTGGTACCGGACGGCGGGACGCTGCAGATTGGCATCGGATCGGTCGGCGATGCCGTGGCATCGGCGCTGATCCTGAGGCACCGCAGGCCGCAGGACATGCGTGCCATCATGGCCGCCTCACCTTTTCCCGGCCCTGACTCCGCAGAAACGGGACGCTTCGAGGTCGGGCTCTACGGCGTCACCGAAATGCTGGTGCAAGGCATTGTCGAACTGCTGAAAGCCGGGGTGATCCGCCGCGAGATGGACGGCGCCGCTATTCATGCCGGCTTCTTCGTCGATTGCCACGATTTCTATCGCAGATTGCGCGAGATGCCCGAGAAAGAGCGCGCGCTGATCCAGATGATGCCGGTGTCGTTCACAAACCAGTTATACGGTGACGAATCCGCCAAGCGTGCGGTGCGGCGCGACGCACGGTTCGTGAATGCCGCAATGAAAGCGACCGCGCTTGGCGGAGTGATCTCGGACGTGACGGATAGCGGCCAGGTCGTCAGCGGCGTCGGCGGGCAGTTCAACTTCATCGACCAGGCTTTTGCGCTCTGCGATGCACGGGCGATCATCACCCTGCCCGCCACTCGCGAGAGCAAGGGAAAGGTGACGTCGAACATCGTCTGGGACCACCCGCACGAGACGATCCCGCGTCATTACCGCGATGTCATGGTCACGGAATACGGGATCGCCGATCTGCGTGGCCGCTCGGATGCCGAATGCGTCATGGCGATGATCTCGATCGCCGACAGCCGGTTCCAGCCCGAATTGCTGGACCGGGCGAAGGCGGCCGGCAAATTGCCAAAGGACGCTCAGGTGCCAAGGCAGCATCGGGCGAACACTCCTCAGCGACTACAAATCTGGCTTTCACCCTTTATGAAAGATGGGTTGCTGCCGGTCTTTCCGTTCGGTACCGATTTTACTGAAGTCGAGCAACTCCTGCTGCCCGCGCTATCGGTATTGAAGGCCGCAACGGGGTCCCGCCCGAAGATGGCAAAGCTGCTGTGGCGAGGTTTTTCAGCCCGCGACTCCGACCCTGAACTGCGCGCCTGTCTCAAACGGCTGGCGCTGGAACATCCGCAGTCGTTGAAAGAATGGCTTTCAAGGCTCGCAGTGAAGGGTGCATTTGAGGCAAGGGTGAACGAGCCTTGTTGACAGATGCGGCAATTGTGACGTCGATTGTTATTTGCGGGTTGGGCATGTCAGTCTCCATATTTTTCCCACAGGAAGACAGCAGGTTCGATTAGTTATTGGGTGATTTCCGGCTCGACCAGTTTCGCGAGTTTTCTCAGAGACTTCTGCCAGCCGAGATAGCAGGCCTCTAGCGGGATCACGTCAGGTAACCCTTCCTGAACTACCGTCATATCCGTGCCCACCGACACCGCCTTCAGCGTGACGGTCACCCTCATCTCGCCGGGCAGGTTCGCATCGTCGAACGTATCCGTATAGACGAGCGTCTTGCCGGGGACGAGTTTCAGATAGGTGCCGCCGAAAGAATGGCTGTCGCCGGTCGTAAAGTTGCGAAAGGACATGCGATGCCTGCCGCCTTCCTTCGCATCAAGTTCATGCACTGTACAGGTGAAGCCGAAGGGCGGCAGCCAGCTTGCCACGGCATCGGGCTCAAGGAAGGCGCGATAGACCTTCTCTGGTCTGGCGGTGAAAACGCGGTGCAGCGATACGGTGTTGGGCATGTTAACTCCCCTTCTCTTGCGTGCCGACTCCGACTTCGACCAGCGGCGCGAAGCCGCCATAGATCAGCCGCATGCCATCAAACGGCATCGGATTGGTTGCGGGATTCATGCGCGGATCGGCCTTTTCCGGGTTTTCCATCCAGTCGGTCATCGTTTTCATGGCCGCATCTCGGGTTTCCTTGTCGGGCCATTCGATCCAGGAAAAGACGACCGTCTCATCGTCCTTGGCCTGCACGGCCTTGCGGAAATCTGTGACCTTGCCAATCGGCACATCATCACCCCAGCATTCAACGATGCGCGTTGCGCCCAGATCGATGAAAACACTGTCACCCTTTTCGGCGTGGGCGATGAACTTCTGTTTGTTCGCGGTCGGCACCGCGATTACGAATCCGTCGATGTAACTCATCTCATATCTCCTTCAGTTTTCCAGGGCCGCAGCTTCGAGTGCGGCGATATCGATCTTCTGCATTGTCATCATCACCTCAAAGGCGCGCTTTGCCTCCTGACGGTCGGAACTGGCCGTCAATTCAAGAAGCCGTCTCGGCGTGATCTGCCAGGAGTAGCCCCAGCGGTCCTTGCACCAGCCGCAGTCGCTCGCCGTGCCGCCGTTCGCGATAATCGCGTCCCAATAGCGATCGGTCTCTTCCTGGTTTTCGGTCATAATCATGAAGCTGACCGATTCATTCGGCGTGAAATTCGGCCCGCCATTCAGTCCAACAAACTGCCGCCCCAACACGGTAAATTCGACGGTCAGTTCACTCCCTTCCTGGCCGCCGGGAAAATCACCGGGAGCAGTATTGACCCGACCAACACGGCTGTCGGGGAAGGTCGCCGCATAAAATTCAGCGGCCTTGCGCGCTTCGCCGTGGTCGAACCACAAGCATGTGACAAGATCAATCATACGGTTTCTCCCTCAATTCTGCGCCTTGGCGCCTTCGAAATTCAGCATCCAGGGCGTCCCGTACTTGTCCGTGAGCATGGCGAAACGCTCAGCCCAGAAAGTCTCGTCCGGAGCCATCTCGACGGATTGCGCGTCCCCGGCGAGGGCGGCGTGGATACGGTCGAACTCGGCGCGCGATGTCGGCGCGATCGAGATGCGAAAGCCCTGCGGCTTGTCATACATCTCTTCGGTATTGTCGGAAGCCATCACGGTGGCGTTGCCAAGCTTCATGGCCATATTCATGACCATGTCGTCGTCACCGGGCATGCGGTTTTCGGGATCGGGAGCGTCGCCGTTGCGGAAGACGCCGCTGATTTCGCCACCGAGAATATCGGCATAGCATGTCATCGCCTCAAAACAATTACCTTTGAAAAACAGGTAGATCGTCGGTTCCATTTCTATGTCTCCCTTGATGTTGAATTTGCTTATCCTGCCGTTCGTGTTTGTGTTCTAGGAGTGCATATCCACGGCGGCCCGCAGGCTACTATCCATATGGAGCGGCACGGAGGAGTGGTCATGGGCATTTCTTTCCGAGTGAAAGGTCAGTGAGAGGTTCGCGGGGCGTCGGGCCGCGCGAACAGGAGAGCGATATAGCGGCGCAGATGGTCGACGCTATCGGCGGCAACGGCGGGTCCGCCCTTCGCCTTGGCGAGGATGAAGGCGCCCTGGAGCACCGCCTGGGTATGGAGCGCGAGGCTTTTCGCGGTCCAGTCCGCATCGACACCGTAGAGCGTTATTGCCGCCGCGATGTCATCCTCCAGGGTCGCGGCATGCCCTGAGATGCTCGCCTCGCAGGCGGCACGGATCACCGGATCGGTCGCAAACGCCTCTTGCACCATGGTCCCGACGAGGCAGGTGAATTCCTCGATTGCGCCCTGCAGCAACGATTTGCGGAACTCCACATAGGCGAGCACACGGTCGAGCGGATCGGCATGATCATGATAGGACGCTGCGGCGAACAGCTCTCCGGTCGTCGAGGACCAGTAATCCGCCGCCGCCAGCGCCAGATCTTGCTTGCTCCTGAAGTGATGGAAGAAGCTGCCCTTGGTCACCCCCGCCGCCGCGCAGATATCCTCGATCCGCGTCGCCGAATATCCCTTGACGCGGATGACCTGCAGCGCCGCGTCCAGCAGCTTCGTCTTGGATGGATGAGAAATGTCCGTCATTGGCTCCATACCCACTAGTTGGTTTAATACATACCGACTAATGGGTATTCTATCAAACGAAACAATTTTACGCAGCATGACGTTCTACATTGATATCGTGGAGAAGAAGCGGTTGGGGCATTAATCTCGATTGGGACCCGATGACCTGCGCTGCCGACTTGCAGGCGTGATGAGCAAGTGTATGAGCCATGAGCAATTCATCCCGAAATATGACCGGTCAGAAACATTCTTTTATCTCGATCCGCCCTGTTATGGCAGCGAGAAGAGCGACGCTTGGCGTGACCGTGCCAGAGATGATATCTCTCCGCATACTTTTTTCACTTCGGTCTAAGGGATCACCATATCCACCCACAGACGGAAACAGCAGTCTTTGATCTTCACTTTGCTTTGCTTGTTTGATAACAGCCAACGCTTCCTCTGTTAGAGAGATACGATGGGCTTTACCGGTTTTCGTCCGTTCTGGCGGCAGTGACCAGAGCTTCTTCATAGGGTAGGGACGGGATGTGAGATGGCGTATTGCGTTGCTTTTCTTAAAGGGCTTACGCTTTCATCACTGCCTGCAAATCCACATCCAGCCCCAATGCGGCGACATGCTTCAAGGTAAGGTTCATGCAGTTCATAGCTTTGCGAGCGGCTACCGGCTTCCCATGCCAGATGGGCTCCAGTTGTTTTTTCAGGATATGCACGAACAGGGGCACCATTTGAAAGCAATGGCTTAGCGGTTAATCCGCTTTGGAAAATCGTGCTTTCTTTGCACCAGTAAGCACTGCGCAAAATATTCTTCCTTTTTCCGGCTGCTCAAACACGAGATTCGCCTTATTGACTCGCGCTTTTGTCCTTATGCTATGAGTCCGCTCATGATGACAATCGTGAAACGGTTGGAAAAGCGATTAAGGAAGCCACCAAACGATGTCTGCGCCATGCCGGTCGAGAATATCGCGGCCTATATGGTCTGCCGGTGCGGTTCAAAGAACGTAACCGCTTACGCCGTGCCGCCCGTCAAAGCTCCGCCTGCTTGGAATCCCTATACTTCAAGAAAGCAGCGGGAATACAAGCGCCTTCAAATTAGGTCACCTTTCATCTGGAACGTTTTTGACAACGAAATTCCTGACATGATCTAAATAGCCGGGATTGGCCTCTGGGCCGATGATCGGATTTGAGCCGCGATATCCGAGGCGGGAAATACCCTTGTTGCCGATTGAGAAGATGTTCCCAGCCGGCACACCTGCGTCGATAAACGCATCGACGACGACATCTGAATCCGCGTATCCGTAGCGCGGATCGAGACCGAATCTTTCCTTCACCTCCTCGATAAAGGATTTTATCAGCTCCGTGCCATGGTTCCCCATCCAATCCCCCATGGCAGTGCCCGTATCCTTGGCTTCTGTCACCGAGACATCGCCGTCACGCAGCAAAAGCAGAGTGTCTCCCTCTTCCACGGGAAAACCATTCGCCAACAGCCAATCGAGCGTCGCCTAGCACATTGATTTGCCGAGTACATCCATTTGCCGGGGCCGTCCCGCCATGTAGACAATCGCATAGCCACGGCGATGATAGATGTTCAGCATCAAGGCGGCGTCTGCGCGCGGGTAACTCAGGCCAATATCCAGAAACGCACCGTTTGTCAGGCCATAATCGAGCAGAATATATTGGCCAAGCACGCCGTCGATGTCGGTAACGACGGCAGGCCTGTTCGTCAACTTTGCGGCAGCTTCCTGAGTGACCGGCAGACAAAAATCCGTTTCTTCAGCCTGTGCGGAAGCCGCAGCCATTGAAAACAGAACGGCGGCGGCCAGTATCTTGACGGATGTTATCATCAGTGCCTCGTTTTTTTGGTTATGCGGGTTTCTCTTACTGCCATGGCTTATGGCACGATGCGGAAATTCTGGACCATCCCCGTTTCTTCATGGGCAAGGAAATGGCAGTGGAAAACCGTCTTGCCGACCAGATTAGGATCAAAGCGCATCCACAAGCGTACCATTCCCTTTGGCGGAACGACAATCGTATCCCGCCACATGTTCGGCCGATCAAGATGCCGCATGTCGTTGATCCGATTGGTGACAATCTGGCGCTGATGCTCGGGGACGAGCGCCTCATTCACGCTAAGCGCGCCGTAAAGTTCCTTCACCTGGAACGGATTGACATGAATATGAAACGGGTGCGTCGCCGCTGACGGACTTGATATGATCCATTCTTCGACAGTGCCGGCCTTCACGTCGAAATAAGTGTCATCCGGTCGGTAGTCCCTGTCGTCGATCCTGAACTGCGGAAAGGGAAATCTTCAGGTGTTGCCCGAGAGGTCGAAGACCACGTGCCGCCTGTAAACGATTTCTTCCTGGCTGATGTCCTGCTTTGGTGAAATCCCGGGCGTGAAGGTCATTTCAGAAATTGGCGCCTGCCCCACAGCAGCCTCGTCCGTTACCCGGAACGTTGCCAGCAGCTGATCCTTCGGACCACCGCCATAGAACTGGATCGTGCCGCAATGGTCGCTCCAGACCTCATAGAGACCAGATTCAGGAAACTGGATCAACATGTCATGCCGCTCACCGCCGCCGCAAACCATCGACATGCGCTTCACTGGCCTGTCGTAGGCGATGCCATCGGAGGCGATGATATGGAACGGGATATTGTCATCATCCGTATCCGGCGGGACTGGCTTGTCGGACTGGGCAGATTTGACAACTCTGAACGCATTGACGTTCTCGATTGTCGCGCTCAGGTGACGGATCAGAACGACCTCGTTGCGCTTCACCGTAAATTCCGGCCGGTAGCGTCCGGTCACAAGAAAGGAATAATCGTCCTCGCCATTTTGGTTGGCCAAAAATCTGGCGACTTTTGCAGTGCCCGGAGAGCCAGCATCAGGTGCATTGATCACCGTGTAATGCGGATCGTGAACGGCAAAGGGTATTTCTGTGGTGATGCCGTAGGACTTTATCTCTTCATCATATTTGCCCCGAACTAACACCATTCCCGCCATGCCGCTCCATGACTGAATGGCAACGGAATTATGTCTGTGGGGATGATACCAGAAAGTGCCGCAAGGATGATCTTCAGGCAGGGAGAAAGTGTAGGTCTTTTCCTCGCCGGGCTTGATGGTGATGTAGTCCGATGTTTTCTCCAACGTCCCTTCAGGCTCGAAGAGGTGCGGCGTAATTTGCAGCCCATGCAAATGAAGATTTGTCCAATTGTAGTTTTTGGGTACGTTGACTTCATCGACCGCAATATCACTGATAGGTGACGATGACTTGCATCTGTTGGCGAACGGCATTCCGAGCGGATCTACCTTGTGCAAAAAGGAATAGGCGACGTTGTCCGGATCAATCAAAGGCAGCCAGTCCTCCGCCTTGGGTTCTTCCGGTCCAATACCTTCGAAAATACCCTCTTCCTTCAGATTGTTGACGATCTTGATGCTGAATGGTTTTCCAGGTTTCAGTTCCAGGACCGGCCCGAGGAAGTTGCCATCAAAGACACCGTCAAGACCCCAGCTGCGGCACAGATAATGGAAATGGCCGGTCGTCAAATTCGGGCTCGCGTGGTCGGGCTTGCCATCTTTGTCAACGCCATACTCCAGTTGAAGCGGGTAATTCGCGAATTGTGCAACCAGCTCGTAATCCTGATTTGCAGCTTCCAGAAGCTCACCTTGGAGAGCGGACTTTGATGTCGTCTCAGCACCACTGGCCAGACGTGACGCGAGTGACGCAATCACGGCTCCCGAAACACCTGACAGAAGCGTCCGTCGCGACATGCCAGTGTGCAGGTCGACAGTGTCAGTATCAATTTGAGCGTAAGGGATGCCCGGATGGTTTTTCATTATTTTGCACCTCAAACTTGCGACTGCAGACACCTGGATGCGCCGGAATCAGATTAATTATCGTTTTGCCGCAAATGGATGAAGCCGATCTCGCGGCTCAATTTTCTTCGTTCGCCAACCAGTCTTTGAGAGACTGGATCGGAGACACGATGCATCCAGAAGCGTCCGGATTGTCGCAACAGCGCCGCAGGTCTTCGACATCCTGTTGATAGATCCGGTTCCAGTCGGCAAGCGGCACATCATTGCCGGGCGGCATCCAGTAAGAATGCGGATAGATTGAGGCCCAATTGCTGTAAGGGTCCGGCACATCTTCGTTTGCCGTTCCGCGCCGCGCACCAAATCGCCCATGCGGCGCCTGCCCGACGGATTGCAGCATTTTTGCCGGCTGTTCTCCGAAAGTCGGGATATCCATCATTTTGCAGGTATTGAGGGACCCGATCCGGTGGCAACCGGTACAGGTATTGCCGCGCGTGGTGATGCTTTTCGGTTTGGGCCATGTCTTGAATGGCCCACCTACATCAATTGAATGGAACCCCCAAGGATTGGACGGCAGCTGGCCGTTCTGGTCGGCCCAGGGTGTGCGCATCCAGGGGTCGCTGTCATGACAATAGACGCAACCATGCTCAACGACTTGCTGAGGCGTCGCCCAAAGGTCGGCGGCAGCGATTTCACCCTTTGGCGGTGACAGCTCAGTCGGTGGCGGCACACGGCTGCCGTTGTCACCTTCCGGTTTTCCACCAAAGTTCTTTGAAATAAAGAAGCAGGTGCTGCCGGATTTCACGTTGTGCATGATGATTTCGATGGAATCAAAATTAGGGTCATCCTTAGGACGGATGAACATCCGCCGACACAACAGCACCATCTGGATATCATCATCCCGATACGCAGTCATGCGGCTATACGGCGCGCACTGGCCGTCCGTACTCGACGGATAGGGCAGCATGGCCGGACGGTCACATTTCATACCGGGCGTATAGACGTCGGGAACCTTGCCGTCGACCGTCACCGGGACCAGGTCGAGATCCTGACAATCGAAAACCGGCGCTTCCGCGATCAAACTGGCGCATTCGTTCGCATAGTCCGGAAGCGTGTAGCTCTCTTCCGATACCGCAATCCCTGACGTGAAAGCCAGAAACGCCGCGACAATCCCCCAACCGTAGAATCTAGTCTCAAACTTTTTCATCACGTCACCAGCCCCGGCGTTTCCATGAGAACCTGGCGAATGGCCCGATGATACCGGACATAGCCAGTGCAGCGGCAGACATGTTGTCCGACAGCATTCTCTATTGCCTCATCGACTTTTTCTGCCGGTATGGGTTGCCGCCTGAGCTTGTCCAGAAGCGCATAGGAGGCCATCAGGAAACCCGGGCAGCAATAGCCGCACTGAAAAGAGAAGTTGTCCAAAAAGGCCTGTTGCAGGGAATGAAGCTCGCCAGCGTCGCTTTCAAGCCCCTCCACCGTTGTCACAAAATGACCCCTGATGTCGCTAACCGGCGTTGTGCAAGAGCGGATTGCTTCCTGATGTCCACCTTCTGCGCGGACAACGCTGACCGTGCAGGCCCGGCAGACCGCGATACCGCAACAGAACTTCGTGCCGGTCAGGCCAAGTTCTTCCTGCAGGAAGTCAACCAGCTTCATGTCGCCGGGAACATCGCTTTTGCTGATCCGCTCGCCATTGAGCGTAAAATCAAGATCAATCCTATTCATCATCCCCTCCACGCGGCCCGAACGTCTTCAGGCAGGATTGGTAGTTTCCGGAACCGTACACCGGTGGCATGCGCGACCGCGTTTCCAATGGCAGGTGCGATCGGGATCATCGCGACTTCCGCAATGCCGCGCGCCGGAGCGTCCGGACTTTCTGGCGGTAAAGTAACTGTTTCGACCTTGCCGAGCGCAACGTCCGAAGACAGAGGGACGTGATATACATGAAGGTTCCAGAGACCATCACCGGCACCGCTACCATCAGCGGGTGTCACCTCAAGCAGGGCCTGTCCGACGCCCATCGCAAAGCAGCCTTCGAGCTGGCCCTCCATCAGGTCTTGTTGCAGGACCTTGCCCGGGGCAATGAAATGCACCGCCTCGTCGAGACGAATCTGACCGGTTTTCCAATCAACACGAACACCTGCCAGGCACGCGGTGGCACAGAAGGTCTGTCCGTTGCCTTCCCAGATGCTTTCGACGGTGTAGAGCTGCGGGTTTTTGCGATCAATCAGTTCCCGGTCTGTCTGCCCGCCACGTTGAATGGCAAGGGCGTCAATCTGCCAGCGGAACTTGCTACTGCCGACCGTATAGTCCGCCTCAACCCATCGGCCGCTAAAGAATGCATGGATCATGGCAGAAACGACGAAGCCCTTGTCATGCGCCGTCTTTGCCAACACGGCAAGCGGGATAGGGTCGTACCCTTCGCTCGTGAGCTTGCCATCCTCCCATGTCACAGCGTCAACAGAAAGGGTATCGACACCCCAAAGCACGCGCGCGGCCGGCAGGAGGCCGGTCGTCAGCAACACCAAGCAGGCCTGCTCGACACCATGCACCCATTTGGAAGAGGTTGAAGCCGCTTTGGTCGATTCATAAATGAGCGGGGTCCACCGCGGATTGTCTGCCTGCATTTTGAAGCCTTCTTCAAGTTGCAGCGCCTCAAAAGTGTCCAGATAGCCGGTGTTGACCGTCGTCGCATTCGCACCGAGATACCTTGCAGTGGTAATGGCCAGGGTCGTCGCAGTTCCGGTTCCCATGTCGATGACATTGGTGGTCACCGTGATTTTGCCATTTGCATCAATTGCGACTTCGTCCAGCACGGCATCCGCGCCGGTGCCATAATTCTTGATCGACATCGCAAAGCCAACGCCGTAAACCTCGCCGATCACGGCCAGTTCCTTTTGCTTGGCGTCCCGATCACGCCAAAGGCGGTGGGCCGCAGCCTGCGCGCACATTTCCGCAAGGCCGGGGGGCGCCACTGGCGCGCCGGTGCTGACAGCATCGCCCTCCACCATGGCGTTGAGCCTGCGCAACTCGATTGGATCCGCCCCAATTTGCACCGCCAGTTCATCAACGATGGTTTCAACGGCAAACTGGCTTTGGACAGCGCCAAACCCGCGCACTGAACCGGCTGTGATCGACTGGGTTTTTATTGCCCTTGACCAGATGTCGACAAGTGGCACGGAATAGGGCCCCGTGCCGTTGATGCCCGAAACCTGAGCCACATAGCCGCTGACATTCCGCCGACCGCCGCCATTCAGGTAAATGTGGTTCCGCAGCGCCTTGAACTTCATATCCGCCCCAACAGCGAGCGTAACCTCACACCGCGACGCATGCCGCTTGATTCCGGCCTGAAACTGCTCGAACCGATCATTCGCAATTCGAATAGGCTTTTCCGAATAGGCGGCTGCGATTGCCAGATGGAGACATAAAATCGATGTGTCCCGGCCGCCAAAGCCGCCGCCCGGATAGGCCGCGGTCAGCTTGACGTGTTTGATCCCCAGTGACGACAACGGATCGGAGAATATCTGAAGGGCTGCGGTTACGTCAATACTGGGTGACTGTGTGCCGATGAGCAGATGAAGCGTGCCCGCTGACCTGTCGAACCAGGCAAGCCCGGCTTCCGGCTCCATGAACATCGGATCGACCATCTGGGTCTCATATGTCCCGCTGATTGCCGTCCATCCCTGCGCTTCAGGTTCCTTGAGCTGTTGGCGGATCTTGTCTACCCAGCCAAGCGTATAAAAAATCACATTTAGTAATTAAAACTATTTGCGAACATTATATGTTTAGGTATATTTTCTTAATCTAATATTTTGGAAAAATTGTTGACAGTTTTGAACAAATATCTTTTTCCATGCAACTTTCTGCAAACCTGCGGCGGCAATTTTACTGGTTAGGTTGGAAAAAACCATGCGAAGAATCATTCGGTCTTTCACATCTTTGCTGGCAATTTAGCCATTTGGACTGTATTAAACGCGAAAATCTCCTGTTTTCTGCGGATCCATTCTTCCTTCGAAATCAAACTGAAACGATGTCTGCCTACATTTTTACGCGGTATTGGCATACAGATATATGATGTCATAAGCAGCTTGGATGCAGATCATCGCATCTCTTGGTCTCTGAACGATGCCTCTATTGCATACAAGCTTTAATTAGAAAGGAAATGGTTTCAGAAAGCAGATTTAAATCGCTGACCTCAAGGTTATGAGCCTGGCAATTACCTACATATGCAGTCAGCTGAATAGGGTGGACTAAACGGGGGATTGAAATTTCTTATTCTAAAAAATTCAACAATATCAATATATTATAAAAATAAATGGTGCCGCTGGGGTGACTCGAACACCCGACCTACGCATTACGAATGCGGTGCTCTACCAACTGAGCTACAGCGGCACATCGTGAATTTCGGCAACATATAGTCTGTCGCGAAAAGAAGAGCAAGCGTTTCATGACTGCGTGACTGATTGTTTTACCTAGCTGTCCGCCCCGATCTCGCGCACGATCTCGGCCTCGATCACATCCGGACTATGCGGGCCACGGTCGGCGTTACGCCATGTAAAGCTGTCAAAGCTGTCACATGCGGGACAATGAGCATGCCAGTTTTCTTCCTGTCGACCACAGGAGCCACAAATCCAGAGCGGATCCTGCGGCGCGAGCGAGCTTTTCACGATCCATTCACGGGCTGCAAACGCATCGGCATTGGCTTTCTCCTCCAACTCCGCAAGCATTCGGAAAATACTGGCCGTCGGACTGTCTCCGCTGGCTTTCATAAGATGTTCACGCGCGGGGGCCCAGTCCCTGGACGCCAGGGCCGCCCTGGCCAGCATCAAATGGGTTTCCTTGTGATCGGGATTATGCGGCGCGACAGTTTCCTTTGCCCGGCGAAACCAGTCCGCCGGTTGTTCTCCGGCAACAGTTTTACGGATCACCTCGGCGAGATCGCGATGCGGCGCATGTTCCCATGTCTCGCCGATCAGTTTATGCAGCTTGCGGGAGGCACCTTTGTCTGCCGTCAATTTGACAACCAGCGCCGCTGCGGGCACGAAGCTTCGGTCCAGTTCATGCGCCTGCTCCGCTAACGACAGCGCTTCCGCATCGCGCCTTTCCTTAGCGGCAACAAGCGCCTGTTCATAGGTAATCACCGCCTTGGTCCGTCGGACGGCATCTCCCTTCGCCGCTTTGCCCCGCGCCATCCGCGTGAGGGTTCGATCCGCCCTCTCCCAATCCCGAAGTTTCAGGGCAAGCTCATATTGTTCCTTCAAAACCCACGGGGTGCCGGGACGGAGTTCTTCCGCCCGTTTAGCGAGGGTTTGAGCTTTCTCCATATCGCCTTCCGCGATGGCCCGATTGATCAAACCGCGCAAGCCCAGAAATTCCGTATCCTGTCGCTTCATCATCCGGTCATAATAAATACTGGCCGCGCGATTATCATCATTGAGCTCGGCGGCCTGAGCCGCGAGCAATAGTGTCATCGGCTCATCTGAGAGATGCTTTTCCGCCGCAACAGCCTGACGCCGGGCCTCGACGGCATCTCCTGCGGCAATGGCGACCATACCGCTTGAAATTGCCTCCAGCCCCTTGTTTCGCCTGCGATCCGAAAAGATAGCACCGATGCGCCCGGGACCGTGCTTGAGCCAGACCCAGAAACGGTAAAAAAGGGCAACAAGAACCGCAAAGACAAGAGTCAATGCACCGACGACAACGATGGAGGTTTCGATGACATATCCACCCCAGGTCAGGCGGACATCACCCGGATAATCAGAGAGCCAGACAGCCGCCATCGCAATCAGGACAATCAGGGCGAAAACGATTATGGTTCGTAACATCTCTGGCCCTCTAGTTTGACGCTGGCGCTGACACTGCCGTTGTCGTCGCTTCCTGCAGTAATTCAGCAATGGATTGTTCAACCGTCAGACGGCTTTTCGCTTTCTCAAGCCAGG
The DNA here is from genome assembly GCA_040880045.1 of Sneathiella sp. Taxonomy (GTDB): domain Bacteria; phylum Pseudomonadota; class Alphaproteobacteria; order Sneathiellales; family Sneathiellaceae; genus Sneathiella. The sequence goes on from JBBDJF010000121.1 coordinate 42,243, forward strand.
GAGCGGCAACTTCCGCCGCAGGTCCGGAAAGCTTCTCAATTTCGGCAACGGCTTTATCAAGATTATTGGCGTCCAGAGCCTGTTCCGTCCGCGCAACGATCGCGTCGACATCGCTCCCATCCGTTTCATCAACACGGCGAAATTTAACGGCGGAGGCAATCCGGTGCAGTGCCTGCCCATACCATGTTTCTTCAGATGGAAGCCGGGCAGCCTGGCTGATATCAGTTGCAATCGCGGTGAAATCCTTTTGCAGGGACACCATGGTTGGGGCACCAACCTGTGCAATCGGCTTTAATTTCTCTATCACCCCTTCAAATTTATCACTGCTGACCGCCGTCACCTGCTTCAGGCCATTTTCAAAAGCCTCACTGGTACGGGTTTCCCGTTGCAGCTGGCCAATTGCAAGCAACATGAGCGTGCGCTGATTTTCCGCTGTTTCCTGGGACTTATCCGCGATTTCCGACTTCAATGTCGACTCCAGTGAGGAAATCTGCGTGGATTGTGCTTTCACTGCATCCCGTTCCGCCGCCAGGTCCGATTCCAGATTGCTTATCTGGGTTTTCAGATCAAGCATTGTTGTTTTCAAATCGACTATCTGATTCTGGATTTGCGGGCTTGGGTCAGCTGTAACCGGGTCGGCATTTTCCATGCCTGAAATTGCCTCCTTCTGCTGCGAGAGCTGTTCAAGTGCCGCTGTCAACTTCTGCTCCTGCGCCTCCAGCTGCGAAGAAATTTCCGCTATTTTCCCGTTATCCGCTGTGGAACCGGGGGATGTTGCTTCCGGCTTGTTTTCCAGCTTCCCGATCCGGTCCGAGAGTGCGGCATAGTCCGATTTCAATGTCGCCTCGACCTCCTTGATCGCCGCGCTCATATCCGGTGTATTTGCCGGCTCCTGCTTGCCGAACTGACCAGAAATTATCGCCGCTGTCTCTGCCGGGAGATATGGCGCCAGTCTCGGGTAGAGGAGCGGCCACGCCGCCAACCCGAGGCAGAAAACAACAACCAGCGCGACCAGAACAAGCCCGGCACGGGATTTAGGTGCCGTTGCGCCTTGCTTTGATGCCGTGTCACCTGCCGGTTTGGCGGATCCTGTGTTCTTGCTATCCGCACCGACAGAGGGCACGGCGGTTTTACCGGCTACCTTACTCTTGTCAGAATCTTTGTCGGACATATCTCGCTCCCATGGATTGTCGGGTTCATCATCCTGTTTCCTAGCTTGGCTGACAGCCGCCAGCAAGGCAAGCAGGTTTTCCTGACTGGGCTCTGATGCGACTTCAACAGCCCGCCAGGATAAACCGCTGATTTCCTCCGCCACTGCCTGGCTGAGGCAGAAAGCGGTCATTGACGTCAAATAGGGTATCAGTTCCGCCGCTTTCGCCAGATCAGCGAATATCGCTGCCGTCCGCGGCGAATAAAAGAGAACGGCTGTAATAGTCCCTGCCTTGATCTCATTCACAATCTTCGGATCGAGTGACGTTGCGGCCTTGGCTCTATATAGAACCGCACGTTCACATTGAAAGCCCGCTTCGGTGAGCAAGCCGGAAAGGTCACCAGCAACATCTGATCCGGCGATGTGAACGAGTTTGCCTGCTTCCGGATTGCAATCTGATTTGACTTTAGCCGCAAGTGTCGTGACATCGCCTCCTGCGGCCTTGACGTTCATGAAACCTTCGCTGTGAAGTGCCTCGGCGGTTGCCTCCCCAACGGCGAAAACGGCTATGTCACTGGGCTTCAGGACGTTTCCCAAGGCGCGGGCGCCATTGGCGCTCGTCACCAGCAGGGCCTGTGCCCCAACAACATCCACTGCCTGATCCGGCAGATTTTCAATCTCCATCATCGGCGCGAGACGGGAATCATATCCCATCTTTTTCAAAATCCGGGCAAGCCGGGAGCCATCGGGCTCGGGTCTGGTAATCAGTATTGTCATCACGACCTATATTACAGGACAAAGGTCAGGTTGGCATCCTCTGCCTGAACTTTTAGTTCCCTGCCAAGACGCTCTCCGAGTGTAATCGCCTCGGATATATCCGCGCGGCCACTGGCATCGAAGCGAAGGGAGCCGTCCATTGCCAGTACGCTTGCGCGAAAATCAAGTATGTTCCCGTCCACCAGTTCCGCATATCCGGCAATCGGTGTCCGGCAGGAACCGTCGAGAACCGCAAGCATTGCCCGTTCGCAGGAAACCCGCGCAAAACTGACCGAATCGTTGATGGGGGCGAGCAACGCCGCAATCTCCTCATCCTCCTCCCGCCGCTCGATCCCGATCGCACCCTGCGCGACCGCCGGAAGCATATCATCAACATTCAAGAGCTCCGTGATGACGGCTTCCTTTCCAAGGCGTTTAAGCCCGGCAAGCGCCAGCAACGTTGCATCCGCCTTCCCTTCGGCAAGCTTGCGAAGCCGCGTCTCGACACTACCGCGAAGAATATCAACCCGCAGGTCCGGTCGGCGATTGAGAATCTGCGCCTGTCGCCGGAGACTGGACGTCCCGATAAGCGCGCCGGGGGGTAAATCAGCAAGCCCTTTTCCACTTGCCGATATTAAGGCATCACGGGCATCCTCGCGCGGCAATATACAATCGATGATCAGGTCAGGTGAAAGCTGCGTTTCCATATCCTTCATGGAATGAACCGCAAAATCAATCTCGCCGGAAATCAGCGCTTCCTCGATTTCCTTGACGAACAGCCCTTTTCCACCCACTTCACTAAGGGCCCGGTCCTGAATACGATCTCCTGTCGTCTTTATCACCTTGATCTCAAGCTGTTCGGGACCCAGCGCCCCTTCATGGGCGGCCAGAAGGCGCGTTCGGGTCTCTTCGGCCTGCGCCAGGGCAAGCGGGCTTCCACGGGTTCCAATCTTGTATATTTTGACAAAGGTCATAATGCGGGATATTTCCTCAGGTGTTAGAGCCTTATGCAATGTGCACCGCTTCGTAATAGAAAACAAATGCCAAACAAACAAGTGATAGTCCTCGGGCTGGAGAGCAGCTGCGATGAAACGGCCGCTGCGGTGGTAACGGCGGATAAGGAAGTTCTCTCCAATGTCGTTCTTTCGCAAACCGACGCCCATGCCCCTTTCGGCGGTGTGGTGCCGGAAATTGCCGCCCGCGCCCATGTCACGGAAATGGACCGGCTGGTGGATCAGGCGATGACAAAGGCCGGTGTTGATTATTCTGATCTTTCAGCCGTGGCGGCAACGGCAGGTCCGGGCCTTATCGGCGGAGTTCTGGTCGGGTTGATGACCGCGAAGGCAATTGCATCGGTGGCAGGCATCCCGCTTATCGGAGTTAATCATCTTGAGGGCCATGCCCTCACGGCACGACTTACCGATGATGTGAGCTTCCCTTATCTGTTGTTACTGGTCTCCGGCGGCCATTCACAGGTTTTGATAGTTGAAGGCGTTGGTCGTTATCGCCGCATTGGCACCACCATTGACGATGCGGTAGGAGAGGCTTTTGATAAAACGGCGAAGATGCTGGGGCTTGGTTTTCCGGGCGGCCCCGCGGTGGAACAGGCCGCTTTAAACGGCAACCCCGACCGGTTTGATTTCCCCCGTCCCATGAGAGGGCGGGACGGGTGTAATTTCTCGTTCTCGGGCCTTAAAACGGCTGTACGCCAGGCGCGTGAAAAGCTGGGAGACGCAGCAACCGATGCCGATATTGCCGATCTCGCTGCCAGTTTCCAAAAGGCTGCGGTTGAGAGCCTGGTAGACCGGTTGGCCAAGGCAATCGATATTTTTATTCAGGATCACGGCGCGGGCGGCAGCCTGGTTGTTGCCGGTGGCGTTGCCGCCAACCAGTATTTAAAAGGCGCCCTTCAAATGTTAGCGGACAATGCAGGCATCCGTTTGGTGGTACCTCCACCGAAACTATGCACCGATAATGGCGCCATGATCGCCTGGGCCGGGATCGAGCGGCTGAACGCCAGCCTCACGGACACACTCGATTTAGCGGCACGCGCCCGCTGGCCGCTGGACCCTAACGCGGAACCGGCCCCTTTTGCGGGCTACAAGGCTTAGAACAGGACTGGAAACAATGACGGAAGACGAACAGAAACAGGCAGCCGCCGCAAAAGCGGTGACCTATATCAAGGATGGTATGGTAGTCGGGCTCGGCACGGGCTCAACGGCGGCAAAAATGGTCGACCTCGTCGGCGAAAAGGTTGCGGCGGGCCTCAATATAACGGGCGTTCCCACATCCGAGGCAACGGCAATGCAAGCCCGAAAGCTTGGTATTCCTGTAGTCGGCCTGGATAAAGTCAGCGTCATCGACCTTACCATAGACGGAACAGACGAAGTTGATCCGGAAGGACGGTTGATCAAGGGCGGCGGCGGCGCGCATCTGCGTGAGAAAATCGTTGCCTCACTCTCTGATAGAATGATTGTCATCGCGGAAGCCAAGAAGAAAGTTGATCACCTCGGCGCGTTCAAACTACCCGTTGAGGTCGTTCAGTTCGTCGCCCCCGCCCTCAAATCAAAACTCGAAGCCTTGGGCTCAACCCCTGATTTGAGACGGATGAAAGACGGAACGCCTTTTGTTACCGATGAAGGAAATTATATCTACGACTGTGATTTCGGTAAAATTGACGATCCGGAATCACTGGCGTTGACGCTCAGCACCATGCCAGGGGTCGTCGAGCATGGGCTGTTTATCGGCTTTGCGGATATTGTCGTCATTGGCAATGACGATGGTGTCGAGGTGATCGAGATTTAGCCACTCCGACAGCCATTGATCCATTCTCCGCTTCTTGTCCGGCGCTGTTCATGTTAATCAGTCCCTATCGTGGACGCTGGCAGAACGGGACATGTAGGGCGGATGACGAAGATCAATGTTATCGGGGCAGGCGCATGGGGGACGGCGCTGGCGGTCACCGCGCGAAATGGCGGTAATGATGTGCTCCTCTGGACACGGCAGGCGGAACACGCCAATGCCCTCAATCAGGAAAAGACCAATCGCAAATATCTTGAAAATGTCCCGCTCTCCCCGGGAATAGAGGCTACGGATGACCTTTCCCGCGCTGCCAAAGCAGACGTTCTTCTGTTAGTGGCGCCGGCGCAACATGTACGCGAAACACTCACCCGTCTGAAACCGGATTTGGCACCGGGCACAGTGCTCGTAATGTGCGCCAAGGGAATTGAACAGGACACTGGCCGCCTAATGAGCGAAGTAATACAGGAGGTCACCCCGAAGAATACTCTTGCCATACTGTCAGGCCCTAATTTTGCGCGGGAGATTGCGCAGGGCCTGCCTGCGGCTGCCACGCTCGCCATCAGGGACGCGGAGATCGGCACGGCGCTTGTTAACGCCATTGGCCTTCCTACTTTTCGTCCCTATCTTACCGATGATATCGTCGGCGCACAGATTGGTGGGGCCGTCAAGAATGTGCTGGCCATCGCCTGCGGCGTGGTGTCCGGAGGTAGATTGGGTGAGAATGCCCGTGCCGCGCTGATCACCCGCGGGATGGCCGAGATTTTAAGGCTTGGGGAAAAACTTGGCGCTCGCGCTGAAACGCTGATGGGCCTTTCCGGGCTTGGAGACGTGGTTTTAACATGTAGCTCGACCGCATCGCGGAATTTCTCCCTTGGGGCCGCCCTTGGACAGGGAGATATCCTAGGTGAAATCTTGCAGCAACGAACAGCGGTAACAGAAGGCGTCTATACCGCCTCTGCCATCTGCCGCCTCGCGGAAAAGTACAATATCGAAATGCCGATCTGCGTCGCGGTAAATGAAATACTGAATGGTGGCATTGCGGTTTCAAGCGCGGTTGAAGAATTGCTGGCCCGACCGTTTCGCGACGAAAAACTTGCCGGTTTCTAAAAAGACGAAAGAGGAGAAGGAAAATGCTGTTTATCGCCCATTGCACGGACAAGCCCGGTCATTTGAAAGTCCGGCTCGACACCCGCCCGGATCATCTTGCGTTTCTGAAAGCCAAGGGGGACGCCCTCAAGCTCGCGGGCCCAACTTTGGAGGCGGACGAAGAAACACCGAACGGCAGCGTCCTGATTTTTGAGGATGCGGATATTGATGCCGCCAAGGCCTGGGTCGCCGGGGACCCCTATGCAACGGCCGGTCTGTTCGACAGCGTTATCGTAAAACCCTGGAAACATGCAATCGGCAAGGGTCTTTAAGGCCGCTTTCCAGCGATTGCCACACGGCCGATATTATGGTGTAGTGGACATCTGATCTGATAAAAAAAACAAGAACAGGTGATCTCATGCTATTTTCAGAAGAACATATCGCGCTCAAGAATACCGTAACTCGCATTGTCAATGAGCATATCAATCCCCATGTCGATGAGTGGGAAGAAGCAGGTATTTTCCCCGCTCACAAGGTGATGCGGCGATTGGCCGAGGCCGGACTTCTTGGTATCGGCAAGCCGGTGGAATATGGCGGACTGGACCTTGATTTTTCCTATGAAATGGTCTTCGCCGAAACACTGGGCAATATTCGCGCGAACGGCATTTCCACATCAATCGGCGTACAGACCACCATGTGCACCCCGGCTCTCACCAAATATGGCAGCGAAGAGCTTAAACAGGAATTTCTTGTCCCGACAATCGCCGGTGAAATGGTCGGATGCATTGGCGTTAGTGAGGAAACAGCCGGATCGGATGTTGCGGGCACCCGCACTTACGCCCGGCGCGACGGCGATGATTATGTGATCAATGGAACAAAAATGTGGATCACCAATGGCGTTCAGGGGGACTGGATTTGCCTGCTTGCCAACACATCCGACGAAGGCGGACCGCATCGCAACAAATCCCTGATCATCGTCCCACTGAAGACCAAGGGGGTTTCCGTTGCCCGCAAGCTCGATAAACTTGGTCTGCGTTGTTCGGACACGGCGCAGCTTTTCTTCGATGACGTCCGGGTCCCGGCGCGCAATCTGATCGGGGAGGAAAACAAGGGCTTCACATACCAGATGCGGCAGTTTCAGGAGGAACGCCTGTTTGTTGCCGCCCGTGCGCTTCGCGGTATGGAGCTGGCGATCGAGGATACCATCGAATATACCGGCCAGCGTAAAGTATTCGGCGGCACCATTCTTGATAATCAGGTCGTTTATCACAAAATAGCGGAGATGCAGAGCGAGCTGGAAGCCGCACGGGCACTGCTTTATCGGGCGACAGAGCAATATGTCGCCGGGGAGGATGTCACAAAGCTTGCCTCCATGACCAAGTTCATGATGGGCAATCTCGCCAATAAAATTCCGAGCGCCTGCTTGCAATATTGGGGCGGACAGGGCTTTATGTCGGAGAACTGGATTTCCCGCGCGTACCGTGACCTCCGGCTTACCGGGATCGGTGGCGGCGCGAACGAGATCATGCTGGAGATTATTGCCAAACAGATGGGGATTTACCCGGGCAAGCGAAATTAGGAGCTTTGATGACGTACTGGCTTGTAAAGACTGAACCTGGAACATGGTCCTGGCAGGATCAGGTCGATGCCGGGGAAAAGGGAACCTTCTGGGACGGTGTCCGCAATTACCAGGCGTCCAACAACCTCAAAGCGATGAAGATCGGGGATCAGTGTTTCTTCTATCATTCGGTTTCTGAAAAGCGGATTGTCGGCATTGTCGAGGTAATCAAGGAATACTATCCCGATCATACAGATAAGAAGGGCCGCTTCGGCATGGTTGATGTCAAGGCGGTCAAGGCGATACCTGATCCGGTTTCACTTGCCGATATCAAGGCAGAGCCACGGCTTGAAGAACTGGCACTTGTTCGTCAGAGCCGTCTCTCCGTCGTCCCGGTTGACGATGCCTCCTGGGCACTGATCTGCAAAATGGGCGGGCTATAGGCGACCATTCGAAATCGGATATCCGGTGCGTGGTTGCGGTTTTTCGATGGGGCACAGATGTATATCTATGGGATGCCGCATATGAATATCATTCAGGATTTCCGTATGACGTAACCTGTGACTTTGTAAAAGCGTTTGGCCTGCCGTGCTGTATCGCGTAAGGTCGCGATTGCAAAACCGGATTAATCGAGCGTATTTATGTCCTCCCCCTCCGACCAGCTGCTGAAAAAAACCTCGAATGTGAAGGCTTATCTGCTGCTGACCCTGACAACAACATGTTGGGCGATGAATGCCATTTTGGGCCGCCTCGCAGTAGATCAGATTTCACCAATTGCCCTGGTGAGCTTACGCTGGCTTCTTGTGGTAATCCTGATGTCAATCGTCGCACAAGGCCATCTTCGCCGGGACTGGCCGATCCTGAAAAAGCACCTGCTTTACATTTTGGTCATGGGGGCCTTCGGATTTACAGGGTTTAACATGCTGTTCTACCTGGCCGCCCACACAACCACAGCCATTAATATCGGGATTTTACAAGGCGCGATTCCTGTTTTCGTCTTGATGCTGGCCTTTATCTTTTTTAAGGAAAAGGTTACGGCGCTGCAATCAATCGGGGTCGCCGTGACGATATTCGGGGTCGTGATAATCGCCTCTGGAGGTTCTCTGGGAAGGCTTGCCAGCTTAGAAATCAATCAGGGAGACGCCCTGATGCTGCTGGCCTGTGCGCTTTATTCAGGATATACGGTCTCGCTGCGTTACCGCCCGGAAATTTCCGCGCTTTCTTTCCTTTCCGTAATGGCGATAGCCGCTTTCCTGACCTCCATCCCCTTCACCCTCATAGAAGCCTCCTTGGGGCATTTTCAGGCGCCGACACCCACCGGCTGGGTGATAGTTGTTATGGTCGCGTTGTTTCCGTCCATTATCGCACAGATTGCCTTTATGACGGGGGTGCGCATTATTGGTCCCGGACGCGCAGGCATTTTCGTTAATCTGGTGCCGATATTCGCATCAATCTTTGCTGTCACATTCCTTGATGAACCGTTCGAATTTTACCACGGTGCCGCGCTTGCGCTCGTGCTGTTCGGTATTTGGCTATCCGAGCGCGGGAAGCCCGCCTGATACTGACAGTCGTTCAGAAGTCGCTGACAATTCCCTTGCGTTCCCAGTCGCCATAGCGTGTCGGCTCCAATCCTTTGGGGCCGCCGACTTCGCCTTTTGCCTGCTTTTGCTTGATGGCTGAAGACTTACTGTCTTTGTCGGCTGGTTCGATTTCCGTCTTTTTTTCTGTCATCTGTATTCTGGATCCATAGTTCTGAAAAATAGAAACAAGTATTTCTGAAGCATCTATAGACCGCAAGGCAAATTTCAGCTAGAAGCCGCGCATGAACGCTCCTCCCGCCAATTCCCGCCATGCCGCTGTTCAGCTTCTCGGTCGTGTGCTGCAAAAGCACCAACCGCTTGAAGAGGTTCTTGATCCCGTATTGCACGGTTTCAGTGTACGGGACCGGGCGCTTGCCCGCGCAATCACATCCACCAGTTTGCGCCATCTTGGTGTTATTGACAACCTGATCGGTAAAATGCTGGATCGGCCGTTACCGGAGAAAGCCCAGGACATACGTCATATTCTGCGGATCGGCATTACCCAGATCCTGTTCATGGATATTCCCATCCACGCCGCCGTTCATGATACTGTTGCTCTTGTACCGGAGCGCAGCAAGCATAAGGGGCTAATCAACGCCCTTCTCCGGCGGACGGACCGGCAGGGCAGGAAATTGTTGCAACAGATCGATATACCGCGCGCAAATACCCCTGACTGGCTTTGGAATGCATGGACGGAACAGTATGGCGAAGACGTCACTCGCCAGATCACCACTGCGCATTTATCAGAAGCCGCGCTTGATCTATCCGTCAAAAGCAATCCGGAAAAATGGGCAATGGAACTTGATGCGGTGCAGCTACCGACCGGCACCCTACGCCGTGCAACAACAACCGTCCTGACGGACCTTCCAGGGTTTGACGAGGGTGAATGGTGGGTGCAGGACGCAGCTGCCGCCTTACCAGCAAGGCTGCTCGGGGATGTTTCGGGAAAGCTGGTGATTGATCTTTGCGCCGCGCCCGGCGGCAAGACAGCACAGCTTGCTGCCTCCGGGGCAAATGTCATTGCTGTGGATCGGTCGAAGAACCGACTTGAGCGTCTTGTTACAAACATGGAACGGCTGAAGTTGCCGGTAACAACCGTTGTCGGCGATGCAGCAAACTTTGTGCCTGAAGATACCCCAGATGGCATCCTGCTCGATGCCCCTTGTTCCAGCACAGGCACACTTCGTCGTCATCCTGACGTTGCCTATCTGAAATCACAGGCGGATGTCGAGAAGCTCACGCAGTTGCAGAGCCAACTCCTTGATGCAGCATCGCAAATGCTTAAGCCCGGCGGGCGGCTGCTCTATAGCGTCTGCTCCCTTCAGGCTGAGGAAGGTGAGGCGCAGATTACGGCCCTGCTCGAACGCGACCCGAGTCTTGAGCGGGATCCAGTCAGCCCAGTGGAGGTCGGCGGTGTTGCGGAACTTATAAACTTGCAAGGCGATTTGCGTTCCTTGCCCTTTCATCTGGGAGGAATGGACGGCTTTTATGCGGCCCGCCTCCGTAAAATATCTACCGGCACAGCTTGAGCCCCCCAATTTGTCATGGTAAAGAAATGTTTAATCTGACATTAGAGCAGATAACGCGTCCGTTTTAAGGAATTCTCATGCGTAAACCGGTCAGAATAGCTCCGTCCATCCTTGCTGCTGATTTCGCAAAACTTGGTGAGGAAATAAGCACCATCACCAGCGCTGGTGCCGATTTTATCCATGTCGATGTAATGGACGGGCATTTCGTCCCGAATATCAGCTTCGGTCCGGCAGTAACCAAGTCCGTGCGTGGATATACCGACCTACCCTTTGACTGCCATCTGATGATATCTCCGGTCGACCCTTATATTGAAGAATTTGTCGATGCGGGCGCAAATATTATTACGGTGCATCAGGAAGCAGGAGCCCATCTTCACCGCAGCCTGCAGCTAATCAAGTCCCATGGGATCAAGGCGGGCGTATCGCTAAATCCGTCCACGCCCGCTTCCACCCTGGAACATATCATGGATGATGTGGACCTTATTCTGGTGATGAGCGTCAATCCCGGTTTCGGCGGGCAGAAGTTCATCCCGTCTCAACTTGATAAAATACGAACCATCCGGGCAATGATTGATGAGTCGGGGCGCGATATCGATCTGGAAGTGGATGGTGGCATCAATTCAGAAACGGCAGCGAAGGTGATTGAGGCCGGTGCAGACCTCCTTGTTGCCGGCAGTGCGGTATTCAAGGGCGGGCCCGACCAGTATGCCGCCAATATCAAGTCGATATTGGGACGGACATGATCAAGACCGCGACAACGCCTGCGAAAGGAGGCCTTCCATCGCGGCGACTGATTTCCGATGTGATATACGCAAGCGGCGCCTATCAGGCCCTCTTGAAAAGCCGGGTTCCGAAGCGGCTTATCCTTGCCCCTGTCGATATTTTCCCCGGCGATGGCGAGCGGGCCGACAAGATTTTTCAGGGTGAGTTCGATTTCGGTGGCTTCAGTCTTGAGCAGGATGATCAGGAACCCTGGCATGTGGAGGGGATGCCCCTCGCCTGGCATAAGGAATTGCATGGGTTTGCCTGGCTCCGGGATTTCGTCGCAAATGGCAGCGAAGCCGCAAAACGCCATGCCCGTGCCCTGATCATTTCCTGGATTGCAGAGTTTGACAGTTACCGCCCCTATATCTGGGATGAGGATGTTCTATCACGGCGGCTGATTGCCTGGTTCTGCCACAATCGTTTTCTTCTAGAAGCGGAAGAAAGCGAATTTAACTACAAATTCCTGCGCAGCTTGCGCCGTCAGTACATTCACCTGAGCCGACTCACGAAAAGCAAAGCTCAAGGGGAAGACCGGGTATCGAGCTGGCAGGCATTGCTTTATGGTGCGCTTTCCTTTCCGGATATGGGAAAGCAATGCGCGAAGATCCTAACCTCACTAGAGGCCGAGCTTGGACGAGTAGTGCTGGCGGATGGTTGCCATATCTCCCGTAACCCCGAACGGCATCTGACCCTCCTCGGGGACCTGATCGGTATTCGCAATACGCTGATGTCGGCAAATGAAATGGTACCGGTCGCCATCAATAATGCGATTGACCGGCTGGCTCCGGCTATCCGCTTTTTCCAGCATGGCGACGGCGGCCTCGCACTCTTTAACGGTGGCCTTCAACTGCCGGATGGCATTTGCGATAATCTTCTGGCCCTGTCAGATGCCACCGGGCGGCCACCGCACCGCTTCCCGCAAGGCGGATTTGAACGGTTGAAGGCCGGTCGCGCCTTACTCATCCTTGAAAGCGGTGAAGGCGGGCGAGACTCGCAAATCCAGCGCGACGCCGGACTGTTAAGCTTCGAGTTCAGCTATGGTCGGGAAAGGCTTATCGTGAACTGCGGCGCGGTACGCGACCCTGACTCCGCCTGGGGCAAGGCACTTGCCGCAACGGCCGCCTATTCGACTCTCGGGTTCGATAATATCAACGCAGTTTTCCCGCCGCGCGATACCACAGGTGAAAGCCGCGGCCATGTCACGCGCAATGAGGATGAAGGGAATATCTGGCTTGATCTTGAAAGCAACGGATATCGAGATACCGTCGGTGTCTTGCATCGACGTCGGCTTTATCTCGATGCAAGCGGACAGGCCCTGCGCGGTGAGGACCAGATAATTCCGGAACGAATGCCCCCTTCCGGTCGTTCTCATTTCAGCCTGCGGTTTCATCTCCATCCGGATTTAAGCATTTCAAGAAGCGCCAGTGGCAAAAATATCCTGATCCGCACCCCAAGCGGCGCAGGCTGGAAATTTCTGACCGCCGCACCGCGCCTCGCGCTGGAGGAAAGTGTTTATTGCAGCGAGCCCGGAGAGCGGCGCCATAACCAGCAAATCGTGATCAACGGGCAGCTGATCGATCAGGAACCGATCCTGATCAAATGGGCGCTTACCCGACTTTCGGACTGAAAAAAATCAAAGCTGCCAACGCTTGATAGAGGGCGAAAACTCCGTATTGCGCCAGATGCCCTTTATATCGGCGATCAGCCCCTCACCTTCGATCATTTCTTCCAGCGCGGCCGGGGAAAGATCGCGATACACTGAATGGGCGACCGCCCCGACAATAGCGTCATAACCGCTCAGGTCAGACAGGCTTTCGATGAGATCAATATCGAGGAACTGCAGCGCCTCCGCCTTATCCGCGAGCGGGTCATGAATGTCCACCTGATGACCGAGGTCGCGAAGTACGGTGATAATATCTTTCACCTTGGTATTGCGAAGATCAGGCACATTTTCCTTGAATGTCAGGCCGAGGACAAGAATCTTGCTTTTACCGTCAAGTTTAGCATTGATGCTGTCGGCAATGAATTTGCCCATATTTTCATTGATACGCCGTCCGGTCAGGATCAGATCGGCAAAATGGCCAACCTCGTTCGCCCGATGGGCGAGATAGAAGGGGTCAATGCCGATACAATGACCGCCGACAAGCCCGGGCGTGAAATTCAGGAAATTCCATTTCGTGCCCGCTGTCTCCAGTACATCATAGGCGGATATCCCGAGCTTCTGGAAAATCATCGTGGCTTCGTTTACGAAAGCGATGTTGATATCGCGCTGCGCGTTTTCGATCACCTTTGCAGCCTCGGCGGTTTTGATATTGCGTGCCCGGAACGTCCCGCCCGTCGTTGCAGATCCGTATATATCCACAAGAATATCCGTCACTTCCTCCGTCTGCCCGGAGACTACCTTGATGATTTTGTCCACGGTATGGACCTTGTCGCCAGGATTGATCCGTTCAGGTGAATAGCCAAGATAGAAACCTTCACCGGATTTCATGCCGGAGGTTTCTTCAAGCAACGGTCCGCAAACATCCTCGGTGACGCCCGGATACACGGTGCTTTCCACGACGACAATCGCGCCTTCCTTCAGAACAGGCCCAACTGCGGCACAGGCCCCTTTAAGGGGGCTCAGGTCCGGTTTATCATTTTCATCAACCGGTGTCGGGACCGTCACGATATGAATATCAACATCGCGTGTATCATTGATATCCGTCGTAAAGCGCATACTGCTGGCCCGGAGGTTCGGCGCATCAATCTCCATGGTCCGATCGAAACCCTGGCGAAGCTCCTTTACCCGCTCCTTATTGATGTCAAAGCCAATCACATCAAAGCTCCGCGCCAGCGCGACCGCAAGAGGAAGCCCGACATAGCCGAGGCCCACGATGGAGATTTTGGTTTTGCTGCTGACCTTATCGCGTCCTTTAAGGGCCGCCGGTATTGATTTCGCCATGGGATAATCTGTTCCGTTATATATATGTGTGACGTTGGTAACGCCGCAATTGTAGTTTGTCCAAGTTTTTTTTTCGTTAAAAGGTTCCGCTATATCACGCTGCGTGCTATAGGGCGCATACCCCGCAACAACAGCATTAAAGGATGATGTTTATCGATGTCCCGCACCGATTTGCAACCTGTTTCTCGCGCCCTTATTTCCGTTTCCGATAAATCCGGCCTTGTAGAGCTTGGCAAGGCGCTCGCCGCGCTAAATATAGAAATTCTCTCCACCGGTGGCAGCGCCAAAATGCTGATGGAGGCGGGTCTGAATGTAACGGAGGTTGCCGAGCATACCGGCTTCCCCGAGATGATGGACGGCCGGGTAAAAACCCTGCATCCAACCGTTCACGGCGGCATTCTTGCCCTTCGGGATAACCCCGAACATGCAAAGGCGATGACGGACCACAGTATCGGCGGCATCGACCTTGTCATCGTCAACCTGTATCCCTTTGAGGAGACGGTCGCCAAGGGGGCCGATTTTCACACCTGCATCGAGAATATCGATATTGGCGGACCGGCAATGATCCGCTCCGCCGCCAAGAATTACGGATTTGTCACTGTTGTTGTTGATGCCCGTGATTATCAGGCGGTTATCGACGAACTCACGGAAACCGGCGGCAAAACGAGCCTTGAACTACGCAAGAAACTGGCCGCCAAGGCTTACGCGCGAACCGGCGCGTATGATGCAGCAATCTCCAGCTGGTATGCGGATCAATTGAGAGAGACCTATCCGGATCGTCTGGTACTGGCCGGGACACGTCAGCAAACGCTTCGCTATGGAGAAAATCCGCATCAGTCGGCAGCCTTTTACGCGAACGCCGAAAAGCGGATCGGGGTTGCAACAGCGACGCAGGTTCAGGGCAAGGAGCTTTCCTACAATAACTTCAATGATACCGATGCCGCCTTTGAATTGGTCGCCGAGTTTAATCCGAAAACACATGGACCAGCCTGCGCCATCATAAAACACGCCAACCCTTGCGGGGTTGCCACAGCATCTACTCTAGCGGATGCCTATAAAACCGCCTTTGCCTGCGATACCACATCCGCCTTTGGCGGGATTATCGCCCTGAACCAGACGTTGGATGCCGAAACCGCGACGGAAATTGTGAAGATATTCACCGAAGTGATTATCGCACCGGACGCAGAAGATGCCGCAAAGGAAATTATCGCCGCCAAGAAGAACCTTCGCCTGCTGCTGACCGGCGGCTTGCCAAACCCCGCCGATCCAGGCCGCCTCGTGAAGTCACTGGCGAGCGGGTATCTTATACAGGATCGCGACAATGCCTTGACGGCCAGTCCTGAGCTGAAAGTCGTCACCAAACGCGCCCCCAGTGATCAGGAAATGAAGGACCTGAAGTTTGCCTTTACGGTCGCCAAGCACGTCAAATCCAACGCCATTGTCTATGTCCGGGACGGTGCCACGGTCGGCGTTGGCGCAGGCCAGATGAGCCGGGTGGATTCCTCGAAAATCGCGGCCAGCAAATCGCTGGAGGCCGCGCAGAATGCAGGCGAGACAACTGCGTGGGCCAAGGGGTCCGTTGTTGCCTCCGATGCTTTCTTCCCCTTCGCCGACGGCCTCCTCGCGGCCGCAGAAGCAGGCGCCACTGCCGTCATACAGCCCGGCGGATCCATGCGGGATGATGACGTTATCGCCGCAGCAGACGAAGCCGGGCTTGCCATGGTCTTTACCGGCATGCGACATTTCCGTCATTAATAGACTCAGGGGGGCGCGCAGATGATCATAACAACCACAGGATCCGTTGAAGGCAGGACGATTTCCGCCTATATGGGCGTTGTCGGCGGGGAGGCCGTTATGGGCTCCAACTTTATCCGCGACTTTTTCGCCCGTGTCACGGATACACTCGGCGGACGATCCGACGCCTATCAAAAGGAAATCCGCAATGCCCGGGCCCATGCGCTTGCAGACTTGAAAGAAGAAGCCGCCGATATTGGCGCAGATGCCGTTGTCGGGATCAGCGTTGATGTCGAGGTAATCGGCGACAGCATGCTGATGGTCACGGTTTCGGGAACCGCCGTCAAGCTGACCTGAAAATCATCTGTGGGCAGGTTCGCGCACGAAACTCATCAGTGCCGCGCCAATCATCAACAGGATAAATATCACGATCATGGCCGGACGTTGCTGTCCGGTCGCCGATGTGACAATACCGATCATCAGCGGTGCGACAAACGCCGTCGCTTTACCGGACAGTGCAAAGAGCCCGAAAAATTCCCCCGCCTTTTCCGGCGGTGCCATCCTGGCGATCAGGGTACGGCTTGCAGCCTGTGCCGGACCGAAAAACAATCCCATGATAAAGGCAAAAACCATAAAGACCATCTCGGCCGGACTTGCAAGCAACGCTCCTCCCTCCACCGGCATCGCGGCAGGAAGACCGAAAAGAACCTGACCATCGCTGATCGACAACACCCCGACGGAAGCGAAGGCAAGTCCGAGAACAGATATAACAATTGTAGGCTTGGAGCCGAGCCGGTCATCCAGAAAACCGCCGATAAAACATCCCGCGATCGCAAAGAAATTTATCAGGATACCGAAAATTCCAAGTTCCGTTGTGCCCCAATTAAACAGGCCCGCCGCATAGATTCCCGAAAATCCGATCAAGGCGAGGATCCCGTCGTTGTAAAACATCCGCGCAACGAGAAAGTAGACAATGTTGCGATGTTCCTTCAACGACCGTAGCGTTACCATCAATGCAACAAGACCATTGCGGACAGCCGCCGCCTTCGATATCCCCGTTGCTGCCCGGTCCGGTGTAAACAGTAACATCGGAATGATAAAAACCATTAGCCAGATGGCGGCCATGGGACCGGTAATCCTGTCCGGCTCATGCGTAACCTTATTCAGGCCGAACATAGGAACTTCAGGCATGGAAAACCCAAAAAGCACGATAAAGAGCGCGATAAGCCCTCCAATATACCCAAGACCCCATCCAAAACCGCTTAACCGGCCCATTCTTTCAGGGGGGACGAGGCTTGGCAACATGGCGTTATTGAAGACAATACTGAACTCGACGCCGATGGTACCGAGCACGATACCCGCCAGTATCCAGAAAATACCGCTGTCAAGGCCGGGGACCGCCCACCAGAGCGAGAAGGCGCCAACGGCACACAGGATGCTGAAAAACAGGATCCAGGGTTTTCGCGCACCGCCAGCATCCGCGATAGATCCAAAAACCGGACTTAAAATTGCAATCAGGGCTCCGGCAATCGCCTGAGTATAACCCCAATAAGCCTGCCCCTCTGCCGGTGTTGCCGCCACATAGGTCGTAAAATAGGGCGCAAAGATAAAGGTGGTGACAACCGTGAAATAGGGTTGGTTTGCCCAGTCAAACATGGCCCATGAAAATTTTCCAAGCCTGCCCGCCTCACGCGGCGCCGTCTCGCTGATTGCGGTCATGCCATTTCCACTATTTCATGCGTCCACAAGGATTTACGCTACGATAAAGAAGCAATGATGACAATCACGTAATCATCGATCTGAACTGGCGGTTGGCAAAGGCGAGTTTGGAAACGTCGAGAGCGCCGGTGGATTTAAATTCCCTTATCAGCTCGCCTGTGCGCTTGATCGTGTTCTGGTTATTCCCAACCCAGAAATTAAACGCTTCGCGGCCTTTGTGACCGTTCGCCCCCCCAAAGACCGACGTCGTGATTGCACGCTGCTGACCATACAGGTCGTCGATTATCGCCGTGATGGCGAGGCGGTCCCAATTATTATCCGGCTCGATGGTTTCCGCGGCACCGCGCAGCCAGTCGATACTGAGATCGGCGCCAACGGCGAAATAAACTTCACCAACCTCGGTAATCGGTCGTCCGACAGTCTTTCCGGCCTGAACCACATCCAGTGACGACCTGAGCGGACCCAGCGCCGCCACCCGGCGCGCCAGCGGTTCCGGCACACCATCGGAAACAAGCTGTTCCGCGCGGGCGACAAAGCGCGTACGTCCTTCTTCACTCAACAGATCTTCAAGGCCTTTTTCAAGCTTGCGCATATCGGCGGAGAGCCGCTTGACCTCTTCGGCGATGTCATCTTTGCGGGAAAGATGGCGCAGGCACCAGAGCGTTGCGCGGCGCGCCAGTTTCTGCGTAACGTCAATCATGCGCCCCTGGATATCCGTACTCACCTTGTTGTCGAGTGATTCAATCCCCGACCAGAGTTTTTCGAGATCAAAAACCGCACAGACGAGGGCAAAGGCACGTGTCACATCCTGTACCTGACATCCCTGCTCTTCCATCATTTGCGCGACAAAGGTCGGTCCGGCACGATTAACAACATGATTAACGATGATCGTTGTGATTATTTCCCGCCGCAGCCGGTGTCCCGTCACATAAGAGGCGTATTTTTCCCGCAGTTGTGGCGGGAAATACTGGCTCAGCCATAGATCATAATAAGGATCATCAGGCAGGCTGGTTTCCAGAATGTCCGCATATAGTGTCAGCTTGGAATACGCGAGAAGCACGGACATCTCTGGTCTTGTAAAGCCGGTGTTCGATGACTGGCGCCGGGCAATTTCTTCATCATCCGGCAGATTTTCGACCGCACGATCAAGACGGCCCGCCTTCTCCAGGCTCCGCATGAACAAGACATTTTCATTGAAATTATCTACGCTCTGCCGTTCCGCAGTGCTCAGCGCCTGGGTTTGCAGGTAGTTGTCCCTCAGCACATGTTCAGCCACGTCCTCCGTCATGTCGACAAGCAGGCGATCACGCTGTTTTCCCGTCATCTCCCCATCATCAAGCACGGCGCGCAGCAAGATCTTGATGTTAACCTCATGGTCAGAGCAATCCACACCCGCGGAGTTGTCGATGGCATCCGTATTAAGGCGCCCCCCGTTCAATGCATACTCGATGCGTCCGAGCTGGGTTATGCCAAGATTAGCGCCCTCACCAATAACTTTCGCACGGACATCTCGGCCATTCACACGCATGGCATCATTCGTACGATCCCCAACCTCGCCATTGCTTTGATGAACAGCCTTGATATAGGTGCCGATACCGCCGAACCATAACAGGTCCACCTTCATTTTGAGGATGGCGGTCATCATTTCATTCGGGGTGACCTGATCGGCCTTGATATCGAGGAGTTTCTTGATTTCCGGGGTCAATGCAACGGATTTCGCCTTGCGATCAAAGATCCCGCCGCCTGCAGAAATCAGCTTGGTATTATAATCCTCCCACGAAGACCGCGGGAGGGCGAATATCCGCTCCCGCTCCTTAAAGCTTTGTGCGGCATCGGGCGATGGATCGATAAAAATATTACGATGATCGAACGCGGCCACCAGTCTTATCTTCCTGGAAAGCAGCATGCCGTTGCCGAAAACATCACCGGACATATCGCCGATACCGGCCACGTTAAATTCTTCGGTCTGGGTATCATGGCCCATCTCGCGGAAATGCCGCTTTACCGATTCCCAGGCGCCGCGCGCGGTAATCGCCATTTTCTTATGGTCATAGCCCGCAGCGCCGCCCGATGCAAACGCATCGCCGAGCCAGAAGCCGTAGGAAATTGCCACTTCATTTGCAATATCGGAGAATGTCGCCGTGCCCTTGTCGGCGGCCACAACGAGATACGGGTCATCTTCATCGTGACGCACGACATTTTCCGGCGGTACGACCATGCTGCCGACATAGTTATCAGTGATATCGAGAAGGCCGGAAATGAAGATCTTGTAACAATTAATGCCTTCCGCCAGGAACTCCTCCCGCGTGCCCGTGCTGGCCAGGTTTTTCGGATAGAAACCACCTTTGGAGCCGACGGGAACAATGACCGTATTCTTCACCATCTGGGCTTTCATCAGACCGAGGACTTCCGTCCTGAAATCCTCTCGTCGGTCAGACCAGCGCAAACCGCCGCGGGCAACCTTGCCGCCCCGCAAATGCACGCCCTCAACCCGCGGGCTGTAGACGAATATTTCCACGAACGGCTTCGGCAAGGGAAGCTCGTCCAGCTTCTGGCTGTTCAGCTTGAAGGAATAGTAGGGTTTTCCCTGTTCATCCAGACAGCCCTGAAATGCATTCGTCCGCA